>NZ_UGHR01000004.1:0-328727 GCF_900451195.1 Iodobacter fluviatilis
GCTCACCAAGGCCACGATCTGTAGCGGGTCTTAGAGGACGATCCGCCACACTGGAACTGAGACACGGTCCAGACTCCTACGGGAGGCAGCAGTGGGGAATCTTGGACAATGGCGCAAGCCTGATCCAGCAATGCCGCGTGCGTGAAGAAGGCCTTCGGGTTGTAAAGCGCTTTTGTTCGGGAGGAAATCCTAGTGGCTAATATCCATTGGGATGACAGTACCGGAAGAATAAGGACCGGCTAACTACGTGCCAGCAGCCGCGGTAATACGTAGGGTCCAGCGTTAATCGGAATTACTGGGCGTAAAGGGTGCGCAGGTGGTTGATTAAGTGTGATGTGAAAGCCCGGGCTCAACCTGGGAATTGCATTGCAAACTGGTCAACTAGAGTATGGCAGAGGGGGGTGGAATTCCGCGTGTAGCAGTGAAATGCGTAGAGATGCGGAGGAACACCGATGGCGAAGGCAACCCCCTGGGCTAATACTGACACTCATGCACGAAAGCGTGGGAGCAAACAGGATTAGATACCCTGGTAGTCCACGCCCTAAACGATGTCTACTAGTTGTTGGGGAATTCGTTCCTTAGTAACGCAGCTAACGCGTGAAGTAGACCGCCTGGGGAGTACGGCCGCAAGGCTAAAACTCAAAGGAATTGACGGGGGCCCGCACAAGCGGTGATGATGTGGATTAATTCGATGCAACGCGAAAAACCTTACCTAGCCTTGACATGGTTGGAATCCCTGAGAGATTGGGAGTGCCGCAAGGAACCAATACACAGGTGCTGCATGGCTGTCGTCAGCTCGTGTCGTGAGATGTTGGGTTAAGTCCCGCAACGAGCGCAACCCTTGTCCTTAGTTGCTACCATTTAGTTGGGCACTTTAAGGAGACTGCCGGTGACAAACCGGAGGAAGGTGGGGATGACGTCAAGTCCTCATGGCCCTTATGGCTAGGGCTTCACACGTCATACAATGGTCGGTACAGAGGGTTGCCAAGCCGCGAGGTGGAAGCTAATCTCATAAAACCGATCGTAGTCCGGATTGGAGTCTGCAACTCGACTCCATGAAGTCGGAATCGCTAGTAATCGCGGATCAGCATGTCGCGGTGAATACGTTCCCGGGCCTTGTACACACCGCCCGTCACACCATGGGAATGGGTTTCACCAGAAGTAGGTAGGCTAACCGTAAGGAGGCCGCTTACCACGGTGGGATTCATGACTGGGGTGAAGTCGTAACAAGGTAGCCGTAGGGGAACCTGCGGCTGGATCACCTCCTTTCAAGAGAAGACTTTTGGATTGAGTACTCACACTCATCGACTGTAGGTTTAGGGATTGTTGATTAGGATTCAGAATTGATGTGATTTAATAAAGTCACATTTATTCTGGTTTCTAAAATCAGCAAGACAGTAACTTGATCTTTAAAAAAATAGAAGAAGTAATACTCAAATTTAGAAATAAATAAGGGTAGATTGTATCAAAATCGATTGTTCGAAGTCAGAACTGAATAATCGATGTCGCAAACAAAGCGAAATCAGATACTTCGAATTGTATTAACTTTGTTGATACGTGTTTGAGGTTATAGGATCAAGCGACTAAGTGCATCTGGTGGATGCCTTGGCGATGATAGGCGAAGAAGGACGCGTTAGCCTGCGAAAAGCACGGGGAGCTGGCAAATAAGCATTGATCCCGTGATATCCGAATGGGGAAACCCGGCCCTTTTGGGTCATCCATGACTGAATACATAGGTCATGAGAAGCGAACTCGGCGAACTGAAACATCTAAGTAGCCGAAGGAAAAGAAATCAACCGAGATTCCCAAAGTAGTGGCGAGCGAAATGGGAAGAGCCTGCATGTGATAAATCAAACTTTAGTGGAACAGTCTGGAAAGTCTGGCGACAGTGGGTGATAGCCCCGTACACGAAAAAGATTGGTTGGTACTAAGCATGCGACAAGTAGGGCGGGACACGAGAAATCCTGTTTGAAGATGGGGGGACCATCCTCCAAGGCTAAATACTCATCATCGACCGATAGTGAACCAGTACCGTGAGGGAAAGGCGAAAAGAACCCCGGGAGGGGAGTGAAATAGAACCTGAAACCGGATGCATACAAACAGTGGGAGCCCTTGCAAAATGGGGTGACTGCGTACCTTTTGTATAATGGGTCAGCGACTTACGTTCAGTAGCAAGCTTAACCGAGTAGGGGAGGCGTAGGGAAACCGAGTCCGAATAGGGCGCATAGTTGCTGGGCGTAGACCCGAAACCAAGTGATCTATCCATGGCCAGGATGAAGGTGCGGTAACACGCACTGGAGGTCCGAACCCACTAATGTTGCAAAATTAGGGGATGAGCTGTGGATAGGGGTGAAAGGCTAAACAAACTTGGAAATAGCTGGTTCTCCTCGAAAACTATTTAGGTAGTGCCTCATGTATCACTGACGGGGGTAAAGCACTGTTATGGCTAGGGGGTCATCGCGACTTACCAAACCATGGCAAACTCTGAATACCGTCAAGTGCGAGCATGGGAGACAGACTGTGGGTGCTAACGTCCATGGTCAAGAGGGAAACAACCCAGATCGCCGTCTAAGGTCCCAAATAATCAGTTAAGTGGAAAACGAGGTGGGAAGGCATAGACAGCCAGGATGTTGGCTTAGAAGCAGCCATCATTTAAAGAAAGCGTAATAGCTCACTGGTCGAGTCGTCCTGCGCGGAAGATGTAACGGGGCTCAAACTGATAACCGAAGACGCGAATATGCACGATGTGCATATGGTAGAGGAGCGTTCCGTAGGCCTGCGAAGGTGTCTTGAGAAGGATGCTGGAGGTATCGGAAGTGCGAATGCTGACATGAGTAGCGATAATGCGGGTGAAAAGCCCGCACACCGAAAACCCAAGGTTTCCTGCGCAACGTTCATCGGCGCAGGGTGAGTCGGCCCCTAAGGCGAGGCAGAAATGCGTAGTCGATGGACAACGGGTTAATATTCCCGTACCGATATAAAGTGCGATGGGGGGACGGAGAAAGGTAGGTCAGCCCACTGTTGGAATAGTGGGTTTAAGCGAGTAGGCGTGTGGCTTAGGCAAATCCGGGCTGCTTTAACGCTGAGACGTGACGACGAAGTCTTCGGACTGAAGTGATTGATCCTATGCTTCCAAGAAAAGCCTCTAAGCTTCAGCTTTATATTGACCGTACCGCAAACCGACACAGGTGGGTAGGAAGAGAATTCTAAGGTGCTTGAGAGAACTCAGGAGAAGGAACTCGGCAAATTATCACCGTAACTTCGGGAGAAGGTGAGCCCATATTAGGTGAAGGCCCTTGCGGCTGGAGCTGACATGGGTCGCAGAGAAATGGGGGCTGCGACTGTTTATCAAAAACACAGCACTCTGCAAAGTCGAAAGACGACGTATAGGGTGTGACGCCTGCCCGGTGCTGGAAGATTAAATGATGGGGTGCAAGCTCTTGACTGAAGTCCCAGTAAACGGCGGCCGTAACTATAACGGTCCTAAGGTAGCGAAATTCCTTGTCGGGTAAGTTCCGACCCGCACGAATGGCGTAACGATGGCCCTACTGTCTCCTCCTGAGACTCAGCGAAGTTGAAATGTTTGTGAAGATGCAATCTCCCCGCTGCTAGACGGAAAGACCCCGTGAACCTTTACTGTAGCTTTGCATTGGACTTTGAAGTGGTTTGTGTAGGATAGGTGGGAGACATTGAAGCATGGACGCTAGTCTGTGTGGAGTCGTCCTTGAAATACCACCCTGACCCCTTTGAGGTTCTAACCTTGGTCCGTTATCCGGATCGGGGACCGTGCATGGTAGGCAGTTTGACTGGGGCGGTCTCCTCCCAAATTGTAACGGAGGAGCTCGAAGGTCGCCTAGGTACGGTCGGACATCGTACTGATAGTGTAATGGCATAAGGCGGCTTAACTGCGAGACAGACAAGTCGAGCAGGTGCGAAAGCAGGACATAGTGATCCGGTGGTTCTGAATGGAAGGGCCATCGCTCAACGGATAAAAGGTACTCCGGGGATAACAGGCTGATTCCGCCCAAGAGTTCACATCGACGGCGGAGTTTGGCACCTCGATGTCGGCTCATCACATCCTGGGGCTGTAGCCGGTCCCAAGGGTATGGCTGTTCGCCATTTAAAGTGGTACGTGAGCTGGGTTCAAAACGTCGTGAGACAGTTTGGTCCCTATCTGCAGTGGGCGTTGGAAATTTGAGGGGGGCTGCTCCTAGTACGAGAGGACCGGAGTGGACAGATCTCTGGTGTACCGGTTGTCACGCCAGTGGCATCGCCGGGTAGCTAAATCTGGAAGAGATAAGCGCTGAAAGCATCTAAGCGCGAAACTCGCCTCAAGATGAGATTTCCCCAAGGCTTTAAGCCTTTTAAAGGGTCGTTCGAGACCAGGACGTTGATAGGTCGGGTGTGGAAGCGCAGTAATGCGTTAAGCTAACCGATACTAATTGCCCGTAAGGCTTGATCCTATAACCTGAAGCGCGTGTGTGCGACGGTATAATCTACCCAAGATTAGAGCTGAATTTGAGAAACAAGCAGTACAAGGTAATATATTACTTCTTCTATTGAACTGAACGCGTTGCAGAGCAGTAAGTGCAACGAGTTAACCCGTTAAAGTCTGGCGACCATAGCGAGGTGGTCCCACTCCTTCCCATCCCGAACAGGACAGTGAAACACCTTAGCGCCGATGATAGTGCAGATTACCTGTGTGAAAGTAGGTCATTGCCAGACACCCTAAGCCGTACCAAGACCCCCGTACTCGAAAGAGGCGGGGGTTTTGCTTTGCGCGGAAGAAATGCGCGCTGTAGCGTAGCGGCCATCTTGATGGTTGGCGTGTTGGGTTACGCGATAAGGCTGCTAACCCAACCTACGCGAGGTAAACCTCGCACGCAGACTGCTAACCCAAGCTACAAAATCTACACCTGTGATGCCATCGTTGGTTTATTCACCCGTGTTTGCAAGGCTTAGCGCCAGTTCGTTTTGGGCTGTGGGTGTGAATGGGTGCAGGTGCGCCAGAAACTGCTGGCTGGCTGCGGCCCATGAAAATTTTTCTGCGTGCTTGCGTACTTCTTCTCGGCTTAATTTTAAAGAGTCTAGGCAGGCTTTTTGTAAATCAGCATTAAGTGCTCCAGGGCCATCTGCACCAATGACATCAATCGGGCCGGTGACTGGATAAGCAGCTACGGGGCAGCCGCAGGCCATTGCTTCAAGCAGAACTAAACCGAAAGTATCTGTTTTTGATGGAAAAACAAAAGAATCAGCCGCGTTATAAACTTTAGCAAGCTCTTCCTGGCTAAGTACACCCAGCCAGTTGATATCGGGATATTTGGCGCGTAATTGTGCTGCCGCAGGGCCATCTCCGCATACCCACTTCGAGCCGGGTAAATCGAGCTCTAAAAATGCTTCTATGTTTTTTTCTACGGCTACACGGCCTACATAGACAAAAATCGGGTGGCGGGTTTGCAGACGTTCTCTGTCACCTGGGCTGAATATTTTGAGATCGACGCCGCGAGACCACATCACTACTTTTTTGAAACCGCGTGCTTCTAAGTCTTTTACTACAACGTGAGTAGGGGCCATGACGGCTTCTGCTGCATTATGGAAGCGGGCCAGCCAAGCGTAAGTCCATGAAAGAGGAATACCAATACGCAGCTGTACATATTCCGGGAAACGCGAGTGATAGGCGGTGGTGAAGGGGAGTTTGTTGCGGATGCAGTAGCGGCGCGCAGACAGCCCTAAGGGGCCTTCGGTAGCGATATGGATAGCGTCCGGTTTGAATGTTTTGATGCGCTGAGCAATCTTTCTGCCAGGAAACAGCGATAGCTGAATTTCTGGGTAGGTGGGGCAAGGGATGGTTTTGAATTCGAGGGGGGGAGCACATCAACGATGTGACCCAGATGCTCCAGTTCTTGCCGGGTTTGCTTGAGGGTGCGAACCACGCCGTTTACCTGAGGTTCCCATGCATCGGTCACAATCAAAATATTCATGCTGTCATTCCTTCGAAAAGGGGTGAATTAGGTGCGTACAGGTTGATAAGCTCTGTTTGCTGCTCATGAAAGAATTTTTGCCAAGTAAGGATGCGTAATTCACCTGTTGGTAATTCAACGAGGGCGGTCAGGCTTTCTACCCAGTCGCCATCATTACAGTAGAGCACGCCATCAATTTCGCGCATTTCTGCTTTATGGATGTGGCCGCAAATGACGCCATCCAGACCGAGTGTTTTTGCTTCGGCAGCGACTGCGGTTTCAAAATTGGATACAAAACTCACTGCCGATTTCACTTTATGTTTCAGAAACTGTGATAAAGACCAATAACCCAGACCAAATCTTGCACGGGCCCGGTTAAACCAATGGTTTAGTTTCAATGTAATGGTATAGAGGCGGTCACCGACAATTGCCAACCATTTTGCGCATTGCACAACGCCATCAAAGCGATCGCCATGCAGCACCAGAAAGCGTTTACCATTGGCCATGGTGTGGATAACTTCATCTTCTATGATGATTTCCCCGAACATCAGCCCTAAAAACTGCCTTGCACCTTCGTCATGGTTGCCGGGGATATACGTTACCTTGGTGCCTTTGCGGGCTTTTCTGAGAATTTTCTGGATCACATCGTTGTGGCTTTGCTGCCAGAACCAAGAGCGTTTTAAGGCCCAGCCATCGATAATGTCGCCAACCAAATAAAGATGATCGGCATCACAATGCTTGAGAAAATCGAGTAAATAAGCAGTCTGGCAGCCTGATGTACCAAGATGAAGGTCAGAGATCCAAATGCTGCGAAACTTGAGAGTGCTCTCCGACATACTTGTAGGCTCTGGGAGGGTATTGTTAAATCATGCCGGTTGTTTGTGACAGATCAGTGATAGTGATGTTTACCTGTAATTAGTGATCACTTTCCACCACAAGGAGTTTGAATGTTAGAAAAAGAGCGCCCAGATTCACCCTGTATTGCCGTTTGTTCAACTGCTCTTGGGGATGAAATTTGCCGGGGATGTGGCCGTAGCGTCGTCGAGGTATCGACATGGGTCATGATGAGTGATGAAGATAAAAATAAAATATGGGCGCGTTTAGAAGAGCAATGGCGGCAAGGCGGCAAGGTTGCGCCTTGGCTTAGAGAAGAGTGATGCATTTTTATGCAGGCGGGAATCCGGCTACCCGAAATTCCCGGCCAAAATAGTAATGTTGTGGCTTTTTGGGTTTAGGAGCGCCTTTCCCACACACCAAATTCAACACCGTTTTCTATCACTAAAGCGCGCCATGCATAGTGGGGCTCCAGCTGTGCCCGAAGCTGGGAGAATGCTGCCGGACCACGGGTTTGATCAAAGCGGCTCCACACGATATAGCGAATGTTCTGGCTGTTGAGCCATGCTTCAGCATTAGGAAGAGATGCATGATAGAACGCACGGATCTTGCCTGCTTCCGCCTGAATAAATGGTGCCTGATTACGCCACAGGCTTTCATGATCTGGCCAGCCTAGTGCCGCAGGGTGGCCGCTATGCAGTGCAAACGCACTGGCCGCTGTGTAGGAGCCCGCATCGAGCCCTTCCAGTACCACACCTTTTTCTGCCGTGCGCAGGTGATTCAAAATGGCTCTGTGGGCAAAGTCATTTTTTAACCAACCATCCCCTGCAAATTGGCCTGTGCTGGTTTTGGGGTGATAGCGCCAGTATTGAGCCTGGGGCAGAGCATAGGCGCAGACGGCGATAAGGGGGATTGCAGCAAGATATTGTTGCCAGCGCTTAGGACTGCTGAGGCCAATTGATCCCAGCAGGATGAGTGCGGCAGGGTAAAGCCAGGACCACCATTTTAAGGTTGAGTTAAACCGGTTATAAGCGCCTGAGAGCGGGTCGTCGATAAACACGAACTCCATCAGTGTCAGCAACAATAAAACACCTGCCCCGCTCCAGAAGGCCAGCCTGTTTTTTCTTCCCTGACTCAGTGCTAGAACAGCCAGCAACAAGACGGGCCACCAGATGGCAAGGCCCTGGCGCAATGGGGTGTGATCCTCTGCTGCAACTAAGGCAAAGCCAGCAGATAAGGCATTGGGCGCGTAGCTATTCATAAATGGGTAGAGCAAACCCAAGGCGCTGGCGGCCCCTGCAAGCAGATACGTGAGGTGGCAGCTGCGCTGACCCGCCCGGCGGTATAAGCACCAGCCCATTAGTAATAGGCCTTGTAGCGGCAAATTCCAGGCATTCACTGCCAGCAGTAAGGGCACACTTGCACCTAAAGTAAAGGCGAGTGGCTTTGCTTTAGCCTCATTTTCTAAACGGATCATCAGAGCGAGTGCAAAAAAGAGTAGTGCAAAGCCTGCGAGGGGAGGGTGTAAATCACCGAGGTAGATGTAATAAGACAGCGTTTCTAGAGGTAATTCTCTGGGGGAGGTCCCTTCGGTTTTGGGAAAGAGTGCCTGACCCGCTGCAGTATTGATCTGCTGATCGTACAAACCTGCAAAGCGAGTATTTGCCCAGAGCTGGGTAATGGCAGCTTGATCATTGCTTGCGGGCTCAAAAAGCACAGGGAGAAGCGGAGCAACACCCGTGCCCCCAACTAGGAGCGCAGCAATGAGCAGGCTTTTTTTCCAGCGTGCTGCAATAAAATGGCTGGTGATGCTCCAGGCTAGGCTGCTGGTCAATGCGATCGTCAGGCAAACCCCAAGGTTCATGGCTCGCCCTGCATCTAAGGCTAATACACGCCCCATTAAGGCGGTGGCGTAGTGTAAAAAGCCGTAGTAAATATCGAACCGGTAAGCGGGTAACCAGACATCCGCCGGGGGCAGCTGTGTGCCACTGATATAGTTGGATACAAAAGCCAAGTCAGTAAGATGCTCTGATTGGCCATCAATATCAGGGAAAACAAAGCGCCAGGCAAATACATAGGCAAAGGGAAGCCAGAGTGGTAGCTCATCCCGCCAGCCGCCCATTTTCCAGTGTTTAAACAAGAGCGGAACACTGAGTAAAGTGCTGATTGGCCAGATCCAGCTTAAGCGCCCAAGACCAATGAAGTGCTCAATAAAGAAGAAACTCGTCAGCAGAGTAAGCATTCCGGCTGCTCTTGCAAGCTGTGCATCTGCAAAGTAGTTACTAAATAGGCGGCCAATAGCGGCTAAGTTCACCAGTAAAATAGCGGCTGTTAGCATCAGGTAAATCAAATGCATCGCTTGCTTCCTTATCAGTCATTTCTGACAGATTGTACATAAGTGCAAGCTTAAAATGATTTAATGCTCAGGAAAGGTCTGTTTTAACTGACAAATCATTCACTGTATTGCTGGGTTGCAGTTAAGCTAAGTGAGTACAGGGTCGCTATAAAGATGAAAAGGGGAAAAAGGCGGCTTGCCAACAGGGCTTGATTCCCGTCCAATTCACCTCAAACAGATTCTTGGGGCACTATCTTTGCCTGAGACAGGTCAACCGGAAACATCAATTAAAAATGCTTAGAGGATCTGCAGTGCAACAGCCTGAGAGGGATGTGGTGCTTTAAGCACTCTGTAAATGAATTGAACAAAGAGTACTGAATGGAAAAAATACTGAAATCGATGCAGGACGCTACGGTGGATCATGCTTTCGAGCTGCTGTGCCAGCTGATAGCCGCCTTGCGCCCTGCTAAAGCTGAAAACACCACTCAGGCTGTTAATAATATTCAGGCCTTGTGCTATTTGCTGGAACTGCATATTGAATTGCGCACGGCTTTACGCCGCCATTTGCTGCATTTGCTTTCAACAACAAAGCAGGTTCATCTCTATACCGATACCGGCATTCTTTCAAATGAAAGCCTTTATGATGCACTGGTGCGGCGAATTGGCCATAGCCTGTTGCCTCCGAAGGTTAATCTATCCTCATTAAAAGATTTATTTGGCGCTGCGTTTAATCACCATGATGATTACGTTTGGTTTGGTAATGTGCCGCACGAGGTGTGGCAGGATTTAGGCAATGCACTGCATTTCCATGATGAAACAGACAGAGATAGTATTAATCGTACTTTGGTGCAAATGCTGGAAGCGATTCAAGTTTTATCCTGCCGTGTTTCGGCAATAGGACTAGAGCCTGAAATTGTAAAAAATCATCCGGATATAGAACGTTTTGAATCACCATTTGTGCGGCAAAATGTAGAAACGCTAGCCTGGATTGAGCGTTACCGACAAGATTTAATACATGATGGCAAGCCGAGCGAAGATGATTTGCAAATCCGTGTATTACTGGCTCAATGCGAAGAAGTGATTGCCAAAGTGCGCAAAAATGCGGCGAAGCAAGGCGTGTCGGTGAGCTTAACGTATTTGCTTATTCGCTTACGCCAGCATATTGATCGCTTGAAAACGTTACTGACTCTGGCTAATCCGGAACCGTCACAAGATAAAGCAACGACTTTACTTCATACCCTGCATGCATTTGTAACAGCAGAAAATCGCAAATATAGTTTAAAAGACCTTTTTGCAGAAAATACCGAATTACTGGCTTTGCAGGTTACAGAGCACGCCAGTCATACCGGAGAGCACTATATCGCTGAAACGCGCCGTGACTGGGCGGGAATGTTTAAATCGGCGGCCGGGGCGGGGGTTATTGTTGGCTTTATGGCCATGTTGAAAATTTTGATTACTAAAGCGCATCTGCCTTTATTGCTGGAAGCAATTGCTTTTAGTTTGAATTATGCGTTTGGCTTTATGTTTATCCATATGATGCACTTTACTGTTGCAACTAAGCAGCCAGCTATGACGGCGGCTAAAATTGCTGCCTCGATTCATTCTTCAACCAAGCAAAAAGACAGCTTGGGCGAATTGGTTGAGCTGATTGTTAAAGTGTTCAGAACACAATTTGTAGCCATTGCTGGGAATGTTTTACTGGCTATGCCAGTGGCATTGCTGATTGGTATGGCATGGCAATGGCAGCTGGGTGAGGCTTTTGTAAATACAGATAAAGCGAATCATTTATTGCAGGATTTAAGCCCAATTGCCAGCTTGGCTATTTTTCATGCTGCCATAGCTGGTGTGTGCTTGTTTATGTCGGGGTTGATTTCTGGTTATTACGATAATAAAGCGATTTATAACGAAATACCTGAGCGAATTGCTGCTCTGCCTTGGTTAAATCGTTGGTTTGGAGCCGCCAGAACACAAAGAATAGCAAATTATATTGAGCATAATTTAGGCGCTCTGGCGGGGAATTTTTATTTTGGGATTATGCTGGGGTCGATAGGTACAATTGGTGCATTGCTGGGCTTACCCATTGATATCCGGCATATTACTTTTTCATCTGCTAATTTTTCTTTTGCCTTAGTTGCGCAAAATTTCCAGATGGATTGGCATGTCGTGGTGATTTCGCTGCTTGGCGTGGCGCTGATTGGGATGACCAATCTGGTGATGAGCTTTACTTTAGCGCTTTGGGTTGCTCTGCGTTCACGTAAGTTGTCTTTTGGTCAGACCCGGCCCTTATTAGGCCAGCTTATGCGCCGTTTTTTGAAAAGGCCGGCAGATTTTTTTATCCCAACAAAAGACGTCGTATCGGGCGAAACAAATGGACATTGATTTAATTCTTGATGATTTGGTAGAGCATGGCTTTACGATTGTCCCCCAATTTTTAGAAAGCAGCGAAGTGCATATTCTGGCTTCGGCCATGCAGGAGCGACGAGATTTATTTTACCCGGCCGGAATAGGCAGAAAAGAGGGGCATATCGTGCAGGAGCAAATCAGGGGCGATAATATTTGCTGGATTGATGCGAATGATCCGATTGCTGCCAGGGCATTAAGCCAGCTGGATGAATTAAAGCAAAGCCTGAATGCAGCATTGTATTTGGGATTAGACGAGCTGGAATGCCATTTTGCTGCTTATCCGGCGGGCAGTTTTTATGCACGCCATCTGGATCAGCACCGGGGTGAAGATAGCCGGGTTGTCACGGTTGTTTTATATCTTAATCCGGAATGGACAGAACAGGATGGCGGAGAATTACGTTTATATTTAGACGAGCACCGCCATTTGGATATCCTGCCTCAAGGGGGAAAGCTGGTGATTTTTTTATCTAATCGTTTTGAGCATGAAGTATTAATAAGCCAGCGGGAGCGCTTATCTTTAACCGGATGGTTTCGCCGCAGATCTATGTGATTCAGCGCATAGCGGGGGGCAAGTATAAACTTTACAATTGCCATGGATAATTTATATTAGTACTGCCGTTAAGGATGCTCTATCAATGCAAAATAAGACTTTTCATTCCTTTATTATTTGGGAGTGATATATGAATTTATGCCGGTGTCTTTGTGTTTTGATTTTGCTATTAAGTAGCCAAACCTCTTGGGCTATTTCGGTTTTATTTGTTAATCCGGGCAAAGAAAGTGAAACATTTTGGGTTAGCGTGAACCAAGCGATGGCTGCTGCTGCCAAAAATTTGGGCATGGAACTGAGGGTTGTTTATGCTGAGCGTGATCATTTGCGCATGCCTTCTTTGCTGCAGCAAACGCTGGATCAAGGCCCGAGGCCGGATTATTTAATTGTGGTTAATGAAAGGCAAATGGCCCCGCCTTTAATGGCCATTGCCGAGCGGGCACGCATCCCTGTTTTATTGGCTCTGAATGATTTAACGCCAGATCAAGTTAAACAATTTGGCACTCCCCGTACTCATTTTAAATACTGGATAGGAAGCTTGTTTCCGGATAATCAGCAAGCGGGTTATTTAACAGGTAAGGCATTATTAACCCGGCTGGTGCAGACTAAAAAACCCGCGGCAAACGGGCAGTATCAATTACTGGCGATCGCAGGGGATAAATCCACTCCTGCATCACAGGACCGTGTGCTTGGCTTACAAAGGGCGCTGAAAGAGTTCCCCAATGTGGAATTAAAGCAAATTGTTTATGGTAATTGGGGGCGTGGGCTTGCTGCAGAGCAAATGAATGTGCTGCGTGACCGCTATCCTGATGTTGCTGCCGTCTGGTGTGCCAATGATTTGATGGCTTTTGGTGTGATTGCAAGTTTAGAACAAAGAAAAAACCGCAATAAAGAAGTATTAGTTTCTGCAATTAACTATTCCAATGATGCCATTTCAATGATTAAAAATGGCCGTTTAACTGCTTTATCGGCTGGGCATTTTATGGTGGGGGCATGGAGCATGGTGCTGCTGTATGATTATGCTCATGGTCAGGATTTTAGTGGTCAGCAGGGCACACAAATGCAATTGCCTTTATTGGGTTTAGTGAGCGCATCGAAAGCTAATTTATTTATGGATCGGTTTAGCGAAGAAGGCGTGCAAAAAATTAATTTTGCCCGTTACAGTAAAGTGCTGAATCCCAAAGTAAAGCAGTATGATTTTTCTTTAGAGTCCTTATTACAATGAGTGCACGTAAGCATTTTCAGCCAATAGCACAGCGGCTAAGTAAAATTTTATATCGCATTGGCTTTTTGCTGATGCTGGTGATTGTGATGGTGTATGCGGTACTTAGTTATTTTGATGTGGCTGAGAATTTGCATGCTCAGCTGGTCAGCCTAGCCCAAGAGCACCGGCCCCGTCTGAGCGCTGCACTGTGGGATATTGATCCAATTGGCATTACTGATGAGATTGATACCCTTTCGGCAGTAAGCAGTGTGGCTGGTCTTGTTCTGACTACACCCAGTGGTGCCCGTTACTTAAGGGGTGATACGAGTGAGTCCGCTAAGGAATTAAGCTATACCATTGAATTAATGCATAAAAGCAGTGTTATTCCTGTGGGTAGCCTGACTTTAATTAGCGATCGTTATGAAATCTGGAAGCAGGTTGCATATCGCGTTTTTCCTTTTGCGCTGGCTCAATTACTTTTTGTAACCGGGCTGCTTTTTGCTTTACAACTATTCTTGCGAAAAGTGGTATTACGGCGCCTGGATGCGTTGACTATTCATACTCATCTTTTGCGGCCCGATCATTTAGATACCGCTCCCCCTCCGCCTTTATTTGAAAGCCCGGTTCGTGATGAATTAGATAATCTGTTGCAAGGTTTTGCTAATTTACAAAATAATTTATTACATCAGCAGCAGCAGCGTGGTCAGCTGATTCATGCTCTGGCAGAGAGCCGTGATCAATTAGAAGTTGAAGTGGCTCAGCGCACGGATGAATCATTCTATTTATCTGGGTTTTTACAGTTGCTATCTAAAGACGCGGCTCGTTATTTGAGTATGCCTTTAGATGGTGCCAAAATTGGATTAGAGCAAACATTAAAAGAAACAGGGCAATTGATGGGGCTTGATGCCTTGATCACCATTCATTTTGCCGATGACAGCCAAAAAGGCGATATCTATTTTTGGGATAAAGATGATAAGAAAATCCGCACTGATTTTAATTTGGGTAAACGCAGCTTATTTCAATTAAGTAAGAAAAATCTTGATTCGCTGTCTGCTTTTATAATGGGTATCGGCGGTGATTTACCTGATGAGAGTGATGAGGCCGCGTTATGCCGTGATTTGCATTTAACGCAATTAGCGGTGCTCCCGCTTGATTTTAATGGCGAGCGTTTAGGGCTTTTATTTGCAGGTGTATCTGATCAGGACCGTGTGTATTCTGAGCTGGAAATGCGTTTACTGCCTCTTGTGGCTGGCCTGTGCTCTAATGTATTAGCACATCGCCGTCAGCAATTATCTTTGAAAGAAGCAAAGAATGCTTTGCTGGCCGCCAATACTCAATTAGAGCGTTTAACCCGTCATGATGCCTTGACCGGAATTGCAAACCGGCGCGTTTTTGATGAGCGGCTTGAGCAAGAAATGGCAAATGCTATTCGGGAACAGCAACCCTTATTATTAATCGTCTTGGATGTAGATTCATTTAAGCAATATAACGATAGCTTTGGCCGGCATGAGGGCGATATCGCTTTGCAGAAAGTGGCCGCCGTTTTAGCTAAATTTGCGGAGCGTACGGGTGATTGCGCCGCGCGGATTGAGGGCAATGAGTTTGTGCTTTTATTGCCGAATACCGATTTGCATGTGGGTAAATTGCTGGCGGAACGTATTCGCTTGGCGATGATTAAGCTTGGGCTGGTGCAGGAAGACGGCTCAGCCCTGACGATCAGCCAGGGCCTTGCCGTTTATTCAGGAGCAGAAGAAATCAGCGCCGCTAACTTCTTACGCTTGGCAGATAAGGCACTGTATCGTGCCAAACGCAGCGGCAATCAGGTGCAGGTGCTTGAGTCAATCAGCGACCCAGTCGCTGGCAAACGGTAGAAACTGCGCCGGCTGCATTGAGGGTATAAAAATGCAGCCCTGGCGCACCACCGGCTAATACTCGGTCGGACAGCTCGGTTACAAAATCTAAGCCAAAGGCACGGATCGATGCCGTGTCGTCGCCAAAGGCTTGCAGTCGCAGCCTCAGCCAGCGTGGGATTTCTGCTCCGCACATATCAGAGAAACGCGCCAATTGGCTGAAGTTCTGGATAGGCATAATGCCCGGAACGATAGGAATTGTTACGCCGCGCGCATTCACTTCATCCACAAAGCGGAAATAAGCATCTGCATTAAAAAAGTATTGGGTAATGGCTGAATCTGCACCTGCCCGTACTTTATTTACGAAATTGCGAATATCGGCTTCGGCGCTTTGGGCCTGCGGGTGAAACTCGGGATATGCTGCCACTTCAATATGAAACCAATCGCCAAATTCATCGCGTAAAAAACTGACCAGTTCATTGGCGTAACGAAACTCGCCAAAATCTCCCATTCCCGAAGGAATATCGCCACGCAAAGCCACAATATGGCGAATGCCGTGGTCTTTATAGTTTTGCACAATGCTGCGAATGCTTTCTTTAGAAGAGCCTACACAGGACAGGTGAGGGGCAGCGGCATGGCCTTCGGATTGAATATCCAGTACGGCATTCAGTGTGCCTTCCTGCGTTGTACCCCCTGCACCAAAGGTTACTGAGAAAAATTCGGGTTTAAATTGCGCCAATTGCCTGCGTGTTGTGCGTAGTTTTTCTGCGCCTTCTGGCGTTCTGGGGGGGAAAAACTCAAAGCTGATCGGGGAGGGCGTCATTATTTTTTATCCTGGGCGCTAATCGTTTCATCTTAACATCGGTGCTGTATGCATTGCATGCAGGCTATTCATTAAAATCATGAAAGAAATTAATGTTTTTCCAGTGTAAAAGCGGCGTTATATAGATGACGTTGGGTGAGTTTTCAAGAACTATTTTTTTGAATTCAAAGGCTTAGCTGCTTGCTTACTTGTTGTATGCTGACGCCGTGCTTATAACTGCTTCGCAGAAAGTAGTGGGCACTTTCAATATACTTAATAAGGATGGAGTTATGACTAAAAAGACTAGCAACACCCGTATTGCCATGCTAATTGCCTCGCTGATGCTGAGTATTTCAGCCTTTGCTTTGGATAGCTGGCAAGAAGGAAGTACTTATAGCAGCGGCACTCAGGTGGTTTACGCAGGTAAAACCTATCAGGCCTTGGTAACGCACACTGCCTATGTGGGGGCCAACTGGAATCCTGCAGCAACGCCTGCCTTGTGGAAAGAAATAGCAGGCACGCCAACACCAACACCAACGCCAACGCCAACGCCAACGCCAACGCCAACGCCAACGCCAACACCAACACCAACGCCAACGCCAACACCAACACCAACGCCAACACCAACACCAACACCAACACCAACACCAACACCAACACCAACACCAACGCCAACACCCACACCCACACCCACACCCACACCCACACCCACACCCACACCTGGAACGCTGCCCAAACATGCATTAGTGGGCTATTGGCATAACTTTACCAATCCTGCCGGCGATACTTTTCCGCTGGCTCAGGTCAGTGATGACTGGAACGTGGTGGTTGTGGCTTTTGCAGATAATGCCGGTAGCGGCAATGTGGCATTCAATCTGGATAAAAATGCCGGAGGCGAGGCTAAATTTATTGCCGATGTGGCGGCGCTGAAGGCTAAGGGCAAGAAAGTGGTGCTGTCTTTAGGCGGGCAAGATGGCTCTATCACATTAAACAGCGCCTCCGATGTCAGCCACTTTGTGGATAGCCTCTATGCCATCATGACTAAGTATGGTTTTGATGGGATTGATCTGGATTTAGAAAGTGGTAGCGGTGTTTCGATTGGTGCGCCGATTATTAATAATCTGATTGCCGGTGTGAAACAACTCAAAGCGAAGGTTGGGCCAAGTTTTTACCTGTCGATGGCGCCTGAGCATCCTTATGTGCAGGGTGGGTATATCTCCTATGGCAGCATTTGGGGCGCTTACTTGCCGATTATTGATGGCCTGCGGGATGAGCTTACGGTGCTGCATGTGCAGTACTACAATAATGGCGGCTTTACCTCTCCGTATTCTACTGCCACGCTTAACGAAGGCACGGTGGATGCGCTGGTGGCGGGTAGCATGATGTTGATCGAGGGCTTCTCTACCAGCTATGGCACGGGGTGGACTTTCAAAGGCTTGCGCCCTGATCAAGTGGCTTTTGGTGTGCCGTCGGGGCCGCAGTCAGCAGGACGTGGTTTTGTTACGGCCAAGGTCGTGGCTGATTCGTTGTCTTGCCTGACTAAGCTGCAAAATTGCGGCAGTATCAAACCTGCCAAAGCCTATCCTGATTATCGCGGTGTGATGACATGGTCGGTTAACTGGGATAAGCATGATGGGTATAACTTCTCTAAACCTGCGGCAGCGGCTTTAAAGACTCTGCCTTAGGGCTTACAGGCAGTATGCTTGAGCGAAGTGAGTAATAGGGGCCGGGTTACGCGGTAAAGCTGCTAACCCGACCTTGCTCACAAAGCCTGGCAAGGATGCCTGTCAGGCGCAATAATCCGCTGTTTTTCTTTCGCTCACATAATGATTGCCATCGCCTTGCAGCTTCACAATTCGCTGATCCCGTTTGATTTCCCAATCATCCACCGGGTAGGTTTTAGCCCATGCGCACATTAGCTGTTGGTCTTGCCTAGATAGTTTGAGCTGGTAGCGCTCATACATATAAAAATGGATGCGGGCAATGCGGCCCCGCACCTCTTCCCGTGGCTGGGCTTTTTTGTTTTTAAAATCAACAATGGTCTTGCACTGGCCATACATAGGCTCGGGCTTACTCGTCCATGCGCTATAGGAAAAGTTGCTGCGGTCACCATTCACCTCGCCTACTGAGGGCACCAGATTGACCAAATTGCCTTCCGCACTTTTAAACTGCGGATCGTTATCGCTACAGTTTTTGCGCCCGCCGTTTTGCCAGCATTGTCGCTGATGGCCTAATACCCATGCCGGAACTACGTGCTCCCACTCTAAACGCGAGGCACGTGTTTCGCTTTTTCTAGGGGTGTAGCCGCAGCTGGCCAAATCCATTTCTTTGCCCTTATAGGCGCAGCCGCAGTAGAAATCGCTTTCCATACCGCGAAATACATCGGGCAATACTTGTTTGGCGCGGTTGAAATCCCGCTGGCCTGTGGCGGTGCGGCCAGTGACTAATTCAATCGGTTCCTTTGGGGATGGGTTGGATTCGGTTTCATTTTTTTGATTAAGTGCTTTATCAATTGCTATTTCACCCAGTTTGGCAAGTGTTTTGGCCTCTTGGCTATGGGCTATTTTCTCAATTTGAGCCATGCTGCTATCGTCACAAGCACTTAAACTACAAATCAGAATAATTATGGCCATTGCATGGCTGCTGTGTTTTTTATTCAACGACATTGCTTGGGCTTATTCCTGTGCGGATGATTGGGTGATTTGCGAATATACACAGTGGCGCGCAGCCTCTGGTCAATGCGGCGCATTTTATGAGATGAAATCCACGGTGTAATGCTTTTACAGGAAGTAAAAGCGGCTTAATAGGTGATTATTTCTTAATCAATTGAATTGATTACTTATATTTATGCCCGCACGCGGATAAAGCGCTCTTTAAATATGAAGCCCTGCACCATATCAACATCCAGCTGGCGGGCGATTTCCAGCTGTTCAATGGTTTCTATTCCTTCTAATACGGTGCGTTTTCCGGTGTCTTTGGCGTAGCGAATCAGGCTTTCTAAGGCCGTGCGATGATTAGGCTGATCCAGCTCGTTAAACCAGCTTCGATCAAACTTTAAGCAATCTACGGTAATTAATATGGGCAGCGACAGCATGGAATGCGGCGAGCCAATATCATCCAATGCCAGTTGAATATTCTTTTCATGGAATGCTTTTGCCATATTTGCGCTTTGGCGTGCATCAGAGATATTACTGTTTTCTATGATCTCGAGCACGATATGGGTGCGGCAATGTATCAGCTCCAGCAGGGGATTGATTTCACCGGCTATTTCGGTCACTGCATAGGCATCAGGATCAAGGTTTAAAAACAACTCTCCGCTTGGCGCATTTTCTAATTGCAACTGCTTCATCTGATATTCCACCTGAAACAAGGTCAGTGGACTTTCATGCAGCGCATTAAAAAAATGATCGGTGCGAAGCAGCTGTTCATCTGCCCGATAAAACCGGGCAAGCGCTTCATGGGCAATTGTTTCTAAATTATGTGTATGAATTAATGGTTGATATTCAACGCCAAACCGTTGCTGTTGAATTACATCAAGCAAGAGGATTGGGGATAATTTAGGCATTGATTGTGAAAAATGAGAATAATTGTCATATCTTATAATGACTATGGTGCGGGCGAATAAGAAAATATTGTCTTAGTTTGTAAACAACCCGCAGAGACATGCCTGCCTCAGGCAAAGAGGGGAGTTAGCAAGGGGGCAATCAGTACCATCACCACGCCAGAAACCATCATGGTGATGCAGGCGACCACGCCTTCCTCATTGCCAATTTCCCTTGCCTTGGCCGTGCCCACTGCGTGGGCAGCAGCACCAAATAGTGCGCCTCGGGCCAATCTGGAGCGTAGCGGCAACAGCACTAGCATCAGCTCGCCAAACAGCATGCCCATCAAGCCGGTAATGACGACAAATAAAGCAGTCAGCTCGTGTGATCCGCCCCAGGTGTCGGACACCGCTAGGGCGAAAGGAGTGGAAATGGATCTGGGCAACAGACTACGGGTCAGCTCTGGCGATAAATGAAATAGTTTTGCCAGCAGAACGCAGCTCAGTAGCGCGGTAAAGCAGCCAGCAATGACGCCTGCAGACAAAGCCAGCCAGTGTTTGACCATCAGTGCGCGGTATTCATAGAGGGGTACCGCAAAAGCGACCGTGGCAGGGCCAAGCAGCCATAAGAGCCAGCGTGTATCGGAATAATAGGTTTCATAGGGGGTATGCGTCAGCAGCATAAACGCCACCAGCAGTACCGGTGTTAACACCAGTGGTGCCAGCCACCAGCGTTGATGGCGCGCATATAAAAACTTAGCCAGTGCGTATGCAACAATGGTAAGGACCAGACAAATAAAGGCGAGAGTTGAGACAGATAGAGTCATGATGCCGATCGCTTTTTGGCTTTTGCCAAACGCAGCTGATGTTCAATTTTAAAAAAACGGTCTACCACTAAGGCGGTCACGCACATCACCAGTGCCGTACCTAAGAAAATCACCACTAATAGCTGCCAGCCTTCGCTGATAAAGAGTGCTTTGTATTTCACCATGGCCACCACTGCAGGCACAAAAAACAGCAGCATTTCGGCCAATAGCCACTGAGCGCCATCTTTAACCCAGTTGAGCGGTACGCCTGCAAGCAGTAGTGCAAAGACAATACCCAGCCCTAATACGCCGCCAGGTACAGGTAAGCCGGTGCGTCGCACAAACCAGTCGGATGCCAGCCAAATGGCAATCAGAATGCCAATTTGGGCGAGTACACGGAAAAAGGAAAACAGCTTATCAGGCACCACTTCAACTCCTTGTCATAAGCCTTGATATTACGCCCTCTGAATAAATAGCTGAAATGACTTATTATCATCATATCTATTCCAATTTGGCATGCGTCGTGGATATCAAAGCACTGCGTTATTTTATTGAAGTCGTGAATTTACAAAGTTTTACAGCCGCAGCTGAAGCGTTGCATGTGACTCAGCCAACCATCAGCAAAATGGTCAAAAATCTTGAAGAAGAGCTGGGCACGCCGCTGCTGCTTCGCGAATATCGTCGTTTCCATCTTACCGATGCGGGGCGAGTGGTGCTGAATCGTGGCCTAGATGTATTAGCTGCAGAGGCTCGTCTGCAAGCCGAGCTAGCCGATTTAAATACAATGGCCGTGGGCGAGCTGATGCTTGGCGTACCGCCTTTGGCTGGAATGTTATTTATACCGCTGATTGCCAATTTCAAACGTCTTCATCCAAAGATTGAGCTCAGCTTGCATGAAGAAGGTGGGAAAGCGATTGAAGCTGCCTTGGATGCGGGCGAGTTAGAAGTCGGCGGATTGCTGCTGCCTGTCGATGAAAATCGTTTTGAAACACTGCCGCTGTCTGATGACCGCTTAGTTTTAGTCGCCGCTGCTACATCCAAATGGCAGGGACGGTCTGAGGTGCGCCTGATCGAGCTGAGTACCGAGCACTTTGTGCTTTATAGCGCTTCCTATTCGCTGAACGACAGAGTGCTGGCTGCTTGCCAGACTCAGGGTTTCAGCCCGCAAATTGCAGGGCGAAGCGGGCAATGGGAGTTTATGGTGGCTTTGGTTGAAAGCGGTCTGGGCGTGGCATTACTGCCTGAATCCGTTGCCCGCCGTATTCCGGCCGGCCGTTGTGTGATTGCCGCTTTAAGCGAGCCTGAAATCCCGTGGCGAATCGCACTGGGCTGGCGTAAAGATGTGTATTTATCCCATGCAGCAAGGGCGTGGATTGAAGCTTTGCGCTGAAAAAGAGGGGCTTAAAAAGTGCGGTGTTTTTGCGATGAGACGGAGCGCAGACGAAAAAAAAGGATTTCAGGCTGATGCCATGAAATCCTTTATTTATCAGTACTTAACGAGTGGTGCCCGGGGTCGGACTCGAACCGACACACCTTGCGGCGGGGGATTTTGAGTCCCCTGCGTCTACCGATTTCGCCACCCGGGCTCGTTCAGTGCAGGAGTCGAATTATGTAGAAGCCCGCTCTGCTTGGCAAGTATTATCTGCCGTTAATTGCGGATATTTTCTGGAATATTACATAAATTATTGTTATTTAAGGCGGATTTATTGTTGAGGGTTTGCAGATTCATACATCAGGCTGAACAGAAATCGTATCGTTTGATGGATTTGTCAGCAAACCTCCTGTGCTTTATCCAGCAGAAATAGTTTTATGCTTCTTTTTTAAGTGTTAAAGCACGTTCATACAGGGCGTTTTTAGGTGCGCCGGTAATGGAAACGGCCAGCGCCACTGCTTGTTTGAGCGGCAATTCGGCAATTAAGGGTAATAAAACGCTGTCGTAATCGGCGCCATCGGCTTTTTCTGCACGGGGAGCTGCATTCACCACCACAACCGATTCGCCACGCTCCTGATTACTGTCGCTGGCAACCCATGCGGCCAGCTCGCCAAGTGGCAGGCGGCGGATGGTTTCAAAGGTCTTGGTAATTTCACGGCAGAGCACGGCCTCACGATCCGGGCCAAATACACTGGCCATATCGTTTAAACAATCCACAATACGATGTGGTGCTTCATAAAACACGCTGATGAAATTTTGCTCTTTCAACTCAGTCAAGGCATCACAGCGCTGCTTGGTTTTGGGCGGTAAAAAGCCATAAAACAAAGCGTGCGGGCAATTAAAACCACTGGCGGATAATGCGGTTGTCAGTGCAGATGCGCCAGGAACCGGGATAATCCTGCAACCCGCTGCGTGTGCTGCTGCAGCCAGTAGGGCGCCCGGATCAGAGACGGCAGGTGTTCCGGCATCGGATACTTGAGCGATTGTTTCCCCGGCCAGCATGCGGGCGACAAGCTTTTCAGCCATGCTGTGTTCGTTGTGCTCTCGCAAAGACACCATGGGTGTTGAAATATTAAAATGTTTAAGCAGCTGCCCAGTAACCCGGGTATCTTCGGCTGCAATCACATCGGCTCCTTTAAGTGCGGCAATGGCGCGGGGCGTCATGTCGTTAAGGTTACCGATTGGGGTGGCTACCACATATAATGCGGACTTAATAATAGGATTGGATTCTGTATGCACGCCAAGGCTCTCCTTTTTGCTTCGGAATGGCGCAGTGCGCTAGGGTCCGTACTATACGGTGCTGTACTGCTTACTGCCATAGCCGGTTGTGCTGCTGCGCCTGTTATTGCACCTGTGGCCGCTACTAAACCCGTGTTTACCATTGCCTCACAGGCTACGGCCTCAGCGGTCAGCCCGGCACAGATCTTACCCCTTGTGCCTGCTGAGGCTAAGCCGGTTCGGCGCGATGGTTTTATTGCGGTATTGCTGCCAGGTAAAAGTAAGGCGATGCGTCCTGCAGTAGAGGCGATTAAAGCCGGCGTATTGGCCGCTGAAAAAACCAATGGCAGTGCGGATGTGCCTGTCGTCAAAATTTTTGATACGGATGATGTGCCAGCTGAGGTCTTTGAGCAGTATCAGCAGCTGCAGCAGCAGGGTGCAATCGCGGTTATCGGGCCGCTTACCAAGCCTTCAATTAATTATCTGGCCGATGTGGGCGATTTTGATATCCCTGTCATTGGCTTGAATTCTTTTGACGAAAAAACATTGCGCCGTGCTCAGCTGTATAGTTTTTCTTTGTCTATAGAGCAGGAGGCCCAACAAATTGCCAGACAAATGTTTGATGATGGGCTGCGCATGCCTTTAGTTTTGCAAGGGGACAGCCCCCTTGCCGGCCGGATGGTGCAGGGCTTTGTGGACAGCTGGAAAGAGGCAAATGGCACGAAGCCTACGATCTTTACTTTAAAAGATGCACGCAGCCAAGCGCAGGCTTTAAGAGCTCAGCTGAAAGATGGCGAGCATGATTCAGTCTTTTTTGCCGCAGGCTCAAGGCAAACACGGATTTCCCGCCCATTTGTTGGTAATGAGCGGCCAGTTTATGCCACCAGCCAGATTAATCCGGGTGCTTTAAGTCGGACAGCTCGTGTGGATATGAATGGAATCCGATATTTAGAAACACCGTGGATTTTGCAGCCGAGCAACAGTGAATACGCTTTATTGAATCGGAATCGTTCAAAGTCAAATGATGTTGAGCGTTTATTTGCACTGGGGGTTGATGCATGGAAGCTGGCTGTTTTACTCAGTAAACATGCAGAAGTTGATTTTGATGGTTTGAGCGGGCACATCACCTTGGGAAGCGGCGGATTAATTGAGCGGGAGCTGACGCTTAATACTTTTAGCAGCGCAGAAGAGAGCGCTCCGGTCGCCCCGATACCATGAACAAGCTGGGCCTTGCAGCAGAAAATGCAGCCGTGATTTTCTTGCAGCAGCAGGGTTTAAAAATCATTGGGCGCAACTGGCAATGCCAGCGTGGTGAAATTGACATACTCGCTAAGGACGGTAATACCTTAGTATTTGTAGAAGTGCGGCAGCGGCGTAATGCGCGGTTTGGTGGGGCTGCGGCCAGCATAAGCCCTGCAAAACGCGCTAAACTGCGTGCGACCGCACAATATTACCTAATAAATGTTTCTCCTTTACCGCCTTGCCGCTTCGATGCAATTTGCTTTGAAGGGGAAACGATCAACTGGCTCAAAAACTGTATAGACGCCACTGAGGGATAAAAATGGATTTAGCACAACGTATTCGACAGCATTTTCTGGATAGCATTGACGCCAAGCAAATGGCTATGGAACTGCTGTCCCCAGGGATTCGCATTGGTGCCGAGAAAATGGTGCAAACCTTTATCTCGGACGGCAAAATTTTAACCTGCGGTAATGGTGGCTCAGCTGCCGATGCGCAGCACTTTGCGGCTGAAATGGTGGGCCGTTTTGAGCGTGAGCGACCAGGCCTCGCTGCGGTGGCTTTATCGACCGATACCTCGGCCATTACCGCCATTGCCAATGACTACGACTACGATCTGGTTTTCTCTAAGCAAGTACATGCCCTTGGCCGCCCTGGCGATTTACTGATTGCGATCTCTACATCAGGTAATTCTGCGAATGTGATTTCAGCAATTCATGCGGCACACGATAGGCAAATGAATGTGATTGCCTTTACTGGGCGGGATGGCGGCCAAATTGGTGAAATTCTGTCGGGTGACGACGTGCATTTGTGTGTGCCAGTGCAGCGTACAGCGCGCATCCAGGAAGTACATATCACGATGATTCATGCTCTATGCGACGCGGTTGATTTTATGTTGCTGGGCGGCGAATGATGCGGCTAAAAAGCGCATTACTCGCCTTGGGGCTGGCTGCGTCTTTATCCGCCTGCGTCCCCATTTTATTGGTGGGGGGGGTGGCCGTAGGTGCGATGGTGGGGTCGGATCCGCGTAAGTCAGAAGTCATCAAAACAGATTTTGATTTAGGCGCAAAAATTAGCAGCGATATCATCGATACATGGAAAGAAAAAGCCCATATCAATGTCACTGCATTTAATGGAATGGTATTACTCACAGGCGAAGTGCCGGATGAGGCGGCTAAGGCAAAGGTGTATGAAATTGCTCAGCGCCAGTCCAGGGCTCGTAAAATTTACAACGAAACCGTTGTGTCTGTGCCTTCCACTGCCGCTAATCGTCTGTACGATACGCAGCTGACCGCCAGAGTGAAAACCGCCTTGCTGGCGGATGCCAACGATGCCGACGCCGTTCATTTGCAAGTTATTACCGAGCGTAGCGTGGTTTATCTGATGGGCGTTAGCAGGCCTGAGATTGCCGAATCTGCTGCCCGTGCGGCCAGCCGTGTCTCGGGTGTGCGGCAGGTCGTTAAGCTGGTCGAGCCCTTAGCTGTAAATTAAAGCTTTAGGATGCTTATTAAAAAGCGAGCCTGTTGGCTCGCTTTTTGTTGCTCTGCATAAAAATCATGACCGATGGTCGGCAAGATGGGCAAAGTTTTGCGCGTGCAGTGCTTTTGCTTACAAGGAAAAGGCCGTGTGTGGGCCTGACCATGCTAAAATTGCGGACTGTAAAGTGTGCTTTTAGCGCATTGCCAGCCATCTTGCTTTCTTACTGTCACCATGCTGTTCAGAGAGCCAGATTGCTTTCACGCCTTCCCAATTACTTTTGCTGGAGTACAGGATGACATCCTCGATTTTTACCGCAGTAGACATGGCACCTCGTGACCCGATTCTGGGTCTTAATGAAGCCTTCAATGCCGATACACGTGCTGGTAAGGTTAATCTGGGTGTGGGTGTGTATTACGATGATAATGGCAAGATTCCATTGCTGGCTGCGGTAAAAGCGGCAGAAAAAACCCGTATGGAAGCTCAGCCGCCACGTGGCTATCAAGCCATCGAAGGCTTGGGTGCATACAATCAGGCCGTACAAAATCTGGTGTTTGGTGCAGATAGCGAGCTGGTTTCATCGGGGCGCGTAGTGACTGCTGAAGCCTTGGGCGGTACTGGCGCTTTGAAAATTGGTGCTGATTTCTTAAGACGTCTCGATGCTAACGCCAGCGTTTATATCAGCGACCCAAGCTGGGAAAACCACCGTGCACTGTTTGAGTCGGCGGGTTTTAAGGTAGAAAACTACCCTTACTACGATGTGGCAACGCGCGGCGTTAATTTCACTGCCATGAAAGCGGCTCTGCTTGGCCTGCCAGCAGGCTCGATCATCGTCTTGCATGCTTGTTGCCATAATCCGACTGGCGCAGATATGAGCGATGCACAGTGGGCGGAAGTGGTTGAAGCCTGCCGTGAGCGTAATTTAGTACCGTTCCTCGATATGGCTTACCAAGGCTTTGCTGACGGTATTGATGCAGATGCAGTTGCTGTGCGTTTATTCTCTGCTTCTGGTTTGCAGTTCTTTGTTTCCAGCTCATTCTCTAAGAGCTTCTCGATGTATGGCGAGCGCGTAGGTGCTTTGTCCATCGTGACAGAAAGCCGTGAGGAAGCAGGCCGAGTATTAAGCCAGCTTAAACGCGTGATTCGTACTAATTACTCCAACCCACCGATTCATGGTGGTGCTGTAGTAGCAGCCGTGCTATCGAGCCCGGAATTGCGTCAGCAGTGGGAAGATGAATTAGCAGGCATGCGTGATCGTATCCGTGCCATGCGTACCAGCCTGGTTGCCAAGCTAGCTGAGCGCGGCGTAGCGCAAGACTTTAGCTTTGTCGCGGCTCAGCGCGGTATGTTCTCCTATACCGGCCTGACAGCGGCGCAAGTTGAAGTGTTGAAAGACGAATACGGTATTTACGCTGTATCGACTGGCCGTATTTGCTTGGCTGCACTCAATACTAAAAATATTGATTACGTAGCGGATGCGATTGCTAAAGTGCTGTAATTTTTAGCAAAGATCCAATAAAAAACCCACGAAGCGATTCGTGGGTTTTTTATTGGAAAAAATGTAATGGTTTGGGGTTTTTTGTAAGGTTTATTATTCAGCCGCCGCACCAAGAAAAATACTTTCCACTTTCTTTTTTTCCTGGCTAAAGATGAGTCCGCCATAGATGCTGCCCGCTATAAAATGATTGGCGTCACTCTCCTCTTTATTCCAATAGGGTTTGTAGGCTTTCATCACATCCTGCATGCTGCTGCCAATCCTGATGCCACGGCGGGTACTTAAAGTGCTGGGTGCAAATACGGTAATTGATGCTATTTTTTTTGCGCCGCGTTTTTTCTCTGAAACCATATCCAGCGTAATACCACAATCGGCATAGGCCCACTCCTGATGATAGGCTCCGTCTGCATCCCACAATTTATCAGGCCCGCGTTTTTCCTTACAGCTGATTGTTTTTATGACTTCTTTTTCAGGAAGATCAATCCGCAGATTGCCTATTTTTTCTTCCCGCAGCAGAGCAAATTCGTCTGCTGCCAAAGTCGTATGGCCAATCAATCCCAATATCATGCCAATAATGATTGTTCTGAGTGGTTTCATTAAGACCTCTGTTTAGCTTGAGTGAGTATAGGGTCAGCATGGGGATTTTTTTAAACCTGCCTGATAAGTTATTCACTAATCCGTAATCGCTTTGCGTGAAAAGTCTTTTGGCCTGAAACCTAAGGCAAATAACGCTGCAAAATAAGCACTCGCCCCAGAGATGACTAAAACGCTGAGCCAGCCTGCTCTGACCAGCTTATGCATTCCTGCAAAGGCGGGCATAAAGTGCAGCAGCATAAAGAGCAGGGCGCTCATGGTGGCGACCCCCATGATGATGCGTAACATAAAGCCCTTCCATGCGGCTTGTGGGGTGTAATAGCCCCGTAAACGCAGCGTGCGGTATAGCAAGCCTGCATTCAGGCATGCCCCTAAGCTCATCCCCAGTGTTAGCCCTGCATGTTTGAAAGGCAGGGTATATAAGAAGATCAAGTTAATCGCTAGGGTGGCTAAGAGCGTGATTATGCCGATACGCACTACGGTTTTAATATCCTGCCTTGCATAAAAAGCAGGGGCGAGAATTTTAATCAGGATCAGCCCGATTAAGCCCACGCTGTAGCCCACCAGCGCTTGTTGGGTCATTAATGCATCGTGCATAGAAAACTTGCCACCTTGGAATAAGGTGAGCACTAAAGGCTCGGCAAGGATGGCTAAAGCCACGGTGGCAGGCAGGCAAAGCATGATGCACAGGCGCAGCCCCCAATCTAGTAAGCGGTCGTAGCTGGCTTGATCAGCGCTGGCATGGCTGCGGGCTAGGCTGGGCAGCAGAATCGTTCCTAAGGCCACGCCAAGCACGCCCGTCGGGAATTCCATCAGCCGGTCGGCATAGTAAATCCATGAAACACTGCCTGAAGCTAAAAAAGAAGCCAGATTGGAGTTAATAATCAGGCTGATCTGTGCAACTGAAACGCCAAAAATAGCCGGGCCCATTTGCTTGATGACCCGCCAGACGCCTTCGTCTTTCATATCTAGCTTGGGCCACATCAGCATCCCCAGCTTAGCCAGGTGGGGCAGTTGGTAACAAAGCTGGGCTACGCCACCAATCAGCACGGCAATAGCCAGTGCAAAAATCGGGCGATCCATCAGCGGGGCCAGCCACAGTGCGCAGGCAATAAATGAGATATTTAACAGCGTGGGAACAAAGGCTGGGACAGAAAAACGGTTATAGGTATTTAAAATGCTACCAACTAAAGAGGATAGTGAAATTAGCAAAATATAGGGAAACATATAGCGGAGCAGCTCAACCGCTAGATTAAATTTATCCGGATTCTTAGCAAAACCTGCCGCAGAAAAATAAATAATTGCTGGGGCGGCTAAAACGCCGAGCAGGGTAACTAAAACTAAAACTAAGGTCAGCATCCCCGCAATTTTGGCGATAAATTCTTTGGTTTCTTCTTCCCCTTTGCGTGTTTTGTATTCAGCAAGAGTTGGCACAAAGGCTTGTGAAAATGCACCTTCAGCAAAAATTCTGCGCAGCATATTTGGCAGTTTAAAAGCAGTAAAAAAGACGTCAGTGGCAGCGCCTGCGCCAAATACATGGGCGATAATGGTATCGCGAACGAAGCCTAATATGCGTGAAACCAGCGTCATAGAACTGACT
Source organism: Iodobacter fluviatilis (assembly GCF_900451195.1). Classification (NCBI taxonomy): domain Bacteria; kingdom Pseudomonadati; phylum Pseudomonadota; class Betaproteobacteria; order Neisseriales; family Chitinibacteraceae; genus Iodobacter; species Iodobacter fluviatilis. The sequence continues at coordinate 29,337 of NZ_UGHR01000004.1, forward strand.
GCGGCCAATGTTTTAAGGAGGTTCATACCGGAGGGTCTGAGTAGTGAGGGCGCAATTATAAGGCCGTATCTTATTCATGTAGCAAGCAAGGTAGTGACTCTCTGAATTTATGGGAAAAATGAGGTTTTTTCGGCGCTTAAGCACAATCAAGTTGATCATTGCTTGCCAGAACGTAAAAGTGGCGCTATCATCGCCGGTTTCCGAATTAGCCCGCTTTTTGGGCAAGCCCGTCAGGAGTTTCAAAACATGGCTAACAGTGCCCAAGCTCGCAAGCGTGCACGTCAGGCTGAGAAAGCCCGCCAGCACAATACCAGCCAGCGTTCCGCTTTCCGCACCGCGATCAAAAAGGTGCTGAAGGCTGTGGAAGCAGGTGATAAAGCTGCGGCTCAGACTGTCTTCCAACAGTCCGTCAGTATCATTGACCGTATCGCTGACAAAGAAATCTTCCACAAGAACAAGGCTGCTCGTCATAAGAGCCGTCTGTCTGCAGCAATCAAGGCTATGGCCTGATTCTACAGATGTTCGAGTGAAGAAAACCCCAGCTTCGGCTGGGGTTTTTGTTTGCCTGTTATTTATGGGTTAGCGGCGTAAGGGGGGCATCCTCAGGCGAAATGCAGGCATAAGACGTTGGTAGTCTGGCTCTTCAAAGGTAAAAAGATGCTCTGCTGCTTCGGAATCAACAAGGCAGCTCAGGCGAACAAATCGACCTGTTTCTTTCCATACTGCAGCAGCTAAGCGCTCGCTAAGCCATTCCGGGCTTTCTGAACTTGCACACTCTGCACTTAAATTAAGTAAGCAAGTATCATTACTTAATGGGCGCTGATCTTGCCATAGCGTTACAATGCCTTCTCGCGCAAGATGAGTGAGGCAGCGCTGGGCTTCAAAGCAAGAAAGCGGTGCAATGCTTAACTGAAGCTGCAAATTGATAGACATAAAGCTCGCTCCTTATATGGGCTGGCCGCTTGTGGGATAAATGCAATGCTTGCGGGGGGACGGAGGATTCGCTTAATTTTATGCGCTTTAGAGGTAGCTTACCGCTGGCAAACGAAAAAACGACAGCAGGTAACAGCAGGGTTTCCTTTTGGGGACCAATTTAAAACCGATGGATGATTGAATATTATCGGATTTATCGCTGCTTACTTGACCGTATATCGGCAGAGCTGACGCGTTTATGCTAAATTTTATCAACGATGCAAGACGAGCATGATTTGATGTCGCAAGTGGATTCAGAACAACTTCATTTACCCCGCATTCTTGTTGTGGATGATTCCCGCATTGTGCGGGCGACAATCAAGAAGCATCTTGCCACCAGCTATGACGTGGTCGAAGCGGCCAATGGCGAAGAGGGCTGGCAGCAACTGCTGGCCGATGAAACAATTCAGCTGCTTATTTCCGATTTAAGTATGCCGGAGCTTGATGGGCTGGGCCTTTTGGCCCGCGCGCGGAGTGCCGGGGATGGCCGTCTGTATTTGTTGCCGGTGATTATTATTTCTGGTGAAGAAGACGACGCAATTAAGCAAAAATGCGTTGAATGTGGTGCGACAGATTTTATTTCTAAATCAACGGACAGAACTGAACTGCTGGCGCGTGTCGCTGCGAATATTCACCTTGCTGCCATGCAGCATGAGCTGGCCATCGTCCGCACAGAACAGGCTCAGGTTGTATCCAGAGATCACAACACAGGGGTGGCCAGCTCGCACTTGCTGATGCTGCAAATGGAGCAATCCATGGCTTACGCCATGCGCCATAATTCTGAAGTGACTCTTTTACTTTTAGAGATCGACCATTATCAGCCGTTAAAGCAAAAGCTAGGCGATAGGCTGGCAGACCAGATGCTCAGCTTGCTGGCAAAGCTGTTGGCGGCAAAATTGCGCCGTGAGGACACGCTGGCTCATGTGGAAGGACCTCAGTTTGCGATTGTGGCGCCCGGTACTTCATTAAGCGAAGTTCGCGTCATGGCCGAGCGTTTAAGGCAGTGCGTATCTGCTGCGCGGATTAATTTTCGTGATGAGCGTTTAGAGGTCAGTGCCAGCGTTGCGGTTGCAAACTCTTGGCATGATGATACGCATCTGGCTCCGGCATTATTCAGTAAGGCGATTACACGCCTTTATGGCTCTTCAGGCGAGGGGCGGATTTTAATGCCGGACGAGAACGTCAATCGTCTGCCTTTATTGCCGCTATCTGATGCGCTGCTGATGCTGCATAAAGGCCATAAGGAAGAAGTACGTCCGCATCTTCCTGCTTTATTAGCAGGGCTTGCGCCACTGATTCATTTGGCGAATGAAGAATACGGGCTGGATTGGTCGCTGGATTTTCTACAGCAGCCTGAAGCGGTCAGTGATCAGGCATAAAGCCGGGTTCAAGTTATGCCAGTTGTGCTTCCTGATGGGCCAACCGGCGTTGCTCAACAAATAAGCTGTTCCCCATTTTACTTTTTGCCAGATGCTTGGCATGGGTCGCGGCTGCAGCAACTTCATGGTGCGTTAAATAGACGCCGGTATGCGCTTCAATCACCCCGATTGATAAGCTACTCAGTGGAAAATGCTGCAGCTCACCGCGGCGGTCTGTGCTGCTATAGCCATTTTGCAGCTGATGCTCGGGTTTAAATAAACTTTGCACCTTAAGCTCAAATTCTTTGAGTAAATTCTGGCAGCGCTGCTTCCAGTCTTCTGAACGAAACAGAATCATAAAATCATCCCCGCCAATATGCCCGACAAAATCCATTTGGGGATCGGCCACGCTGAGGAGTAGCTCTCCCAGCATGCGTATCATTCTGTCTCCGCAAGCATAGCCATACACATCGTTATAGGGTTTAAAGTGGTCAAGATCGATGTAGGCGGCTGTGAAATTGCGTTGTTCTGTCAGTAATATTTCTATTTGTTCTTCGATAGGTACATTGCCGGGTAATAAGGTAAGCGGGTTTGCATGGCGTGCGGCCCGAATTTGTAATTCGGTAATGGCGCGCATCAAATCATGGCCTGTCCCCATCCCTAAATAATGCCCCTGTCCGGTAATGATAAAGCCATCGGCAAGGTGCCTGTGATCCGCTGCGGTGACGAGCTGGGATAATTCTTGCAGGCTGGTTGAGTGCTCCACAATCAGAGGCGTGCAATCCATTAATGCTTTGCAGGGTTTATTGCCATACAGCTCGTTGGCAAAAGGCCGGCCAAAAAATTCAATGACTTCATGACGGCGTAAGAGGCCAACGGGCCGGCCTTCATCAATCACAGGCAGGGCATGAACCAAGGGGTATTTACTGAAGATGCGGCAAATTTCAGTGCCACTTTGTTTTGGAATCACGGTGGGCACTTCAACAAGCAGCTGCCCGGCGCTCTGTTCTTTGAGCCCGCTTGGGCGATGGTCTTTTTCCTGCAGATTAAGATTGAGCTGTCTGGGCGGGTGGGCATTAGGACGTGCAATAAAATAACCCTGTACATAGCCAATACCAATTTTTTGCACGACGTGTAAATCGGCCTGGCTTTCTATGCCTTCAGCAATGACGCGGGTGCCGGTATTGAGTGCGATATGCTGAATGGATCGTACAAACTGCCTTTTTTGCGCATCGTCTGCCAAGCCTTGGATAAAGTATTTATCAATTTTGACAAACTCAGGTTTGAGCTCTGACCATAGTCTGAGTGAAGAAAACCCTTCTCCCAGATCATCGAGCGCAATTTTAAAACCCATGTTGCGGTAATGCAGCAGCGCTTCTTTAAGCAGATTGTAATCGTGGGTGGGCTGGGTTTCGGTGAGCTCAATGACAACACGTTGTGGTGTAAGGCCTGCATCTGTTAATAAGGCCAGCGTTGCGCCTGGCTTAAAGTCCTGCTCGGCAAGACAAGATGGAATCACATTCAGAAACAGCCGCCCGGATAATTCTTCTTTTACAAATGCCTTAATGACGGCTTTGCGGCAGGCAAAATCCAGTGCATGCAAACAGCCCAGCTCTTCGGCAACGCGGAAAAGATTGATAGGAGAATGAAGAAAGCTGGCTGAAGGGCCACGGATAAGCCCTTCATAGCCAAAAATTTCGCCGTCCCGGGTTGATGCAATAGGTTGAAAAAGAGCCGTTAACTGGTTTTGGCTAATAATATTTTCAAGTTCGTGCTTGAGCGACTCAAGGCAGGGTGATTCATTCATATAAAGCCAAATATGCAACGTGAATTGTAAGAATAACAGTGGTGAGTTACGTTCGCGTTACAGATGACTCCAGCCAGTCATCCGGTAATTTAGATGAACTAAATCAATTCGGCGGCTTTAAGTTCTTGTTTTAAGTAAGCATAGAAAATAGGGGCAGCGACAAGGCCGGGCAAGCCAAAGATTGCTTCCATGAATAGCATGGCGAGTAAAAGCTCCCAGGCAAATGCATGGATACGCCCGCCAACGATGCGGGCATTCAAGAAGTACTCTAATTTATGAATGATCACCAAAAAGGCCAGTGAGCCTGCCGCGACTGAGGCGGACACACTCATGCTGACGGCGACAATGGCAGTATTAGAAAGAAGATTACCAATCACAGGCAATAATCCTGCTAAAAAAGTAATCACAATCAGGGTTTTAGTCAGCGGCAACGACACGCCGAGCGAAGGCAGGATGACGGCCAGATAGATCAGCGTAAAAAAGGTATTCAGTGCGGAAATACGAACCTGGGCAAAAACAATTTGCCGGAAAGAATTGGCTAAGCGGGCGCAACGTGTTTGCAGTGCGCTGAGTAAGGGGGCTTTATCATCACTATTGTGGTGCAAAGACAGCATGGCACCAATCACCATGGCGATCAGCATTTGTGCCAGTGTATGGCCTGTGCGTGCACCAATTTGCTGCAGCTGGGCGATATGCTTGTCTGACCATTGATAGAATGCTGTTTTCCATGCGCTTACATCTTGCGGAAGGCTTTCCAGCATCCAAGCGGGCAGCCAGTTGGCCAGCTCCAAGTGCAGTGCTTCGGCGATTTCACCCGACTTTCGCATAATGCTGGGCATGGATGCCGACTCGCCATGAAACACCGAAGCTAGGCTAAACCCCATTAAGACCAGAAGCAGAATGATGACTGCAGAGAAAATAATTAGGGCAACAGGTTTTGCGTGTTTGGGGGGAAGGCGTGACACAAGGGGGGCTTGTGCCGCTTGGGCGACTAATTCATAGACTAAAAGACCAATCAGCAAGGCAGGAAGTAAGTGATTGAGCATCACTAAGAGCAGAAATAGCCCGATGATAAAATAACTGGCAATGCGCGAGTAACGGTCGAGCTTGAGCATGATTTAATCCGGGAGTCGGTAGTTCGGGTTAAGTGTAAGGGGGGCAGGCTTTAGGAGCAGGCCGCCTCAATGACGACCTGCTTTTTGCTCATCCAAACAGCTACATCGAAAAGCGATTGGTAATTGGCATGCGCCAGTCTTTGCCAAAAGCGCGATGAGTAATGCGTGGCCCTACCGGAGCCTGACGGCGCTTGTATTCATTGATGGTGAGTAAATGCACCACGCGATCCACATCCGCCTTAGCAAAGCCTTTGGCAATAATGTCGGCACGGCTCAGGTTTTCTTCTACATAGGCTTGCAAAATGGCGTCCAGAATTTCATAAGCAGGCAATGAATCCTGGTCGGTTTGATCTGGGCGAAGCTCGGCTGATGGCGGACGGGTAATAATCCGCTCCGGAATCACCATGCCTTGCGTATTGCGCCAGCTGGACAATTGATAAACCAGTGTTTTTGCCACGTCTTTAAGCACAGCAAAGCCACCCGCCATATCGCCATAGAGCGTAGCGTAACCGGTGGTCATTTCGGATTTATTGCCGGTGGTGAGCACCAGTTTGCCTGATTTATTAGAAAGTGCCATCAGGAGCGTGCCTCGGGCGCGTGCTTGCAGATTTTCTTCGGTGGTATCCGCCGCCAGGCCTTCAAATTCAGCAGAGAGGCCGTTCATAAAGGCTTCGTAGATCGGCCAGATTTCGATTTCTGAATACTTGCAGCCTAGGATTTTAATCATCTCGCGCGAGTCATTTACGCTGATATCCGCGGTGTAGCGGGAAGGCATCATCACCGCATGTACTTTATCTGCACCAAGCGCATCAACGGCAATGGCAAGCGTCAGTGCTGAATCAATCCCACCAGATAAACCTAATAGCACACCAGGGAAGCGATTTTTGCCAATATAGTCTTGCACGCCCAAAACAAGGGCCTGATAGGCGCTGGCTTCATCGCTTAAATCCGGGGTGATTTCAGCGGTTTGCAGATCGCCTTTTTGATATTCAACGATCGCCACTTGCTCGCTGAATGCGGGTAGCTGTGCAACCAGTTCGCCTGATTTATTCAGGGCAAAAGACTGGCCGTCGAAAATCAGCTCATCCTGCCCGCCCACCATATTGCAATATACCATCGCCATGCCTGTTTCGTCCACACGCTGGCCGACTACTTCGCGGCGGGTGGATTGCTTGGCCTGGTTGTACGGAGATGCATTCAGTATGAGTAATAATTCAGCGCCTTCGTCGTCTGCGGCTGAGGCTGGCTCTACATCCCAGATATCTTCACAAATGGCCAAACCAATCTGCACGCCATCTTGCTCGAATACAAAGGGTGAATAGCCGGGTGAGAAATAACGTACTTCATCAAATACCTGATCATTGGGCAGCAGCAATTTATCGTAGCGGCCTAATACATTGCCATCCCGAATCACGATTGCGCTGTTAAAACGCTCGTCGCCACTGGCGCGCGGATAGCCCAGCACCAATGTAATACCGTCCAGCTCGTCAATAAAGCGGCCAACGCACTGGGCGCACTCGGCTAAAAAGGCCGGGCGCAGCAGCAGGTCTTCCGGTGGATAGCCGCTTAAGGCCAGCTCTGGCGTGAGTAAAATATCCGCGCCTTTGGCCTTTGCCTCGGCGGCGGCCGCAAAGATTTTGGTCGTGTTGCCGGCAAGATCGCCGACGATGGAATTGAGCTGGGCAAGGGCGATTTTCATCGGATGGGTTTCGGCAGGAAGCAAAAAACCTATTTTAAGCCAGAACGCTGCGGGAATGTACGCTGGCCTCAGTTTTATCGTTGCCGTGCAGAACGCTCAGATGATTACCTCATCCAGGCGGTAGCGGGAGACAATGCTTTGCATGTCCTGCGCCATATTTTGCAGGCTGGCTGCGGTGTTTGCGGCCTCATCGGCAGCCTTGTGGCTGTGTAGGCTGATATCTCCCAGCGCATTAAGTTGTTGCACTAGCGTATGGCTTTCATCATGCCGGTCCACAATTCCCTGCGTCATACTGCCGACCAGTTTGGTCATTTGATTATTCTGCATCTGCAAATGGCTGAGGGTGCGCTCGGCGTCTTCTGCGCTGCTGACGCCATGCGCTACTTCGTTCACCGCCTCATTCATGGCAAGGCCCACACTTTCTGCCATTTTGCGGATAGAGCTAATTTGCAGGTTGATATCTTCGGTAGATTGTTTAGTCCGCTCGGCCAGTTTTCTGACTTCATCGGCAACCACAGCAAAGCCGCGCCCTGATTCACCGGCTCTGGCGGCCTCAATCGCAGCATTAAGTGCAAGTAAATTGGTTTGCCCGGCGACGTCTTTAATGACCGCCACCACTTCGGCAATTTTCTGGTTCTCAGTATGCAGCTGATCCAGTTGCCCAGAGGCACTGTGCACCGCAAGGGCTATGCCACGCACGCGGGCAATGGCCTCGCTGATGGTTGTAATCCCTGATTCGGTCAGTTGATTGGATTGATCAATAAGAGTTTGCGTTGTACCTGCCTGGGCTGCCATCGCCTGCATGCCCTGATCAAGCTGCGCCAGTGTTTTAAGCATGATGTGGGTGGTTTCCTGCTGTTGTTTGGATGCACCCAGCGTTTTATGTGCGTGCATGGCCATTAAATCGGCAGCATGGGTGACGGTCTGAGTTTTACCCCGCAGGGCAAATAAGCTGCGTTGCAAGCTGCCTATCATTTTGCCGAAGGCCTGAATGCTGCGGCCAATCTCATCGCGGCGGGCAGAGGAGGGGGGGCGGGTAAAATCATGTTCGCTGGCAATGTGCTCTACTTCCTGGCGCAGGGATAAAAGTGGCCGCGTGAGTGAGCGTGAAAACCAGATTCCCAGAGCAGCCAGTAAAGTTACGCTGACCAGCAGGGTGAAAATAAGTAAATGTTGTGCATCAAGGTAGGTGGCTGCTGCTTGGCCAGCCAGCACATTGGCGCGCTGCTGCTTATTGATGACCAGTTTTTCAAGCAGGCCCTGTGTTTTGTGTGCCAGTGCTACACCCTGGCCTAGCTCGGTATGCAGGGCTTCTGTTTTATCTTGAATCAGTGATGCTTGTAGCACTTTATCGTTGAGTAGCAGAAAAGCCGCTAAAGAGTCGGCTAATTCTTTGGGCAGGCTAACCTCTGTGTTCTGGAGTGTTTGGTACTCATTCAGGCTTTTTTGCAGGCGGGCACGTAATGATTCCACACGATGGTAGGCCGCCGAGGTGACTTCATCATCATCGCTAATAATATGCTGATAGCTCATGACGCGGATTTCTTCAAAATCAGCATTGATCTGATTGACGATGCGCATGGTTTGCAGATTACTTTGGCTGAGTTCTTCTAAGCTTTGATTGACTTGCTTTAGAGCCAGAACGCCTGTTCCTCCCATTAAGACCATCGCTAACGTAGCGCCCGCCACCATCAATCCTAGTTTATTACCAATTTCCATTAGAAGAGCACACCGTCTGAAAGGGCTGCAGTATGGTTGGTGAATATGTAAGCGATATGTCTAGATGATTAATAAATCTTACTGTTTTGCTGACAATTCGTGTTAGTGCTTTGATGGTCGATCTCAATTGTCGTGAAGGCTTGCGGTGTATGGGCTCAAAGAGAAATGACACCAAGACCTGTTTTCTATTCTTAGCTAATAAGCTCAGTGGTGCTATTTCTCTGTTTCCTTAGTACTGAGCTGTCCTATTCTTTAATAGAGCGCGTTGCTCAATGGGGCATCTGGTATGCGTACTGTAAAAACTATGTTTTTAGCATTAGGTTTTTTGGTCGTGTTTACTTTGGTTTTATTAGTGAGCGTAGCAATTTTGCTGAAAAAAAGCGCTGACGAACATGGGCAGGCCGAGTTTCAGCGATATAACTCTTATTTACTGGCTGATGAGTTAAGGCAAAGTTCGGATGATCTGACTCGTTTAGCTCGCAGCTATGTGGTGACCGGGGATGCTAAATATGAAAAACAATATTGGGATGTGCTTAATATCCGCAATGGAAAAAAACCACGACCTCAGGAATATCAGCGTATTTATTGGGATTTTAAGGCGGTCAGCGATCGTTTGCCCCGGCCTGATGGTGAGCAAATAGCCTTGCAACAATTAATGCTCAAAGCAGGCTTTTCTGAGGCAGAATTTGCCAAGTTAAAAGAAGCCCAAGCTAATTCTGATGGCTTGGTTAAAAGCGAAACGATTGCAATGAATGCGGTAAAAGGGCTTTTTGCGGATGATCAAGGGGGCTTCACCAAACAAGGGGAACCCGATTTAAAACTCGCTGCCGATTTAATGCACAACACCGCATATCACCAGTACAAAGCGCAAATTATGCGTCCGGTGGATGATTTTTTTGTGTTGCTGGATAAAAGAACATCGGCTGCTGCTGGGCATGCAGAACAAAAGCTGCTGTTTTATTTACAAGTGCTGTTGGGCATGATTTTTTTATTTGGGCTGGGTATTTTGCTGGTGTTAATTCGGATGTATCACCGTTTGATCCGCTTATTGGGGTGTGAGCCTGTTGATGCGCTGCAAGTTGTGCAGGAAATGGCCGCCGGAAACCTAAACTCCCGGTTTAATGTAAGCCATGCTCAGAGCCTGATGGGGGCTTTGGATGGGATGAACCAGCAGTTCAGATTGGTGATTGGTGATATCAAAGCTGCATCGGGCGTGCTTGCACTGACTTCGGGGCAGGTGAATGCATCTGCTCAGCGCTTATCGCAAAATTCATCAGAGCAAATGATGAATATTGAAAACACCAGTGAAGCGTTGAAAGAAATAAATTTTACCGTCAGTAAAAATAGTGAAAATGCCAAAATGACCGGCAGCATGGCGGAAAAATCATCCAGTGACGCCACAAAAGGCGGTGAGGCCGTTAAGCAAACAGTGAATGCCATGCGGCAAATTGCCAGAAAAATTAGCATTATTGATGATATCGCCTACCAGACTAATTTATTAGCGCTTAATGCGGCGATTGAAGCGGCTAGGGCCGGTGAAAATGGCAAGGGTTTTGCGGTGGTGGCATCTGAAGTCAGAAAACTGGCAGAACGCAGCCAGCTGGCTGCACAGGAAATCAGCGATTTGGCGATGAGCAGCGTGAGCCAAGCAGAGGCTGCAGGTAAGCTGCTCGAAGATATTGTGCCCTCTATTCGGAAAACCTCTTTATTGATCCAGGAGATTTCCTATGCCTCACAAGAGCAGGCTCAGGGAATAGACAGTATCAGTAGCTCGGTAGAGCAACTCACCCAAGTCACTCAGGCCAACGCTAGCGCTGCTGACTCACTTAGCAGCGCTGCGCGGGAGCTGGCAGAACACGCCAGAGGGCTTGAGAAAAACATAAGTTTTTTTCAAGGGAAGTAGATGCTTTTGAGGGAGGTATTAGCCTGCAGGCCCCACTCCTTACTCCTCATCCGGCATAATGCTTTCGGCGTAATCAAAGAGCGCAGAAAGAATATCAGCCTGCTGCTCATTGACGTTTTCCGATAGCATATCAATCGCATCGCCAAAGGCCTCTAAGGTGCGCGCTCCCCCTGCGCCGTCAAATAATCTGGCAGCTCGGTGCTGCTCCCAGCGGCGTAGTTCGGCAGGGCTTAGGCTTTGTGGAAAGTTTCTAGCGCGGTAGCGGAAAAACACTTCTTCAAGACGGCGGTCTTCAAAGCTCACCCGCTCTTTTGCCAGCTCTTCGGGGCTAAAGTTGCGTAGCTTAGCTAACAAACGCTTATCGTTATTGCCAATAAAGCCGCCATATAAGTCTTCATCCACATCGGCTTGGTGATGCTCAGTAGTAAACACCTGTTGCCAGATTGCGGACATATCGGGAGCGACTTCGGCTATTTTGGCGTGCGCTAAGGCCTGCTCTACATCGATATTCCAGTGTGCGGCGCGCTCGCTACTCAAGGTTTTGAGATTGCCAATCACAATGGGTGACTTATTAATATGGATGCTTTTAATCGGCAGGCGAGTGATGCCTTCGGGTAAATCTGCCGTTTTGCTGAACATACGTAGGCGGATGGTTTCTGCGTCCAGCTTGAAAATTTCGCTTGGATCAAAAGCTAAATCCCAAACAATGATTTCGTTTTTATTGCTGGGGTGCATGGCGAGCGGCCAAACCAGCGCGATGCAGCCACGCTCTGCGGAAAACATGCCGCTGATATGCAGGAAAGGTTTGCTATTGGGTAAGCCAATTTGCTCCAGTACCTTGTCTTTTTTGCGTAGCGAAAAACAAAAATCGAAAAGTTTGGGTTGTTTCTCACGAATCAGCCGAGCCAGTGCAACGGTGGCGCGTACATCAGACAGCGCATCGTGCGCCGCTTCGTGGCTGATGCCGTTGGCTTGGGTGAGGTGCTCAAGTTTGAAGGAAGGGCGGCCATCTTCGTGCGTGGGCCAGACTATGCCTTCGGGGCGCAGCGCATAGGTGGTGCGAACCACATCGAGCAAATCCCAGCGGCTGCAATCATTTTGCCATTCACGCGAATAGGGCTCGATCAGATTGCGCCAAAACATAAAGCGCGTCACTTCATCGTCAAAACGAATCGAGTTATAGCCTAGTCCTACCGTGCCAGGCATGGCCAGCTCGGCCTCGATACGGGCTGCAAACTCAAACTCATCTACGCCATTTTCTAAGCAGTGCTGTGGCGTAATGCCGGTCAGCAGGCAGGCTTCCGGGTCGGGCAGGTAGTCAGGAGCGGGTTTACAGAAAATATTGAGCGGCTGGCCGATTTCATTTAATTCTGCATCGGTGCGAATGCCAGCAAATTGCGAAGGGCGATCACGGCGTGGGCTGATGCCAAATGTTTCGTAATCGTGCCAGTAAAAGGTATGCATATAGATAAAGCCTCAGGGAATCGCTGCCCGATTATAAGGCTTTTGAATTTGCATGGTACTTTAAGCAAGAGTGATTTATTGCTTGCGCGGGCTAAGGCTGCGAAACGGCGCGGCCAGTGGGTCACCAATAAATACGCCTTGAGCAGGCCATTCCACACTTTTCCAATAGGCCTCAACGGCAGAGGCTCCTGCCAGATAGTGAAACAACAAAACCTGCGGGTGAGGGAATTTTTGCGGATAAGAATAAGGCTCGCTCACGGTGCCGTAGCTGGCGGTTGCGCCTGCTTCCAGCCACTTTAAGCTGCTCATCTGGCTGCTGTCGGTCAGCATGCCGCCATAAGAGGTGAGGTGGTCAGCCAGTGCGCCGGGTAGAAACTGCAAGGTTTCCAGCTTATCTACCTTTGTCAGCCCTGTTTGATAAATCAGCACATCTTTTTTATGGCTAAGGACATCACTGGCCAGATTTTCAATCCTGACTGGCGGGCGCTGCAGGGTTTGGCTGCGCGGGAAAAGGGGGGCTCTGGCGTTGCGGTTGGTGTCACTCGTGGTTAAATAATAGGCCGTGCCTTGAGGAAAACTTCCCCAAGCCTCTGCTCCCCGATCAATGAATTTTTTCGCCTCCGCCAGATTGTTGGCTGCCAGCATCATGCTGGGACGTATGCCCAGATCACTAAAAGGCAGTGTGCTGGCGTGGTTGAAATAAGGGGAGGCTGGTGTAGGCTTGCCACTATCCTGACAGAGCCCTTCTTTATATCCCAGCGTAAATACATAGGTTATTCCAAGGCAATTCACCCGATATGGTTTAGCCCAAGCGAGTGCTAATGCCTGAATATGTACGGGCAGCACCGCATCCAGTTCTGATTTAGCCTGTGCAAACTCACCTTCACTAACCCAGCTTCGGTCAATGGGCAGGCTAATCTCAAAAATTTGCTCAGCCTTTAAACCATGCTTCAGAACGTAATAACGGGCAATTTCTGCAGAGAGCGGATCATTACGATTCACCACCACCGCCAGCTGGCTGGCATTGAGCTGATAGAAAGGTAATTTGGGTGGCACTGCCCAAAGTGCAGCAGAAACAAGCAAAGAGAAAAAGGCGAAGAGTGGCTTCACGATAAAGGAGTCCGGATCTTTGAATGAGAGCGATGTTATGTCAGTAAAATTGGGAATGCTAGCGGCTTCAGTGAGGATTTTTTTAAGTCTGTGAGTGTATATGCAACAAGTGTTTGTAATGTTTAATTTTGTTTTTGAAAATATTCATATCTTAAATATGAATATTTGTTTTTTATTTTTATATAAATGAGCAATTTTATTGCGATATTTATAAATATTAAACGTAATAAACATGAGAATGACTCAATTTTAGTTAATACTGAAATCCTTATATTAATAGCTTCTTATTTTTATAGTTGCAGTGTTTTTATTTATTCATGGTAGTTTTGGTTCTTTGGATAAAATTTCTGGAGGCTTTCACATGATGAAAAAGCTAACACTTGCAATTTTACTGGTTTCTTCCGCTTCGCATGCCGCTGTGTTTGATTTTAGTGGCAGCATTAACTTCCACAAAGATGTTGTAAAGCTCGGGTTTACCTTGAATCAGACGAATACAGACGTAAAAGTCTGGACCGATTCGTTTCGTAATGGTGTGAATTTTGATCCGATCACTGCTGTTTGGCAAAAGTCTGGCCAAGATTGGAAGTTGCTGGAACAAAACGATGATGACGGTAGCATTGCTGCGGGGCAAACCCGCTATGACTCCGGCTTGAAATTTACGAGTCTGGGCGCGGGTGAGTATCTGTTTACAATCGCAACATATAATAATTCTGCTGTTGGCCCGTTGCTAAGTAATGGTTTTGTTTTTGATGGGCAGGCACCGATTCGGCTTGAAGACTGGAATCAGCCAGCAAATGGTTTGAACAGAGGGAAAGAGTGGAGCGTGCACTTAAGCGGAGTAGATACCGTGACCCCGGTGCCGGAGCCAGAAACCTATGCCTTAATGGGAATGGGCTTGCTAGGATTATTGGGCGCTGCCCGTCGCCGAAAAGCAGCAGCCTGAGCTTATCAGGCTGATTAATACGCAGCAAAGCAAAAAGCCCAACCTTGCGGATGGGCTTTTTGCTTTCTTACTGGGGTGGCTGATGGGGCTCGAACCCACGACAACAGGAATCACAATCCTGGACTCTACCAACTGAGCTACAGCCACCGCTGAGCGGTGCGTTTAACACTTAAAATACTACAAGTCTTAAACAAAAATTTTGGTCCGTTTTAATAGTCGATCACACACTTGGCGCACCCGACAGGAATCGAACCTGTAACCTACGGCTTAGAAGGCCGTTGCTCTATCCAGTTGAGCTACGGGCACACTGTACAACCGTACTATAAATCAGCTTATCTGGGAGGATAAGATCTTACTTTAAAACAACTTATCGTATAAGGATAAGTTCTGGTCGGGGCGGTGGGATTCGAACTCACGACCCTCTGCTCCCAAAGCAGATGCGCTACCGGGCTGCGCTACGCCCCGAACAGAGGACGCAATATACTGTGAGGATTTTTTTGCGTCAAGCACCTTCGTGATCTTTTTTCATGGGGTAGGAGGAAAAACCATGCAAAAACCGGGGTTTTTCTTATGCTACTTATTGTTTTATAAGGTGATTTTTGCTTGTAAAAATATTTTAATCGTAGACTAAATTTTTTAATATTTCTTACTTGGTTCAATGGGGCTTAGTTTGAAAAATATGCAGGAAATGTTTGGGCTGGAGGCTTTTGCATGAGAAAATGCGTTTTTTGCGATCGTTACAGCAGGAGTTTTACCCATGACAGCCCAAATTCTCGACGGAAAAATCATTTCGGCCGAAATTGTTAGTGATGTTCGTGCCAAAGTAGATGCCCGTGTGGCAAGTGGCTTGCGTGCTCCTGCACTTGCCGTAATTTTGGTTGGGGCAGATCCTGCATCCCAGGTTTATGTAGGTAATAAGAAGCGTCAGTGTGCTAATGCCGGTATTCGCTCTATAGATATCGATTTACCAGCGGATACTTCAGAGGCTGATTTGTTGGCTCTTGTCGCCAAGTTTAATCAGGATGATGAGATCGACGGTATTCTGGTGCAACTGCCTTTACCAAAACATATCAATGCAGAGAAAGTGATCGAGCTGATTGATCCGGTAAAAGATGTGGATGGCTTCCATCCTTATAATATTGGTCGTCTTGCTTTAAAAATGCCTTTGCTCCGTCCATGCACCCCCCGCGGCGTAATGACTTTATTAGAGCGCACCGGCATTGATATCGTTGGTAAAGACGCTGTCATTGTGGGCGCATCTAATATCGTAGGTCGCCCGCAGGCTTTAGAGCTGTTGCTGGCGCGCGCTACCGTGACGGTCTGTCATAGCAAAACACAAGACTTAGAAAGCAAAGTACGTGGTGCAGATATCGTGGTGGCTGGCGTAGGCATCCCTAATTTTGTGAAAGGGGATTGGATTAAGGCGGGCGCGATTGTGATCGACGTGGGTATTAATCGCTTAGAAAACGGCAAGCTCTGTGGGGATGTTGAATTTGATGTGGCCAAAGAAAAGGCTGCATGGATTACCCCTGTACCGGGTGGCGTGGGCCTGATGACTGTGGCTACCCTGATGCAAAACACTTTTGATGCCTGTGTTAATCGCAAGGGTTGATTAAGTATTAAGTCTTATTTGTGTAACCCTTTTCCATTGTGTGATTGCACATTGGAAAAGGGAAGCTAGCAGCGCCTTTAGTGCAGTTTTGCCTATCAATTGCCGGATTTCCTGCCTCATGTCTTATCAGTTAGCTAAACCTTTTCTTTTTTTGCTCGACGCCGAAAAAGCGCACGCTGCAGCATTCACCGGCTTGCATGCCTTACACAGCCTAGGATTTTTGCGCACGTTTACGCCTGCGGTGCCTGAATGCCCTGTGTCTGTAATGGGGCTGGACTTCCCTAATCCTGTTGGACTGGCCGCAGGCTTAGATAAAAATGGCGATCATATCGACGCAATGGCCGAGCTAGGTTTTGGTTTCCTAGAGATCGGAACCGTGACCCCACGGCCGCAGCCGGGCAATCCTAAGCCACGCCTGTTTCGCCTGCCTGAAGCCGAGGGCATTATTAACCGTATGGGTTTTAATAATGATGGCGTGGATAAGCTGATCGAGAACGTTAAAAACAGTCGTTATCAAGGCATTCTGGGTATCAATATTGGTAAAAACTTCGATACCCCGATTGAGAATGCGGCTGATGATTATCTTATCTGCCTAGATAAAGTGTACGAGCACGCCAGCTATGTCACGGTTAATATCTCCAGCCCGAATACAAAAAACTTGCGCCAGCTACAAGGCGCGGATGAATTGGGGCGCTTGTTGACTACTTTAAAGCAAAAGCAAACAGAACTTGCGGACCGTCATGGCCGCTATGTACCCCTTGCCCTCAAAATAGCGCCCGATTTAGACAGTAATCAGGTGCAGGATATTGCTGAGCGCCTTGTGGCCAGCGGTATTGATGCGGTGATTGCTAGCAACACCACCTTATCCAGAGTGGGTGTAGAGCACTTAAAACACGGTAATGAGGCGGGCGGTTTATCGGGCTCGCCGGTCAGGGCCAAATCAACCAAGGTGATCCGTGATCTGGCTGAGGCACTGGATGGTGCTTTGCCTATCATTGGTGTGGGCGGGATTTTCAAGGGCGAGCATGCGGCAGAGAAAATCCGTGCGGGTGCCAGCCTCGTGCAAGTGTATAGCGGCCTGATTTACGAAGGCCCGCAGATGGTCAGTGATTGTGTCGAGGCGATTGCCGCTCTTACTGCTTGATGAATTAAAAACGCAAATGGTGAGGGTTTTGAGGTTGTCATAGATTGGTAAGAGGGTAAAAGCTTGGGCGGGAACCCCGCCTGATCAGAACGCTTTCTTGCGGTTATTCAACATCCTGTCCATTTAAGTAAAAAAGCCTGTTTTTTTGCACCCGCGGTACCTGCTGCGAAAGCTCTGTTAAGAGATCTGGGGCGGATAGCCGCTCCACAATGGCATGTGTACTTAAGCAGATTGGATTTTCACCCGCTCTGCGGAAGGATTTAAACCATGGATTTTCAACACTACCTGTTGCTGCTGCTGGGGGCGGTGCTGGTTAATAATGCGGTGCTGGTGCGTATTTTGGGCTTATGTCCGTTTATGGGCGTGTCTAAAAAGCTGGAAGCATCGATCGGCATGGGGCTTGCTACGGCCTTTGTGCTGACGCTGGCCTCAGGCACCTCGTGGATGATTGATCAGATACTGATTTTCTGGCAGCTGGAATACCTGCGCACGCTGGCTTTTATTGTGGTGATTGCCGCGATTGTGCAATTTACAGAAATGTTTATTCATAAAGCCAGCCCCATGTTGTACCAGGCGCTGGGGATTTATCTGCCCCTGATCACCACCAATTGCGCGGTATTGGGCGTGCCCTTGATCAGCTCGGCGCAGAAATACAATTTTGTCGAATCGCTCTTATTTGGCTTTGGCTCGGCGGTGGGTTTTAGTCTGGTACTGATTTTGTTTGCCGCCATGCGCGAAAGGCTGGAAGGTGCAGATATCCCCGAATTCTTTAAAGGCACGCCGGTGGCTTTTATTACTGCAGGGCTGATGAGTTTGGCATTTATGGGCTTTGCTGGCCTGGTGCGGTAAAACCCAAATCTTGAACTTGAACCTCAGAGAGCACGGAGGACAGAGTTACACGGAGAAAACCAACACGATATCAAAAACTGATGAAGGCATTACGTAGAAATAGATTTGATTTTCAATCTAGGCCCTCTTCGGGAGAGCCTTATTTTGTCATTACTCTAATTAATCCCTAGGTTTTCTCCGTGTTCTCGGTGTCCATCGTGGTTCAAGATTTGGGTTTGTAAGTTGTGATCTGCAATCATTTATAGGAAAACTATGTCTTTTTTACTGGCCATTTTGTTAATGGCTGTTCTTGCTTTGGTGCTGGGTGCGGTGCTGGGCTGGGCTGCGATCAAGTTCAAGGTTGATGAAGACCCGTTGGTGGATAAGATCGATGCGATCCTGCCGCAAACCCAGTGTGGCCAGTGTGGCTTTCCTGGCTGTAAACCCTATGCCACAGCAATTGCCAATGAAGAAGCCGATATCAACTGCTGCCCGCCAGGGGGGGAAGATGGCATTCGCAAACTGGCCGATTTGCTGGGCAAAGAATTTAAGCCACTTAATGCAGAGAACGGCGTAGAAAAACCTAAATCTGTAGCGTTGATTGATGAAGCCGTGTGTATCGGCTGTACGCTCTGTATTCAGGCGTGCCCGGTGGATGCCATTGTGGGCGCGGCCAAGCATTTGCATACTGTGATTGCGGCTGAATGCACAGGCTGTGAGCTATGCGTTGCCCCTTGTCCGGTGGATTGCATTGATATTGTTCCGCTTGGTACCACGGTAAATAACTGGCGCTGGCGCTATCCTGTCATCCCGATCAAAGTGAAGTTATGAGCAGGCAAATCATCACCTTTCATGGCGGTGTTCACCCGCCCGAGCATAAAGCCGAATCCAGTCATTATCCGATCAGAACTGCACCACTTCCGGCGCGACTGATCTTATCCCTGCAACAAAGCATAGGTAGTGCAGCCAAACCCCTGGTTAAAGTTGGGGACGAGGTGGCAAAAGGCCAGCTGATTGCTGCGGCAGATGGCATGATCTCGGCCGCCTTGCATGCGCCAACTTCCGGGCGCATTGAGTCTGTTGATTTATATCCGATCGCCCATCCTTCGGGCTTAAGCGATGCTTGCATTGTGCTGATCCCGGATGGCAAAGATCAGTGGCAGGACCGCCCGCTGTTGGACTGGCGTAATGCAGAGCCCAATGTAGTGCGTACTTATTTGCGCGATATGGGCGTGGTGGGTTTGGGCGGGGCGGTGTTTCCATCACACCTTAAACTCAGTAGTAAAACCTCGCTGGATACGCTGATTATTAATGGCGCAGAGTGCGAGCCGTATATCACTTGCGACGATAGGCTGATGCAGGAGCGTGCTGCTGAAATCATCGCTGGCATTTTGATGGTGCAGTCATTGCTCAATGCCAAGCAAGTGTTGATCGGCATCGAAGACAATAAACCCGAAGCTGCAGCTGCCCTGCGGAATGCGATTATAGCCAGCCGTAGCAAGGTAGTGGCGGGCATTGATGTGGTGCAAGTGCCCACGCTCTATCCTTCGGGCGGTGCCAAACAACTGATTAAATTGCTGTGCAATATCGAAGTGCCAAGTGGCGTGCGCTCCACCGATTTGGGCGTGCAATGTTTTAACGTGGCCACCATCCACAGCATTTACTGTGCCTTGGCCCATGCCGAGCCGGTGATTCGCCGCGTGGTAACAATTACCGGCAATGTAGAGCGCCCCGGTAATTATGAGGCGCTGATTGGCACACCGCTGCAAGATTTATTAAAAGCAGCGGGAGATAAAGGCAGCACTGGTTATATCTATGGTGGCCCGATGATGGGCTTTGAGCTGCCTTCTTTAGCGGTGGGGCTGAGCAAGGCGGGCAATTGTGTGATCGCCAAAACGCCTGCCGATTTCCCGGAAAAACCGCGTGAAATGCCCTGTATTCGCTGCAGCAAATGCGCGACCGCTTGCCCTGCTGAACTGCAGCCTATGGATTTATTCTGGTTTGCGAAAAGCAAAAATTTTGGCAAAGCGCAGGAGCGTAATCTGTTTGATTGCATCGAATGTGGTGCTTGCGCCTATGTTTGCCCCAGCAATATCCGCCTCGTGGATTACTACCGCTTTGCTAAATCTGAAATCTGGGCCGCTGAAAAAACCAAACATGCCGCCGATTTAGCGCGTGAGCGTTTCGAGTTCAGAGAATTCCGCGCCGAGCGCGAGAAACAAGAAAAAGCCGAGCGCCTAGCTGCCAAAGCTTCGCAAAAGCTGGCACAAGCGGTGGCGTCTGTCGATCCGGAAGAAGCTATCCGTGCGGCCAAAATTAAAGCGGCGATGGCTAAGGCCGCGGTGGCCAGCGAAGCGCCTGCACGTGACAGCACAGCTACATCAGAAGCGGAGCAGGCAGCGCAATTAGCGGCAGAGAAAAAAGCCAAAATTGCTGCAGCCATGGCCAGAGCCGCCGCGAAAAAAGCCGAGGCAGATGCCACTGTACCCGTGGTTCGTTATGAAGATCAGCCCATGGCCCCATCTCAAACGCTACCTGCCAGCAGCCTAGATAAAACCGACCGTACCAAAGAAATTCTGGATAAGCGGCGAGAAGAGCGCGCCCGTATTGCCGCAATGAGCCCGGAAGAGCGCAGCGAGTGGGAGGCGGAAAAACAGGCAGAAATCGCCGAGGCCAAAGCCGCTGCAGCATTAAGAAAAATAGAAAGCGCTATGCCTGAGGAAGTGCCAGCGCCTTCACTTGATGAAGAAAAAGCCGCCAAAATTCGGGCCTCAATGGCCAAAAGAGATGCAGAAAAAGCCCGTCTTGCCGCCATGAGCCCGGAGGAGAAAGCGGCACTGGCCGCAGAGCGCCAAGTGCGTATTGATGCAGCGATGGCGGCCAAAGCAGCTAAGGCGGCTAAAGATGAATGATCTTGAGGCGATGCGAAAGCAATATCATTTACGTGCATCAGAGCAGGGCTTAAAGGCTTGGGACGTGCACCGCTTGATTAAGCTGAGCGCAGCGTTTGCCGTGATCAGCGTGCCGTTGGAGCAGATTGCAGAGTTAGATCAGAGCTATTGGTTTGACGAGGGCGGCGCCGCGCCAACTTGCCGCGCTATTAGCGAACATGCCAAGTTAATCCAGGAAACCGATCTGCGTTTTCCTATTATTTTGTCGCAAGACGGCAGAGTTATGGACGGAATGCACCGGGTGGCTAAAGCCTTAATGCAGGGCTTTGCAGAAATTAAGGCCGTACAGTTCAGCCAAGACCCGGAGCCCGATTTTATCGGCATCGATGCGGATGATTTGCCTTATTAGCGGGTGTGATACGAATAAAACCCACGTCTTGAAAAACGGAGGGCACAGAGAATACTGAGTTTCACGGAGAAAAATATTTGTTAAAAACCTTTTTGTGCTTTGAATATTTTCAGAGCTATAAGGTGCGAACAAACGCTAGTTTTCTACTTATGATTTTTCCGTGTTCTACGTGTCTGCAGATTTTAGGTTTTTGCTCAGTTTTTACTTTTTTGGAATCAAATGAATACATCGCCGTTTTTTATTAAACCGACGCCTTTGCAAGTCGTCATGCTCAAGGTGGTGGCGGCTTTGTTGCCGGGGATTCTTGCGCTGACTTGGGCATTTGGCGTGGGTGTGCTGGTGCAAGTGACGCTGGCCTTGGGCACGGCACTATTGGCCGAGGCGGCTTGTTTAAAGCTGCGTAACTATCCCATTAAACCTTTTATCTGCGATGGCTCAGCAGCAGTAACCGCCGTTTTGCTGGCGCTCTCTATGCCGCCGCTTGCGCCGTGGTGGATGGTGGTGCTGGCGGCTTTAATTGCCATTTGCCTAGCCAAGCATCTTTATGGCGGGCTGGGGCAGAACCCGTTTAACCCCGCCATGGTGGGCTTTGCGGTGATGATTGTGTCTTTCCCCGCGCAAATGTCGCGCTGGGCAGCACCTTTGCCGCTGGATATGCCACATCTGGACAGCCGAGCTCAGATTATCACTATTTTTAGCGGCCAGCTGCCGCAGGCGTTTGACGCCATGGCCTCTGCCACGCCGCTGGATACGGTTAAAACAGCGCTCCTTCAGCAGCATGCTTTAAGCGATATTTTTCAACAGCCCATTTTTGGCGCTGTAGCAGGGGTCGGTAGCGAATGGGCTGCGGCGGGCTTTTTGCTGGGGGGGCTTTATTTGCTCTGGTCTAAGCTGATCCCGTGGCAAATCCCTGTGGGTTTTCTCGGCGCTTTTACGCTGACTGCCGCGCTGTTTTATGGCCTAGACCCTCAATATTACAGCCCACCGTGGTTTCATCTCTTTAGCGGTGCGGTCATTCTGGGTGCATTTTTTATTGTGAGCGATCCGGTTACCGCGCCAACTACGCCACGCGGCAGGCTTATTTTTGCCGCGCTGGCTGGCGTGCTGACCTATATGATCCGCGTGTTTGGGGCTTATCCAGATGGCGTGGCATTTGCCGTAATCATCATGAATATCGCCACCCCCTTTATCGACCAATACACCCAACCGCCGGTGTTTGGGCGAAAAAAATAAGTTTGCTGGGGAGTCGTACGAATTCCTGAACCACAGAGAACACCGAGGAGCACAGAGTTTTACAGAGAATACTAGAAAATCGATATAGATTTTCTCTGCGTACTCTGTGCTCTCATTTGTCTCTGTGGTTCAAGGCTTGGCTCGCTATTTGATTACGCTGACGCAAATTGTTAACGGGTTTAGGTGTTATAAGATTTTAGGAGTTGTGTAATGAAAACCATGTTTGCCAATGGGGTGCGTGGTGCGGCGACGCTGTTTTTGTTTGCAGTGGTGTTTACGGCCTTAATGGCAGGCACTTATCAGCTGACGCGCAAGAAAGTCTTGTTTAATGAAGAAAAAGCCAAGGTGGCGTTGATTGCCCAGGTATTGCCTGCCAAAAGCTTTGATAACAATCTGCTGAAAGACGCCCACGCCTTGTCGGCTGCGGACGGTAAAGCCTTGGGTAATGATGGTGACAGTTCTTTTTATCTGGCAAAAAAAGCCGGTAAAACCGTCGCCGCAGTATTTGAAGCCACCGCGCCGGATGGCTATGCAGGCAAAATTAAATTATTGGTGGGTGTAGATACTGAGGGCCAAGTGTTAGGAGTGCGCGTTGTGGCGCATAAAGAAACGCCGGGCTTGGGGGACTATATCGACGCGGCTAAATCACCATGGATTGAGCAATTTAAAGGTAAAGAGCTGAATGCCCAAAATGCAGCAGCGTGGAAAGTTAAAAAAGACGGCGGTGGTTTTGACTATATGGCCGGCGCCACCATCAGCCCGCGAGCGGTGACTGCAGCCGTAAAACGAGTGCTGGAATACGTGGCCAGCAAGCCGCAGCTTTGGAATACGGTGAATTAACAAGGTCTGCAGACACAGAGCTCAGTATTTAGGTATACAGCCGAAAACCCAAATCTTGAACTACGGAGGAAAAGGAGAGCGCGTAGGGGCAGGGAGAAACCATAATGAAATGTGGCCATGATTGAGTTCCAATTTTCTAAGCTCAGTTATTTTCGAGTGCTTTTGGCGGAAATCTGGTGGTGACTGGATCCCCAATAAAAACACTCTGGGATGACGATTTTCCTAGCGATGAGTTGTTTTGAGCCCTAGGTTTTCTCCGTGAAACTTCTTGCCCTCCGTGTTTCAAAATTTGGGCTTTATGCGAGAGAGGGCTGCTGTGTACTCGGCATTGTTTTTAGATTGCATTATGTTTGGAGTAGCAAGTGAGCAAAGAAATTATCAAAAATAGCATCTGGAAGCAGAACGCGGGTTTGGTGCAGGTTTTAGGTATGTGCCCCGTGTTGGTGGTTTCTAGCAATATTGTAAATGGCGTATCGCTGGGCTTGGCGACGAGCTTGGTGATGCTGGTTTCTGGCGCGGCCATTGCAGCGATCCGGCAATTTGTGCCCAATGAATTACGCAGCCCGATTTTTATTCTGATCATCGCTGCGCTGGTGACTGTGGTTGATTTAATGTTCAACGCTTACGCGCATGGCCTCTATGTGGTGCTGGGGATTTTTATTCCGCTGATTACTACCAACTGCATTGTGCTGGCCCGCGCCGAAGCCTTTGCTTCCCGCAATAGTGTCTGGGATTCGGCGCTTGATGGCTTTTTTATGGGCATTGGCCTGACCATGGTGCTGGCGGTATTGGGCGGAATGCGCGAGTTGGTGGGCAAGGGCACGCTGCTTTCTGGTATCGATTTAGTGTTTGGCCCGGCTGCCAAAGCGTGGACGATTTATATTATCCCCGCCGATATGCATTACCAGTTTCTGCTTGCCATCCTTCCACCTGGCGCATTTATCGGCCTTGGGCTGTTAATTGCAGGCAAAACGGCAATGGATAAAAAAGCCGAAGCGAAAGCGCAACGTGCAAGGCTGCCAGTTGCTGTGGCGACTCACTGAGTGCCTAGCTTATCTGCTGCTGGCCTGTGTGGTCTGGTGGCTGATGAGCATGGGCTTTTGGGGCAAACTGGCGTTGCTGGTGCTGGGCTCAGTGGCGCTTGTCGTGGCGCTATATTATTACTTTCAGCTAATGAGCATGCCCTGGGATGAGTGGGATGAGATGCATGATGACGATAAATAGCTCGTCAGACATCAGGTAAAGCTAAAGACATACTGCCTTTTTTGCAGAACGAAAAAACCGCCAGCCTTTGGCATGTAAGCAAGCACCCGCTCTTTGACGGGTTTTTTACATTAAATAAGCAGGTATCCCATGGCATTAAAAATATCCAAAGAAGCTGAAGCATTATTAGTGAAGTCGATTCGCCGTTATTTCGATGCCAATATGGATGAGCCTATTGGTGGCCTGCAGGCGGCGCAGTTACTGGATTTCTTTATGCAGGAAATCGGCCCAAGTGTTTATAACCAGGCCATCGCGGATGCTCAGGCCTATATGCAAGACAAAGCACTGGACATGCCGGGGACGTGCTTTGAGCCGGAAATGAATTTCTGGAATAAGAAATGAATAAAGAAACCCGGCGTATTTTTTATCAGCGCCTTGCCGATTTAGACCCCAATCCCACTACCGAGCTGAACTACAGCACACCATTCGAGCTGCTCACTGCTGTCTTGCTATCGGCTCAGGCTACCGATGTGGGTGTTAACAAAGCGACTAAGCGTTTGTTTCCTGTTGCGAATACACCCGAAAGCATTCTGGCGCTGGGGCTGGAGGGGCTTGAATCCTATATCGCCACCATCGGCCTCTATCACAGCAAGGCCAAGCATCTGCTGCAAACCTGTCAGATGCTGATTGATTTGCATGGCAGCGAAGTACCTCAAGATAGAGAATCACTTGAAGCCCTGCCAGGGGTTGGCCGTAAAACCGCCAATGTGGTGATGAATACGGCGTTTGGCATACCGACCATTGCAGTCGATACGCATATCTTCCGCGTATCCAACCGTACGGGCTTAGCGCCGGGTAAGGATGTAAAAGTGGTTGAAGAAAAGCTGCTTAAAGTTACTCCCAGCGAATTCAAACTCAACGCCCACCACTGGCTGATTTTACACGGCCGCTACGTGTGCAAAGCGCGTAAGCCCGAGTGCTGGAGCTGCGTGGTGAATGATGTGTGCGATTACAAATCCAAACAAATCACTCCGCCACCGGGGCGGTAAATAGAATGTCCCTTTGCTATAATGTAGCTTTTAAAGCTACGATCGTAGCTAAAAAGGCGACGATATGCTGGCGGATTTATTACTAGGGCAGTATCGCAGGCGGGTGTTGGCGCTACTGCTGCTGCACCCTGAAAGTGCGTGGCATGTGCGTGAAATTGCACGGCTGACGCAAACGCAGGCGGGAACGCTTAACCGTGAGCTGAGCAAATTGGCCGAAGTGGGCGTATTGCTGGTCAACAAGGTAGGCAATCAAAAACATTATCGGGCGAATGTGGATTGCCCTGTCTTCGCTGAACTGGCGGGCTTGCTGCGCAAAACCTCAGGTGTGGCGGATGTATTGTCGGGCGCATTGGCTGCATTGGCCGAGCGGATTGACGTCGCGCTGGTGTATGGCTCGGTAGCGCGCGGAGAAGAGCGAGCGGCTAGTGATATCGACGTATTGGTGCTGGGCGACGTGAGCTTTGCTGAAGTGGTGACGGCGTTTTACCCATTGCAAGCCGAGCTAGGCCGTGAGATTAATCCGGTGGTGTATTCCATAGATGAATTCAAAGCCAAGCTAACTCAGCGGCAAGCGTGGGCGCTGGATGTGATGAAGCAGCAAAAAATGTATCTAATAGGAAACGAGCATGACCTTGGAAAACTTGCTGGCGATTCATAAACTCATCGCTCATCAGCCAGACCGTGATGCGCTGCAACGACTGCTGGATGCGGCGAAGCGCAATCTGGATGATGCACGGGTAACGGCGATTAGCGATGAAAACCGTTTTGATGCGGCGTACAAAGCCATTATGCAATGCGCAATGGCGTCGTTGTGGGCCAATGGCTATCGCACAGCCACCAGCCAGCCCGGTCATCATCAAACGGCGATTCAAGTGTTGCCTAAAACTATCGGCCTCGATATGGCGACGGTTATCGTGCTCGACGCGCTACGAAAACAGCGAAATTTATCTGATTACGAAGGAGACCCGATTGCGCCGAGTGCGGTGGCTGAATGCCTCACGCAGGCTGAATTCCTATTCAAATATGTGCGTGAATGGTTGGGTAAAAATAAGCCTGAATTGGCATAAGTATGGGAATAGGCCAGATTAGCAAGTTATCTTGCTAATCTGGCAAAACGTAATCAAGTGGCAAAATCCAGCTTCAGATCAACCCTTATGCTTCACCACCACCTGCCATCTCCAAACCACTAAGCCAACTGCAATTGCTGCGTGGATTGCGCTGATTAAGATGCTGGCGATTGGGGATGTGTGGCCGATAGGCATCAGGACAGAGGCTAAGCTTTCCAGCCCGCTACTGTGGGCTAAGAAGGGTAGCAGGCCGTTGATAATGGCCAGATACAGCAGGCTGCTGGCGAGTATCCGTTTGCTATTGCTGTTCAATGCAATGAATAAGCAGATGGCGCTGTCTCGCAGCAAGATCAGGGCGATGGCGAGTGGGGCGCTGCTGAGTACGGAAAATTCGTCCGCACCTGATCCGCTAGTCAATAGCGCAAAAACAAAAGACAGCAGTAAGGTCGTTGGCCAGAGCGGCAGATTGATCAGTGCTCCGTGCCAGTTCTGGCTTTGGATGCGAGTGAACACTCGTTGCCAGACGGTGAAGCCATTAGGCTCTGCAAAGAGCATGGCATAGGTCATCACGCTGCAAATAATCAGCCCGAGCATGGCTCCGTTTTCATGCTTAAAGCCTGCTAGAAACCCCGCTAGCAGGCAGGCAAACAAGGGCCATGCCCAAGGTAGGGTGCGCACTTGCAGGGCGTTTTGCATGAGCCGCCAAGCGGCAAAGATACTGCACACGGCAAAGAATGTGCCTGCCAGTAGCTGAAATTGCAGCGGCATAAAGGGGATATTCCACCAGCTAATCGGCGCATCGCTCATCTCAAACAAATTAGGCATCATAAAAAAGGCGGGAATGGCCAGTAGCAAATTAAAACTGCCCCGGCGGTTTTGTGCCAGATCGGATTGGCCTAGTTGCAGATTGATGACCAGCGCCGCGCCATGCAGCAAAAGGCCGATGGCAATCATTGATAGCGCCTTGTTAATGGCACTGCTTGGGTTGCTTGGCAGCTCTGCCACAAGCAGTATCAGTAGGCAAAGCGCTCCGCCGTACCAATTAAACAGTGTGGCGCCAAATAGCTTGCCCCAAGTCATTTCCCATGGGCTGAGCGCACTCATCCTTTGCTGATCCCATGTGTGATCGCGCTGCTCATCACCCATGGCGGCGGCAGCATTTTTTGTGCCCCACAGCCAGACTATCCCCACAAAGAGCGTCACCGCGGTGCTGCCCAGTTTGCTTAATTCTGTATTCATCCCTACGGCCAAAAAAATCAGCGCAAGGATGGCAGGCATGCCGATTAAGCGTTGCATTGAAAAACTTAACCACAGATTGCGTTTGAATTCTGGATTCATATCGTTTCCTTCCTGGTGCGCAGGAAAATTTTCTGCAAGTTTTTCCCGCAAAAGCTCAACGCCAAATGATGTTTGAATTCATTGCTCATTTTGCTTCCTTGCTGGCGATGGTGCGCAGATAAGCTTGCTGCAAGTTCTGCTCGCCAAAGCTGCTGATGGCAAGGCCTGCTTGGATCAGCTCTGCCAGTAATTGGGCTTGCTCATCGCTGCTGCCGCTGAAATCAAATTCGGCATGATGGTCCTGAGTTTTGCTGAGCAGCACTTTGGAGTGGGCGGCTAATATTTCGGCAAGGCGCGGATTTGGGCTAGCTAGGCTGAGCTGCAAGGCTCTGCTGCTGTGTGGGCTATTTGATAGCGCGCGATGCTCAAGGATTTTGCCGTCTTTCAGTACCAGCATATGGCTGGAATAGGCTTCCAGCTCGGCCAAAATATGCGATGAAACCAACAAGGTCATGCCGCTGGTTTGCAGTTGCCTGAATAAGATTGCCAGCTCATTACGCGCTTCCGGATCGAGGCCCGATGCGGGCTCGTCCAGCAGCAATACTTGCGGAGAATGAATAATGGCCTGCCCGATGGCTACGCGCTGGCGCAAGCCCCGTGACAAGCTGCTGGTTTTTTGTTTTAAGCGATCTTGCAAAGACAAGCGCTGCGCCGTGTCATGGATTGCGGCTGCAATGGCCTCTTTAGCCAAGCCTTGCGATGCCGCTGCATATTCTAGGCACTGCGCCACGGTTAGGTCTTGGTAGAGGCCAAAGAAATCTGATAAATAGCCCATCTGCCGGTGTACCGCGCGTGGCTCTTCCTGCACATCTAAGCCCGCCACAGCAATCGAGCCGGAAAGCGGTGTTTCAAGGCCGGCGATGCAGCGCATCAGGGTGGTTTTACCCGCGCCATTGGCTCCGACTAAGGCCGTCACGCTGCCACGCTCTACACTCAGATTCAATTGATTCAACGCCCGATGGCCGGGGTAATCAAAGGTAAGGCCAGAAATTTGGATCATAGAAGTCTCGTTGATCTGACTAGATTTGACAGCATCATACTGGATGCAGACAGAGAATTATTGTTAGGATGTGTGCAATTATCGCAGGGTAGGTGAAACCTCATATGAGCTAACCAAAATCAAAAAGACCTTTTTAGTGCCTTCGGCACGTTGATTTTGGAGCGGTTAGCCACCGCAGGGCCTTCCTTTCTTGAACGGCCAAGAAACGAAGCCAAACCGCAAACTCAAAAACACGAAGGCCCCTCATCTGCGGACAGCGGCGGCTGCGGAACTCGCTCGCAGGCTCGCTCAAACAGGCATCAAAGAAACCCCGCCCGCTTGTTCCTCGCTTCGGCGTGTTTCAAGGGGACTCAAAAAGCCCTGTGCAGAGAGAGTGGTCACTATGTTTTTTCGCTGTTTGCTAATGAACACTTAATTGGTTAGCTGATATGGGGTGAAACCCGCCAAATTAAGGTATAAGTCCGTGAAAAATGGCGGGTTTCACCCGCCCAACTAATCATCAATATTAATTGGAATAAAAAATGGCAGAAAATTTACTGATTCAAGGTAGTAGCAAAGAAGAGCTGTATCAAAACCTGATTCCGCAAGCTTTGGCTTTAATTGAAGGCGAGAGTGATTTGATTGCTGCAATGGCTAATGTCTGCGCCGCCATGCATCACACTTTTGGCTGGCTGTGGACTGGTTTTTATATTGTGAAGCAGCATGAGCTGGTACTTGGGCCATTTCAGGGGCCGATTGCCTGCACCCGCATTCAAAAAGGGCGTGGCGTTTGCGGTAGCGCTTGGGCTCAGGCGCAAACGCTGGTGGTGCCGGATGTGGACGCCTTTGCTGGGCATATCGCCTGCTCGTCACTTGCCCGCTCAGAAATTGTCTTGCCGCTGATTAATCGCGATGGTGTGGTGCTGGCGGTGTTGGATGTTGATTCGGCTGAGCTGGCGACGTTTGATGATATTGATGCCAGGTATCTGGCGCAGCTTTGTGAGGCTTTGGTGAAGCTTTTTTAAAGCAATGAGTGATTAGAAAATATATGGATTATAAAAAATAACCGCCTTATTTAGGGAAATGCCGTTCACTTAAGCCGTTTTGCTTGAGTTCCCCCCTTTGAAAAAGGGGGGCCAGGGGGGATTTGCAGTTGACGCTGAGCTTAAATAAGCAAAAAACCAAAGGAAAATCCCCCTCAATCCCCCTTTTACAAAGGGGGAAGCAAAACCAATACCTTAAGTGAACGGCATTAGCCTTATTCAGGGGCGGTTATTTTTTGTATTTAATATTGAATTTATCTTCTATTTGGATGTTTGTTTCCACCAAGCCATATAGCTATTGGCTAGGTTGCTATTGGAGACAGAGTGTTCAACTACAAAATTCCAGAAGTTGCCATCTGGGTAAAAAACTTTATAAGCCTTAAGATAAATGGTTTCAGTTCCTGTATTTAAACCTGAAGCAGAGAAAGCGGCTGCTGCATCGTTTTGGCTAATAATTTGAGTGCCACCTGTGCTAATTTTTGTGAAGATTATTGAGCCATTTGCGTCGATTTTAATATTTGAACTGGCATTGCCACAGTCTTCGATATATTCGAATGCTTGGCCCTTAATATCGCCAAAGGATAGGGCTGGGCTGCTATTTTCAAGCAAAACGTATTTTGCTTTTTTTTGTTCATCGCAGAGCATGATGGCGCGAAAATCCACTTTATGCTTCCAAGATCCTCGCCAATTGCTAATCGTTAAGTTGTCCAAAGCAACTGTGCCATTTAACGTTATTTGAGTATTTCCTAAAGATAATAAACCACTACTTAGTGTTGAGCTGTTAACTGTGGAGGTAAGCTCTTTGTTGCCGAATTGATGAACTTTATAAGAGCTTACAGGCCATTGATTGGCGGTGTTTGTTGGCGTTGGAGTTGGTACAGGAGTGGGGACAGGAGTTGGTATAGCAGTCGGTATAGGAGCTGTGCTTTGTGTTCCAGTTGTATTTGTTGGTGAAGCATCGTCACCCCCACAAGCAACGAGAGTCAGGGCGAGTAATGAGCTGATTAGTGTACGTATTTTCATTTATATTCTCTAGGTTGTGATTATGATAAGTGAATATTCTGTGTTGGCATTGTAAGATTTGCGGGGTTTTTATGTAAATAAAAACAATGATTTTTATCGTTATTTATAAGTTTTGTTGTTTTTAATTTACACCTAGCTTATTAAAAGCCATGGCCTTGTATGAATGATTTTCATTTGGATAATGCGCTGTTTTTTTTGCCGGTGACAGGCAGCAAGGACTCAATGTCTGGGGGAGTATTAAGCATTTTTACTAAAATACTATTCAGTGGATGATTTTGAGGCTGAAGGTATTGGTTATGATCAAAAAAAGAGATTTGAGAAATACAAATCGGGTCTTAGTTCTCTGTCTGAATGCTCCGATCAGCGGCAGGCCTGCCCATGCTAAACTTCGGCCGCTGTTTCACTACCAGGGTTTCTCATGCTGCATCTCTTAAATACTCCCCAACGCGAGGCTGTTGTTTATCTGGGCGGGCCTTGCCTCGTTCTGGCGGGCGCTGGCTCCGGCAAGACGCGGGTGATTACGCAGAAGATTGCGTATTTAATTGAGAAGGCGGGCATGAATGCCAAAAACATCGCGGCAATCACCTTTACCAATAAGGCCGCGCGCGAGATGCAGGAGCGGGTGGGCGCGCTGCTGCCTAAGGAAATGCTCAAGGGGCTAACGGTTTCTACCTTTCACTCCCTCGGGCTGAAAATGCTGCGCGAAGAAGCGCGTCATCTGGGCTATAAGCCGCAGTTTTCTATTCTGGATTCGGCAGACGCTGCCAAAATTATCAGCGAGCAACTGGTTACCACCGACAAAGCCCTGATTCGAACCAGCATGAGCCAGATTTCTATGCTGAAGAACGATCGCATTTCGCCAGAAAAAGCGCTGGCTATGGCGCAATCAGAGGGCGAATTGCAGCTGGCCAAGCTGTACACCTCTTACCAGGACACTTTGTTTGCTTATCAGGCGCTTGATTTTGACGATCTGATCCGCCTGCCTGTCGATTTATTCGAGGCTAATCCCGAAGTTTTGGAAAAATGGCAAAACCGCCTGCGTTATTTGCTGGTCGATGAATACCAAGATACCAATACCACCCAATATCAATTGGTTAAGCTGCTGGCGGGTGTGACAGGTTTGTTTACTGCTGTGGGGGACGACGACCAGTCTATCTATGCCTGGCGTGGTGCGAATGTGGATAATTTGCGCCTCTTGCAAGAGGATTTTCCTAAGCTGCAGGTGATTAAGCTGGAGCAAAATTATCGCTCTATGGCGCGTATTTTGCGCTGCGCTAATGCGGTGATTGGCAATAATCCTAAATTATTCGAGAAAAAGCTTTGGTCTGATCTGGGGGTGGGCGATCCGATTATGGTGATCGAAACCAAAACCGAGGAAGAAGAAGCGGCTATGGTGCTGGATCATCTGGAGTCGAGTCGTTTTTTAAGCAATGGCAAGTATTCCAACTATGCCATTTTGTACCGTGGTAATCATCAGGCACGGATTATCGAGCAGCAAATGTGGGGGCGCCGTATTCCCTATGTGATTTCGGGCGGGCAATCGTTTTACGATAAGGCCGAAATTAAAGACGTACTGGCGTATTTGCGGCTGATTGCCAATCAGGACGACGATCCGGCGTTTATTCGCTCTGTGACGACACCTAAGCGTGGCGTGGGCAATGTTACGCTGGAAAAGTTGGGCAGCTATGCCGCCACCCGTAATGTGTCTTTCTTTACGGCAGTATATGAAGAAGGCTTTATTCATCAGGTGCAAGCCGCCCAGTACGAGCCTTTGCGCCTCTTTTGTGATTTTATCAATCGCATGCAAGACCGTGCAGTTAAAGAGCCCGCCGGGCCTTTATTAAATGAGCTGCTGCTGGGGATTGATTTTGAAACTTGGCTATACGAAAACGACGAGCCTCGCCCGGCCGAGGCCAAGTGGAAAAACATACAAGATTTAGTGGCCTGGATTAGCAAAAAAGGCGAGGAAGACGATAAAAGCCTGATCGATATCGTGCAAACCATCGCGCTGATCACCATGTTGGAAGGGCGTGATGAAGAAGAGGTGGATGCGGTAAAGCTATCTACCTTGCATGCATCCAAAGGGCTGGAATATCCGCATGTGTTTTTGATCGGCTGTGAAGAAAACATCTTGCCGCATCAGAATTCGATTGAAAGCAATATGGTGGAAGAAGAGCGGCGGCTGATGTATGTGGGCATTACCCGCGCCCAGCGCACACTGACCATTAGCTATTGCGGCAAGCGTCGCCGTGCTGGGGAATGGCAAATTACCGAGCCAAGCCGCTTTTTAAAAGAATTACCGCCCGAAGATGTGATCATCAGTGGCCGCTTGGCAGGGGACAAGCCCAAACCCGCCATGACAAAG
Source organism: Iodobacter fluviatilis (assembly GCF_900451195.1). Lineage (NCBI taxonomy): Bacteria > Pseudomonadati > Pseudomonadota > Betaproteobacteria > Neisseriales > Chitinibacteraceae > Iodobacter > Iodobacter fluviatilis. The sequence goes on from NZ_UGHR01000004.1 coordinate 62,451, forward strand.
GAAGAGCGTAAAGCTAAAAATGCTGAGCTGATGGCAAGGATAGGGAAGTAAGCACCGCCTGCAGAAAAAAAGGCCATGCTCAGAGCGGGTAAGGGAGCATAAGGGGAACCTGGCACTTGTTCAACGCTCTGAGCCGCTAGGATTTGCGATTTTGCGGTGTTACTTCGTTTGACTAAACACTTACTGATTTACATCTAAGAATTCTTATTCGGAAGGCGTATTCTGCTTGCCACATGCAACAGGATGATCTGTGCATGCGATTTGCCTGGCAGATTGATACTGCCCCAAGTCTTGAATGTAGATAATTTGAGTAAGAGATCCGTACTTTTTAGCGATGAAATATCTTCACTTCTGGCATAAAAGCCGGCGGGGTCGAAACTTATTCATGCGGATGGGATAATCGCAATAGGCTAAGACGAAAATGTATGCTTGCACAAAGTAAGCATTTTGTAGGTATGATCGCGAACAAAATCAAGAAATCAGAAAGAAAATTATCCAAGATATTTTTGATTTGAAGATTCCACCTTATTCAGGAGTAAGACCTAATGATCAGAGGCACAAAGATTGTTGCAACCCTCGGCCCCGCTTCCAACGACCCTAAGGTCTTGGAGCAGCTGATTCAGGCCGGGGTGAATATGGTTAGGCTGAACTTCTCCCATGGCACCGCACAAGACCATACCGATCGCGCTAATTTAGTGCGTTCTATTGCAGAGCGCCTCGGGCAATCTGTTGCGGTTCTGGCTGATTTGCAAGGCCCCAAGATTCGCGTTGGTAAGTTTGAAAACGGCAAAATTGAGCTAGTAAAAGGCACTGAGTTTATTCTGGATGCGGCTTGTGAGCTGGGTAATCAGGATTATGTGGGCCTAGATTACAAAGAATTGCCTAATGATGTGGTGTCGGGCGATATTTTATTGCTGGATGACGGCAAAATTAAGCTGGAAGTTATTTCGGTAACGGGCGTTAAAGTTTTAACGAAAGTTCTTGTGGGCGGCACCTTATCTAATAATAAGGGTATCAATCGCCAAGGCGGCGGCTTAACAGCGCCCGCGCTGACCGAAAAAGACATGGCCGATATCAAAACAGCGGCTGCATTGCATGCTGATTATGTGGCTGTTTCATTCCCTAAGAGTGGCAGCGATATGCACCTGGCGCGTACTCTTTTGCTGGCAGAAGGCAGCCATGCAGGTTTGATCGCCAAAATTGAGCGTACCGAAGCCATCACCAATCTGGTAGAAATCCTGGAAGCGTCCGACGGTATTATGGTGGCGCGTGGTGATCTGGCCGTTGAAGTGGGCGATGCGGCTGTACCTGCCTTGCAAAAGCGCATGATTAAGATGGCGCGTCAGATGCGCAAATTGTCGATTACGGCGACGCAAATGATGGAATCCATGATCAGCAGCCCGGTGCCTACACGCGCTGAAGTGTCTGATGTGGCCAATGCGGTGCTCGATGGTACTGATGCGGTGATGTTGTCGGCTGAATCAGCTGCGGGTAAGTACCCTGTAGAATCAGTAGAAGCCATGTTGCGTGTTTGCCAGGAAGTAGAAAAACACGCAGATATGCAAAGCGATAATGATTTTATCAGTGATGCAGTGGTTGAGCGTATCGATCAGGGTATTTCAATGGCGGCAGTTTATGCTGCCAGCCATTTGCCGATGAAGGCGATCGTGGCCCTGACTGATTCAGGTACTTCGGTACTGTGGCTGTCACGCTATATCAGCGCTGTGCCTATTATGGCCGTTACACAAAACTTGGCAACTTACCGTAAACTTGCTTTATATCGCCATGTTCAGCCAATGCTTATGCCAGAATCCGTAGGTAATGAGCGCGATGCACAAATTGCTCATGTGAAGATGGCCTTGGTGCGTGATGAGCGTGTTGTTGCTGGTGATTGCTTCGCAATGACTTGGGGTTCGCAAGCCGGTCTGGGTGCAAACACCCTGCAAATTGTAAAAATCGACACTCCGCAGGCTTAACACCATTTGTTAAGGCGCAAGGCGCAGATGTAAGTCAAACGGCGTGATACTCTGGCTGCCCGGCGGGCAGTCAGGGAGCGCCGTTTTTTTTGTCCCGAATATGGGCTTGCTGGCGGTATTGAGCACAATCTTTTAAATAGGAAGTGATCCCCATGCGTAAAGGGGTATATGCAGGTAGCTTTGATCCGGTCACGAATGGTCATCTGTGGATGATCGAACATGGCGTGGGTATGTTTGATGAAATGATTGTTGCGATTGGCGATAATCCGGACAAAACATACACCTTTAGCCTGGCTGAGCGTTTGGCCATGCTCAGAGAAACCACCGCACATTTGCCTTCTTTGCGGGTGGAGTCTTTTGAAAATTCATTTCTGGTGAATTATGCCCGCGAGCAAGGGGCTAATTTTATTTTGCGCGGCATTCGTGAAGCGGCCGATTACGAGTTCGAGCGCAAAATGCGCTATGTAAACGCCGATCTTGCCCCGCATATTGATACCGTGTTTTTGATGCCGCCGCGTGAAATTGCAGAGGTGAGCTCTACCATGGTGAAGGGCCTTGTCGGCCCTGCAGGCTGGCAGGGCGTAGTGCGGCAATACGTGCCCGAGCCGGTGTTTAATCGCTTTCTTGCGCTGAGGGCGAGCCAGGCTCAGCCTGAGGCTTGATCCTGTGTTTTAAGCGCGGCGTGGCCTGATATCGGAGCGGCAGTCGATTAGTGCAGGCTGGTTTTGGCTCTGCCTGTTACACTTCTGCTTTTATGTGCTCAAGATTTTATAAAAATGGCTGATATCGCTAGCTTTCGTAACCGCTTTGCCAAAAACGTTAAACATTGGGGCAAATGGGCCCGCCGGCAGGGCATTACTTGCTACCGTGTATACGATAGAGATGTACCTGAATTCCCTGTAATCGTTGATTTCTATGAAGGCCGTGTGCACTTGCAGGAAGTGGCCACCGGCTGGATGGAAAGCGATGAAGACCACGCCGATTGGCTGGAAGCGATTCGCAATGCCTGTGCTGAGGTGCTGGATATTGATGAATCCGCCGTGGTGCTGAAATTGCGCCAGCGGCAAAAAGGCCTGCAGCAGTATGAAAAGCTGGAAGGCGAGCTGTCTGAAGACTTTGTGGTGCAGGAAGGCGGCAATCAATTCTGGGTGAATTTAGGTGCCTACCTTGATACCGGCTTATTTCTGGATCACCGCAATACCCGCAAACGGGTGATGGAAGAAGCCAAAGGCAAACGCTTCCTGAATCTGTTTAGCTATACCGGCTCCTTCAGCGTTTACGCTGCTGCCGGTGGTGCCACACATACCACTACCGTGGATATGTCGAATACCTACCTAGAATGGGCCGAGCGTAATTTTGCTTTAAATGGCATGGATCCATCCCGCCATCAGCGCGTACGTGCCGATGTGTTTGAATTTTTATCCGAAGCCTTAAGCGAAAGCACCCGCTATGATCTGATCGTGATGGACCCGCCCTCGTTTTCTAATTCCAAAAAAATGAATGGTATTCTGGATATCCAGCGTGACCATTCTTGGCTGTTAGAAAGCGTACTAGCCCTGCTGAAACCGGGCGGCGTGCTGTACTTCTCCAATAATCTGCGTACCTTTACGCTGGATGACTGGCTAAAGCCCATGTGCACCGATATCTCTGGGCAATCTGTACCGGAAGACTTCCGCAACCGCAAAATCCATCAGTGTTTCAGGTTTGTAAAAGCTTAACTTTAAGCATGGCTAAACCTTGAACCACCGAGGTCACAGAGAGCACAGAAGTTCATAGAGAAAGAAGGTGTTGTTGGTGTTCTCTGTGGCTCTCTGTGCTCTCCTTTTCTCTGTGGTTAAAGATTTGGCTTAGCCAGATCATATTGATGCCCGTTTGTTTGGATTACCCCGTTCATGAATAACCCCTATTTTTCTTTCCCTCTCGTTCTGATTGATTTAGAAACCACTGGTGCAAATCCGAATACAGATCGTATTACTGAAGTGGGTATTGTGCAGATCGACGAGCAGGGCAGCCGCAGTTGGTCGCAGCTGGTGAATCCGGGGAAAGAGATTCCTGCTTTTATTCAGGAGCTGACCGGCATCAGTAATGAAATGGTGGCCGATGCGCCGCCATTTGCCGATATAGCGGAGCAGGTGCTGGAGCTGTTGCAGGGGCGGGTGTTTGTGGCGCATAACGCGCGCTTTGATTACGGGTTTTTAAAACAGGAATTCAAACGCCTCGATATGCGTTTACAGGCGCAGGTGCTGTGCACCGTAAAGCTGTCACGTAAGCTTTATCCGGCCGAGCATAAACACAGCTTAGATGCCCTGATTGCCCGCTACGGGCTGACTTTCTCTGGCGGCCGTCACCGCGCCCTTACCGATGCCGAGTTATTGCAGCAGTTTCTGGATGTAGCGCTGAAAGATCATGGCTCTGAGGTGCTGCATCAGGCGATTGCCGAATTATTACGCCAGCCTGCCCTGCCTCCTGCGCTGGACCCGGCCCAGATTGATGAATTGCCAGAGTCGTCTGGCGTTTACATCTTTTATGGCTCAGATGATGTGGCCCTTTATATTGGTAAAAATCACAATATCAGAAAGCGTGTGCTGGCCCATTTTGGCGATGCTAATCCTAAAGAAGTGCAGTTGGCGAAACGCACACAAAGGCTGGCCTGGCATGAAACATCGGGCGAGCTGGGGGCTGTGTTGCTTGAAACCAGCTTGGTTTCCCAATTAGAGCCAAGTTACAACCCGCCGCAGCGACGGATTAAAGAGCTGGGTGCTTGGCGCTTAGCAGCTAAAGACGACGTACTGCAGCCCTATTGGACGCCGTGGGCCGAAGTGGGAAGTGAGCCGGTGTTTGGCCCATTCCGCTCCCGCCGTGAAGCGGCCAATGTATTAAATAAAATGATCGATGGTCATGGCTTATGCAGGCAGGTTTTGGGGCTGGAGCCTAAGCCTAAATCGATGACCCCTTGCTCGGCGTTTTTAGAAGGCCGCTGTCGTGGTGCCTGTGTGGGCCGCGATATGACGCACAACGCTCGTTTTTCTGCGGCAATGGAGCGCTATCGTTTTCCGGTGTGGCCCTACAAGGGGGCCGTTGCGCTGGCAGAAGGCCCAGAATGGGCGCCTGTGCTGCAGGTGTTTGATCAATGGTGCTATCTGGGGGCGATCAATCACATTGACGAGTTAGCCACCTTAATGGCCAAGCCACGTAAATTTGAACTGGATGTATTTAAGCTGATTCAGAAAGAATTCAAAAAGCAGGGGCATAAATTGCAGAAGCTTGGAGAGGTAAATCTTTAAGCCCACACCTTGAAATATGGAGAGCACAGAGGACACGGAGTTCCACGAAAAAAACTTTAAGGCATTTTTTAAAAAGCACTTAAATTGTTCTTAAGTTTCTTTTGTTTTTTTTCCGTGTTCTCTTTTTTCTCCGCGTTTCAAGATGTGGGTTTTGATGTAATCAGCATTAAGCCGCGTAAATCACAAACACCGTCGGGCGTTTGTGTAGATCGGGTTTAGGGCCGCTTTTCCAGTCTGCGGCGGTTTTACTCACAATAAACTCATTTGGCGTGGTTAAGTCGCAAGCGACAGTGAGTTGGGTACTGCCTTTTAAACCGAGCAAGAGAGCATCAAATAAAGCGCCGTTGCGGTAAGGTGTTTCTATCATCAGCTCGGCTTGTTTATTGCGGAACGAGTCGTTTTCCAGCTGGCGGATGGCTTCAAGGCGGGCCGGATCCTGCGAGGGAATATAGCCGTTAAATCGGAACTTCTGGCCGTTGGCACCCGCCCCCATCAGGGCAAGCAAGATTGACGATGGCCCAACCAGTGGCGCGACTTTAATGCCCTTACGATGCGCTAAACGGATCAGGTTAGCACCTGGATCGGCGACGCCAGGGCAGCCCGCTTCGCTCATTAAACCAACATCGTGACCATCTAGCAGCGGCTTGAGCAGGGCGCTGAGCGCGTCTTCTTTGGTGTGCTCGTTCAGTTCTTCCATCCACAGGCTGCGCAGCTCGTGTGGCGTGCCAAATTCTTTTAAGAAGGCCCGAGCGGTTTTAGGCGCTTCAACAATAAAGTGTGTTAAGCGCTGCGCTGTGGCGAGTACGTCAGCCGGAATCACGCTGGCCAGTGTGTCTGTACCCAGCGGGACAGGAATCAAATACAGGGTGCCGCTCATAGCAGTGGAAATCCTTCATTTTTTAACATGGTAATTAATTCAATCAGCGGCAGGCCAATAATGGCGGCAGGATCTTTACCCTCGATGGCGGCAATCATCACAATGCCCAAGCCTTCGGTTTTGGCGCTGCCCGCGCAGTTATAGGGTTTTTCGCGCTGCAAGTAGGATTCGATCTCGGCATCGCTGTAGTCACGCATTGTTACGCGGGTAATATCTACACAATGCTGTTCTTGGCCCGTGGCGGTGTTGTAAAGGCAAAGTGCGGTATGAAATGCCAGTGTGTGGCCGCGCATTTTACTTAACTGATGAACGGCGCGCTCATGGTTTCCAGGCTTACCCAGCTGTTCACCATTTAACAGTGCCACTTGATCGGAGCCAATAATCAGGCTGTCCGGGTATTGATCAGCCAGTACGCGGGCTTTGGCAATGGCGAGGCGCAGGCTGGTGTCGCCCGCTGTTTCGCCGGGCAGGGCGCTTTCGTCCAGATCGGGCGCTGCAGTTACAAATGGAATACCTAGCCGCTCCAGCAATTCTTTGCGATAGGGCGAGGTCGATGCGAGGACTAATCGAGGTAAGTGCATGGATTTGTTAGACTCTTACGTAAATGACTTTGACAGGGTTAGTTAAGAGATTGTATCATGCGCGGTTTCTTGTATTCGTTCTGGTTCCTTATGACTGTTATTCACAGCGGTCAATTCGCGCTTGAAGGCGAAAAGATTGAAGGTACGATCCCGCTGTCTGAGTTAGGCCGCTTACATGATCTGCTTGCTAGTACTGAGGGCAGCATGGTCTGGAAGTTGTCTAGCGGCATTGATAAGTTAGAGCGGCCGTGGTTATTTGTTGATGTGGAAGGCGAAGTTCAACTCGTTTGCCAGCGTTGCTTAAAGCCCATGCCCTTTTTTGTTAATGTGGGTAGCACTCTCGTACAGTTTCCAGACGAGGCCCATCTTGATGAGGCAGAAAACGCTGACGAAGATCTCGAAGGTATCGTTATCGATCCCGAGCTCGACGTTATTGCGTTGATAGAAGATGAAATTCTGCTTGCCTTGCCCTTCGCGTCCCGACACGAAGACTGTGGTGCAGATCGCATTGTTTTAAAAGATTCAAAACCGAATCCGTTTGCTGTCCTGGCTCAGTTGAAAACCAGGGAAGCGGAATAAACTGTCAATTAAACTGGTTTTCAAGGAGCTACAATCATGGCTGTTCAACAGAATAAAAAGTCCCCGTCCAAGCGTGGCATGCGTCGTGCACACGACTTCCTTACCGCTCCGGCGCTGGCAGTTGAAGCTACGACTGGTGAAGCACATTTGCGTCACCACATCTCCCCAAATGGCTTTTACCGCGGTCGTCGCGTTATCAAAGCTAAGGGCGAGTAATCCCTTTTACAACCTCAGGGTTGTAATATGCGGCGCAAGCGGGCAACCCTTGCGCCGTTCGCCGTTCTGGATTCCCCAGTCTGTGCCTTTTTTGGAGCTCTGATTGCAGCGTTTTTCCGGCCGCGTACTGAGTGGCTGATAAATACTCTCTGGCTCCTTACAGGACTTGTTGCCCCCGATGGATATCACCGTTGCCGTTGATGCAATGGGCGGCGATCACGGCACGCACGTTACAGTGCCTGCAGTGCTTCGCTTCCTAAAAGAATTTCCTCATGTAAACGTCGTGCTGGTTGGTTTGCCCGATGTTCTTGCGGTTGAATTAAAAGCTTGCCATGCCACGGTAGGCCCTCGTTTGCGTGTTCATGCCGCAAGTGAAGTGGTGACCATGGATGAATCACCCCAGTCGGCGATGAAGAATAAAAAAGATTCTTCAATGCGTGTGGCGATTAATCTGGTTAAATCCGGCGAAGCTAATGCTTGCGTTTCTGCAGGCAATACGGGCGCGCTGATGGCCACTGCACGCTTTGTACTTAAAACCATTCCGGGAATTGATCGCCCCGCGATTGCCAAAATGATGCCATCCAGCCGCAATGAGACTTGCGTACTGGATCTTGGGGCTAATGCGGTATGCACGCCGCATAATATTTTGCAGTTTGCCATTATGGGTTCTTCGCTGGTGGCGGCAACCCGCCATATTGAAAATCCGACTGTGGGCTTGCTCAATATTGGTTCTGAAGACCAGAAAGGCAATGAGACGGTTAAAGAGGCCTCAGAATTACTGAAGGCATCCCGGCTTAATTTTCAGGGTAATGTTGAGGGAAATGATATCTACCGCGGTTCGGTCGATGTGGTTACCTGCGATGGTTTTACCGGTAATGTGGCTTTAAAAGCCTCGGAAGGCCTAGCAAAAATGCTGGCCGATTTCTTAAAACAAGAGTTTACCCGCAGCTGGTGGACGCGCATTATCGCACTCCTTGCGTGGCCGGTATTGGCACGCTTCAAAGCCAGAGTTGATCCGCGCCGTTATAACGGTGCGTCCTTGCTTGGCTTGAAAGGCATCGTGGTGAAGAGCCATGGTAGTGCAGATAAAGTGGCTTTTTACTGGGCTTTACGGCAGGCGATGGATGAGGCACGCTCAGGCGTGATTCAGCGCATCACTGAACAAGTTCAGGATCAGCTCGCAGAATTGGCAGCTCAAGAGACTGCCGTCGAATAAGGGGTTTGGCATGTACGCTCGCATTGTTGGCACTGGTTCATATTTACCGTCTCGTATTCTTTCAAATCAGGAAATCGCTGCGCGCGTTGAAACCAGTGATGAATGGATTGTTTCGCGTACGGGTATCCGTGAGCGTCATATTGCAGCTGAAGGCGAGCTGACATCTGATTTGGCGCTGAAAGCCGTTGAGGCGGCCATTGCCGCTGCGGGTGTAAGCAAAGAAGAAATTGATTTATTGATTGTGGCCACAACCACGGGTGATCAGATTTTTCCGTCAACGGCTTGTATCGTGCAGGATAAATTAGGCTTGCATGGTTTCCCGGCGTTTGATGTGCAGGCGGTATGTGCGGGATTTATTTACGCGCTGAGTACGGCTGAAAAATTTGTGAAAACGGGTGCTGCAAAATGCGCTGTTGTGGTGGGTGCAGAAACGGTTTCCCATTTAATTAACTGGGAAGATCGCGGCACATGCATCTTATTTGGTGATGGTGCGGGTGCAGTTGTCCTGAAGCCTTCCGCTGAAACCGGTATTCTGGCCACTAATTTGCGTGCAGATGGCCGTTACCGCCATATTCTGAAAGCAGATGCAAAGGTGAAATACGGTAGCCTTACAGGCAGCCCCTGGCTGTATATGGAAGGTAATGCAGTATTTAAGTTTGCAGTCAGAGCGCTTGCTGATGTGGCTGTAGAAACACTTGAGGCTGCTGGTCTTGCTCAATCAGAGATTGATTGGCTGGTTCCGCACCAGGCCAATATTCGTATTATTGAATCCACCGCAAAGCATCTTGGTTTAAGTATGGATAAAGTAGTGGTGACGGTGGCTGAGCATGGCAATACTTCTGCGGCATCTATTCCTTTAGCACTGGACGTTGCAGTGCGTGATGGGCGGATTAAACCGGGCCAGAAAATATTAATGGAAGGGATTGGTGGTGGTTTTGCCTGGGGCGCAGTCATCGCTCAGTTTTAATATTAACGGCGCAGCAATGCGCCGTTTGACTATCCGGCATTAAAATAACTGTTTGAATTTTGCTGAAGACATGTGCTTTAGCGGCGTGAGAGGAGAAAAAAATGGCATTAGCATTTGTATTCCCGGGCCAAGGCTCACAATCGATCGGCATGATGAATGGCTGGGCTGATTTGGCAGTAGTAAAAGCAACGTTTGACGAAGCTTCGGCGATTCTGGGTGAAGACTTATGGCAAATGGTCGCTGATGGCCCTGCAGAGCTGTTAAATGCAACCATTAATACCCAGCCTTTGATGCTGACTGCGGGTGTGGCCGTATGGCGCGCATGGCAGGCACAGGGGGGCGTACAGCCAGAAGTACTGGCAGGACACAGCCTAGGCGAATACACCGCACTTGTGGCGGCAGAGGCATTATCGTTTGGCGATGCGCTGCAATTAGTCCGTTTGCGTGCAACGGCGATGCAGGATGCTGTGCCCGCAGGCACAGGCGCAATGGCGGCTATTCTTGGCCTTGCTGATGATCAGATTATTGCGGCGTGTGAAGAAGTCGCGCAGGGTGAGGTTGTTGCTGCTGTGAATTTTAATTCACCAGGCCAAGTGGTGATTGCGGGCAGCAAGGCTGCAGTTGAGCGCGCTTGCGAGGCTTGTAAAGCGCGTGGTGCTAAGCGGGCGATGTTATTACCAGTGTCTGTACCGTCACATTGCGCTTTAATGCGGCCTGCTGCAGAAAAGCTGCAACAAAAGTTAGATACAATCGTCATCAATACGCCTGTGATTCCTGTCTTGCATAATGCCGATGTGGCCGCATATAGCGATGCAGCACAAATTAAAGATGCATTGGTTCGTCAGCTTTATGAGCCAGTACGTTGGGTGGAAACCATCACTAAGATGGCAAATGACGGCATCACCGTGATTGCAGAATGCGGCCCGGGTAAAGTACTGGCAGGCTTGAATAAGCGAATTGCAACTGAAGCGCAGCAAGTGGCGCTGGTTGATGCTGCAGCACTGCAAACATTAAAAGCAATGCTGTAAGCCTCTGGCAGGCTGCTTGAATAATCTGGAGATTTTGCATGAGTTTTGAAGGTAAAGTAGCACTGGTAACGGGGGCATCCCGGGGTATTGGTCAGTCGATTGCACTTGAGCTTGCTCGTGCAGGGGCACTGGTGATTGGTACCGCAACCTCAGATGCGGGCGCAGAAGCCATTACCGCTTACTTAAAAGAAGCAGGTAATGCAGGCTGTGGCTTACGCTTGCAAGTAACCGAAGAGGGCGCTTGTGATGCGATTATTGACTCAATTACCCAACAATTTGGCCCGGTGACCATTCTTGTGAATAATGCAGGGATTACCCGTGATAATCTCCTGATGCGCATGAAGGACGAAGAATGGGATGAGGTGATGGCCACCAATCTGCGTCCGGTGTATAAGCTCTCCAAGGCCGTCATGCGCGGCATGATGAAAGCGCGTTGGGGCCGGATTATTAATATTGCGTCGGTGGTTGGGGCTACAGGTAATCCTGGGCAAGCTAACTACTGTTCAGCCAAAGCGGCTTTATTTGGTTTTACTAAATCGCTGGCGCGTGAGATCGGCTCCAGAGGGGTAACTGTGAATGCAGTGGCTCCCGGTTTTATCGATACCGACATGACAAAGTCGCTGCCTGATGAACAAAAGGCTAAACTAGTCGAACAAATTGCCTTAGGACGCTTAGGTAATCCGCAGGACATTGCAGATGCGGTGAGTTTTTTGGCGTCAGATAAAGCTGCTTACATTACAGGCAATACCCTGCATGTAAACGGCGGAATGTATATGAATTAAGGCGGTATCCACGCTGATCGCAGATTTAATTTGCCGCTCAGCGTGGTTTTTTGGTTGTGCATTTGACCGAAGTCACTCGACAAACGTTTGCTGTGACTGTTTTTTTGGTAGAATGCCGACGTTTTTTTTAGTAATTAAGACAAGGCTTGGGACATAAATTCATGGAAAACATCGAACAGCGTGTTAAGAAGATCGTTGCCGAGCAACTTGGCGTGCCGGAAACAGACGTTAAGATTGACTCATCGTTTGTAAACGACCTCGGTGCCGATTCTCTCGATACCGTTGAACTCGTCATGGCACTGGAAGAAGAATTCGAGTGCGAAATTCCTGACGAAGAAGCCGAAAAGATTACTACCGTTCAGCAAGCTATTGACTTCGTCAATGCTAACCTGAACAAGTAATTAGTTTTTCTCGAGGCCTCTGCGATAAGCGTGTAAGCGTTTATTGTGGAGGTCTTGTTCCATCTGGTCCTTTATAGGGCCATCTCACGGAGACTGCCCCGTGTCTAAACGCAGAGTAGTTGTCACCGGCTTGGGACATGTCTCGCCGGTAGGCAATGATGTGGCTACCGGTTGGGCAAATTTGCTCGCTGGTCAGTCTGGCATCACCCAAATTACCCGTTTCGACGCCAGCGACCTGGCCTGCACCATTGCTGGTGAAGTCAAAGGTTTCGATATTACCGAGTACATCTCGGCAAAAGACGCACGCCGTATGGATGTGTTTATCCATTACGGTATCGCCGCAGCCCTGCAAGCGATTAAAGATGCAGGTCTCGATGATGTTGCGGATTTAGATAAAACACGCGTTGGCGTAAATATTGGTTCTGGTATCGGTGGCCTTTGGTCTATCGAGCAGACCAGCGCGGCGATGCTTGAAAGTGGCCCGCGTAAAATTGGCCCGTTCTTTATTCCGGGTTGCTTGATTAATCTGGTTGCAGGTCATGTAACCATTTTGAAGGGCTATCAGGGACCAAGTTATGGCATCGTTTCTGCATGTACTACCGGTGCGCATAGCATTGGCGATGCGGCCCGTATTATTCAATACGGTGATGCCGATGTGATGGTTGCAGGCGGTGCAGAAGGCGCGATTTCCCGCCTTGGCATGGGCGGCTTTGCCGCCATGAAAGCGCTGTCTACCCGTAATGATGATCCGGCTACGGCATCCCGCCCTTGGGATACGGGCCGCGATGGCTTTGTTATGGGTGAAGGCGCGGGTGTACTGGTACTGGAAGAGTACGAGCATGCCAAAAAACGTGGCGCAACCATCTACGCTGAACTGATCGGTTTTGGTATGAGCTCGGACGCTTACCATATCACTTCACCAACGGCAGAAGGCCCGGCTCGTGGCGTAAGCAATGCCTTGCGTGATGCCGGCATTAATCCGGATGAAGTGGATTACGTGAACGCTCACGGCACATCAACGCCAGTGGGTGATGCAAATGAAACCAATGCGCTGAAAATTGCCTTTGGTGATCATGCTAAAAAGCTGGTGGTAAATTCTACTAAATCCATGACGGGCCATTTATTGGGCGGCGCGGGTGGTGTGGAAGCGATTTACTCCATTTTGGCTCTGCATCATCAGGTATCCCCGCCTACCATCAATATCTTCGAGCAAGATATTGCGGGTGGTTGTGATCTGGATTATGTGGCTAATACCGCGAGAGATATGAAGATTGGCGTTGCAATTTCTAACTCTTTTGGCTTTGGCGGCACAAACGGTACGCTGGTTTTCCGCAAAATTTAACGTGGAAAGCAGTAACAAAAAAGGCTGCTTCGGCAGCCTTTTTTATGTCTGTAAATTGCAGTATATATAGATAGTGTTTTTACAAGGTAAAGACAGGTAATACAGCAAGCTATTATGGATTTGGGCAAAGTTTTAGGAACCAGCAAACAGATCATTCGCAGAATATGCCCTAGCGAGGTTGGGGGCTAATCCTCGCGCTGTAATGTGTAATTCAGCTGGCTGATATCAAAGCCCTGCTCTTTAGCAATGTCTAGGGCGGCATTTAAATCTTGCCTGCTGATGGTCTGGCTGCGCGAAAGCAGCCACAGATATTTGTGATTTGGGTTGCCTACCAGTGCCCATTGGTAATCATCACCGAGGCCAAAGACCCAATAATCCGCAGAGAATGGCCAGAAGAAGCTGACTTTTAATTTGGCATTACCGCTGTTGGGTACCACGCTTGCGTGCCCGCCCGCCTCTGCAAAGCTGCCGTCTTGTTTACGGCAGCGATTGAGCACACCAATTTTATCGTCCCCCTGCTTAGTGTATTCCGCTGTGGTATCCGCAACGCACATGCGTTGAAAATACATGGGGAAACTGGCGATTTCGTACCAGCGGCCTAAATAACGGTCTAAATCCAGTGAGGCAATAGTCACGGGTTCGGCACAGGCGGTGCCGCTGATCATCAGGCTGAGAAGTAAGGCTGATATGCGCATATTTGCCTTCTTTTTTTAGCGGTATTTTATATATTCTAGCAGCTTGCCCGGCAGACGCGATCGCATTCATGGCATGAAATGGGCTTTGTGAATTGATCCGCAGTAAAACAGCAAATGCATTGTCCATGCTTATTTGTATACTTTCTCTGCCTGTGCAAAGCTTTATTTCTCTGGTGACTTACTGATAAGTAAACGCAAGGGATTTAATGCAACGCTATCGTTTGTTTAAGTGATAAGGTATAAGGCTGCACTTGCCCTGTTAAAATACTGATTATGTTCTGTCTATCTCTTTCCCAAACTCCAGACTTATTAGCGCTGCACGCCAGCGATCCTGCCCGTTTTCCTGCCCTTGCTGAAACAGGTGGCGGTCATGCAGGGTGGGATATTCTCTTTGCCTTACCACGGGAAGTGCGTGTTTATGCTGCAGGTGAGGGCGAGGCTTTCGTTAGTGATCTGCGCAGCTTGCCTTTGAATCCCTTGCTGCCCCGTCCGGAAGAGCTGCCGCTTGATGCACCTTTTGCGGGGGGCTGGTTCACTTACGCGGGCTATGAGCTGCTTTCTGTCTTTGAGCCACATGTTCCGCAACGCGCTGAGGCCGATTTTCCTGTCGCTGCCTTATTACGCATTCCAGCCGCTGTTTTACTTGAGCGCCCATCCGGACAAGCATGGCTGGTCGCCGAAACACTGGAAGAGTTAGAAATGCTCGCCGGGCGGGTTGCTGATACGCCCGAATTTAATCCGTCGCTGCCTCAGGTTGCGTCCATTACCGAGGATGATCCTGAAGCCTTTTTACAAGGGGCAGAGCAGGCTCTTATATATATAAGAGAAGGGGATGTTTTTCAGGTGAATTTATCCCGTGGCTGGGATGTACACTTGGCACACACTTTAAGCCCTGCCGAGCTTTTTGCCAGCTTGCGGGTTCGCAATCCTGCGCCGTTTTCTACCCTGCTTGATTTAGGCTGCTATGGTGCGGTGGTCAGCTCTTCACCGGAACGCTTGGTTAAAGTAAAAGGGGATTGTGTTGAAACTCGGCCTATTGCAGGTACTCACCCAAGATCGCTGGATGCAGCTGAAGATGCCAAGCTTAAAGAGCGGCTTTTAGCCACACCTAAAGAGCGTGCAGAGCACATCATGCTGGTTGATTTAGAGCGTAATGATCTGGGGCGTATTTGTCGTCCCGGCACGGTGCAGGTGGACGAGCTGATGGCTGTGGCAACCTATGCTTTTGTGCATCATATTGAATCCAATGTTCGCGGGCTGCTAAGCACTGGGCAAACTCCTGCAGATATTCTTAGAGCGCTGTTTCCCGGAGGGACCATTACAGGTTGCCCTAAGGTGCGCTGTATGCAAATTATCAGGGAGCTGGAAGATAGACCACGATATGCTTACACGGGTAGTTTGGGTTATATCAATTTGGATGGATCAATGGATCTCAATATCCTGATTCGTACTTTCTTACAAAGACAAAACCAGCTTTATTTCAGAGCAGGTGCGGGTATTGTGATTGATTCAGATCCTGAGCGTGAATTACAAGAAACAAGGCATAAAGCACGTGGTTTATTGCGTGCTATTGGTGTGGAAGGATAGGCCACATTACAAATGCGGGCTTGTTTCTAGTGCCTGTGCATAAGCTGAATATCGGGTGGCAAAGCAAATCGTTTTGTTCACCCTTTTTTTATGGAGTTTTAAAATGAGATTGCTTAATGGCCAGCCCCAAGATGTGATTAGTATGGCTGATCGGGCGTTTCAATTTGGTGACGGGGTGTTTCGCACCATGCGCTGCATCGGCGGGTCGATTGAATTTTGGGCCAGACATTACGCACGCTTACAACAAGATTGTGCTGCACTAGGAATAATGTGCCCCGCTGAGGATTTGCTGTTAGAGGACTTTCGAAAGCTTACGCCTATTGACGCCGTACTTAAGATTATCATTACAAGAGGAGAAACCTCTCGGGGCTATGGTTCGCCGCCGGCGCTGGTGGTTAATCGCATTGTTCAAGTGGCTGCTTTACCCGTGTATCCCGATGATTTTTATCAGCAGGGTGTAAAAGTACGGGTTTGCACGACGCGTGCAAGCTGGCAGCCCGCTCTGGCGGGGGTTAAGCATTTGAATCGTATAGAAAATGTTTTAGCACGACGGGAATGGAGTGATCCGGACATTTTTGAAGGCCTGATGCTGGACAGAGATGATCAGATTGTCGAAGGCGTGATGAGTAATGTGTTGGTTTTAAGCGACAGCATTTTAAGCACCCCAAAACTGGATCAAAGTGGGGTAAATGGGGTGATGCGAGAGGCCGTTTTTGATGCTGCAATGCAGCATGGCTGGACGGTGGAAAAACGAGTCTGGAAGCTGGATGAGATTAAAAAAGCAGAAGCAATTTGGTTAACAAATAGCGTAATGGGATTATTGCCAGTGTCGTCTTTATGTGAACAGCATTTTGCCCCTCACCCCGCGCAAGTACTACTCTCGGCAGCACTTAAGCAGTTGCGCCAAAAGGAAAAATTTGCGATTGTGAATGAGCCGGATATGACGAAAGGGTAATTTGTCACAGCGTGGGATAGGGGCTTGGCCTTATATTGGCGCTCCTCCAACGCAAAAACGGCAAGCCCGAAGGCTTGCCGTTTTTGATCAATCTGGAGGAGAGAGGGGGATTCGAACCCCCGATACTCTTGCGAGTACGCCTGATTTCGAGTCAGGTACATTCAACCACTCTGCCACCTCTCCAAAGAGGAGACGAATTCTAGCGCAATTTTTACCTAAGGCAAAGCAGTGTTTGTCATTTTAGGAAGAATTAGTGCAGAATGCGGCCGGTATCAACAAACGGGATGCGCATGAAACATTGGCTCATGGCTCTGGCAACAGTTGTTCTAACGGGTTGCGGCGATATGCCGGAACAATCTTCCAACCGGGTTCTTCCTTGGGCAGAATCACAAGAACTCGTCGTACTGGTACAAAACGGTCCGACCACACTCTATGTCGATGCTGAAGGCAATTACGCAGGCTTGGAGTACGACCTCGTTACTCGCTTTGCAGTAGCAAATGGGCTGAAAGTGCGTTTTATCGTAACCAGCAGCTATGCCGAGTTACTTTCTAGGCTTAAGGGAAATGAAGCTCACTTTGCTGTTGGTGTGCAAAAAGGCTTTGAAAGCCAAGGGCTTGCATTTGGCCCTGCATATCAGAGTATCGAGCCAGTGCTGGTTTACCCCAGTAATAAAACGGCAGCCAGTGTTTTGGCAGAGCTGAGCGCTGGAGAGGCAAGTATCAGTACCCTGCCTCAGTACACCATGGCGCTGGATAAGCTAAAGGTCAGCAAACCTGGCCTGAACTGGCAAGTTGTAGAAGATGGCGATAGCGAAGACTTGATCGAGCGCGTTGCCAATGGCCAGCTCAGCTATGCGATGGTTGATTCGCATGCTGCTGACGTTGCCCAGAATTACTTCCCTAAAATCGCAATTTCGCGTGATATGGGCTCGGTGCAACAGCTGGCGTGGGCTGCACCTGAGGGCGATAGCGAGCTCTTTACCCGGTTTGAAGGCTTCTTCAGCAAAATGGCCCAAAGCGGTGAGATGCGCAGTTTGCTTGACCGATATTACGGCCATGTGAATCGCCTCGGTCAGTTGGATGCCATGGCGTTTTTAGACAAGCGCAAAGCCACTTTGCCACGTTATAAAAAGTGGTTTAAAGAGGCTGAAACCAAGACCGGCCTTGATTGGCGCTTGGTGGCTGCATTGTCTTATCAGGAATCGATGTGGGACCCGGAAGCGGTTTCTATGTCGGGTGTGCGTGGCATGATGATGCTCACCAACGATACGGCAGAACGTTTGGGCGTGAACCGCCTCGACCCCTATCAAAGTATTCAGGGTGGCGCACGTTATATCCAGACCATGAAAGATAGCTTGGCTGAGAATATTACCGAGCCTGATCGCACTTGGTTGGCTTTAGCTGCCTACAATGTCGGTTTGGGCCATCTGCTTGACGCCCGTGCATTGGCGGTGAAGCTGGGCAAAAACCCAGATAGCTGGGTGGACGTGAAAACCACACTGCCACTTTTACGTAATCCGCAATATTTTAAATCGGCCAAATACGGTTATGCCCGAGGCGGCGAACCCGTGATTTTTGTTGAGCGTTTACGTACTTACTACGATATTTTGGTGCGCTTCGAGAGCCCAGTGCAAAGCACGATGCCGGTGCTTAGCGAGAATGTTGTGGTACAAAACCCCAATAATTTGCCGCTGAATATCAATAATCGCGTGCTGGCGGCCAAGCAAGTGCGTACTGCGGCGCTCTGATCAGAAGCGCTGCAAGCTTCAGCATAAAAGGGCAAAGAGCGGTTTTTGCCGCGAATGACCTTGTTACAGCTAAGCAGCAGCATCGATGAAAAGCATCGGATTCCTTGGGGTTTGTTGCTGTGGATAGGGGGAGATCCGCTTCGCCTGCGGCGCAGTTTGCTCTTACGCGCTACAATATCGCCTTCCACGCACTATTTCCGGTAGCTTTTTTATGACTGTACGTACTCGTTTTGCCCCTAGTCCTACGGGCTTATTACATATTGGCGGTGTACGCACCGCGCTGTTTTCATGGGCGCATGCTCGCAAAAATGGCGGCGCATTTGTGCTGCGTATCGAAGACACCGATTTAGAGCGTTCCACACCCGAATCTGTGAAAGCCATCATGGATGGCATGCATTGGGTCGGTATCGACTACGATGAAGGCCCGTTTTACCAAATGCAGCGTATGGATCGCTACCGCGAAGCCGTGAAGCAACTCTTAGCCAGTGGCCACGCCTACCCTTGTTATATGTCCAAAGAAGAGCTCGATGCCATGCGCGCAGAGCAAGAAGCTTTGGGCTTAAAAGCCAAGTACGATCGCCGCTGGCGGCCGGAAGAAGGCAAGGTACTGCCAGAGCCGCCTGCCGGTGTGCAGCCCGTGTTGCGCTTCAGAACGCCACTGGATGGCGTAGTAGCATGGGATGATCTGGTGAAAGGCCGGATTGAGATTGGCAATATCGAGCTGGACGATCTGATCATCGCCCGCCCCGATGGCACGCCGACCTATAACTTCTGCGTGGTGGTGGATGACTGGGATATGGGCATCACCCAAGTAATTCGCGGTGATGATCATGTGAATAACACGCCCCGCCAGATTCATATCTTTAACGCGCTGGGCGCGATCGTGCCGCAATTTGCCCATCTGCCGATGATTCATAATGATCAGGGCCAGAAATTATCCAAGCGCCGCGATGCCGTTAGTGTGGTGGATTACGACCGGGCCGGTTATCTGCCGGAAGCCCTGCTCAACTACCTGGCGCGTTTAGGCTGGGGCCACGGTGACGACGAATGCTTCACCATGGCGCAATTTGTAGAATGGTTTGATCTGAAAGACGTATCGGCCAGCCCAAGCCGCTTTGATAAAGAAAAGCTGCTGTGGCTGAATGCACAGCATATCAAGGCCGCCGATACCGCCCGCCTGGCCGATCTGGCTAAGCGCTTCTTGGATGAAAAAGGACTTGATCTAAGCCATGGCCCTGCCTTGGTGGATGTGGTGGCCCTCTTAAAAGAGCGCGTACAAACCATTGTTGAGCTGGCAGCCGAAGCAGAATACTTTTACCAGCCGCTGACGCCTTCTGATGAGATTGTGGCCAAGCATTTAACGAGCGACGATCTGGCCCGCCTGAGCGCCTTTGCCAGCGAAGCTGCAGCACTGGAAGCATGGGATACCGCGGGCATCTCGGCCTTTATTAAAGAATTTTGCAAATCGCAGGGCGTGAAGATGGGGCAGGTGGGCATGCCACTGCGCGCCAAAGTCTGCGGCACCACGCATACGCCCTCGGTGGATGCGGTGCTGGCTTTGCTGGGGAAGGCTGAAGTATTAAAACGCCTAGCTTAAGCATTGCCATATAAAAAAACCGGGCTAAATGGCCCGGTTTTTTTATGCTTAAAAGGAAATATGGGTGGAGTTTAAAAAAATTGATCCGCAGCATGATTTTGATCTTTGCCTGCAATTCAGAAAAGACGCCTATTTTTGCAGCTTTCAAACTTGGGCTGGCTTTACTGAGTTTGTGGGGTTGGATGGGGCAGATTACCATCATAAAATTCTCTCCAGAATTGATGATCCGCGCTGGGGATATTTTCATGTGCATTCTGAAGGGCAAATTATTGGGCAAATAGAGTTCAAAACCTACTCACATCTTGAGCAAACGGGTTATGTGCATTTGTTTTATCTTGCACCCGAATATCGGGGTAAAGGTTACTTTAAACAACTCAATCAGTTTGTCATGGCTCAGCTGGAAAACGCGAATTGTGCAGTCGCAGTGCTTGCGCTTGGGCGGGAAAATCATGCTGCGATGGGGGCATATCAAAAAAATGGCTGGCTGATGCAGGGCGCTAAAAATGAACGCTCGGATTACTGGGCTTATCATTTAAACAGCCAGTGTGGAGATGTGTAATGCGCTTGCTGCCGTTTGCAGTAACTTTGCTCATCTTGTCAACATTACAAGGCACTTAGTTGGGGTGAAGCTTACCGCCCTATAATGGCGGCACACCATTTTATTCCCCTGGAGTATTGCCCATGCACGCCGCTGAACTCTTACAATCGCTTACCCTTAGCCAGAAAGTAGCCCAGTTGTTTATGGTGGGGTTTGATGGCCTGATGCCCAATTCGCATATTGAAGAGATGTTGAGGAAGCATCAGCTTGGCGGCATTATTTTGTTCCGGCGAAATGTTGAAACTCCTAGCCAGCTAGCCGCCCTGAATTTACGTTTACAACAAATCAATGCAGAACATAGCCCTGTGCCATTAATGATTGGTACGGATCAGGAAGGTGGCATGGTGATGCGTATCGAAGCAGGCGTCACACCGCTGCCTTCCGCTATGGCATTTAAAAACACAGCTTGCGAAGCGGATTGCGAAGCACTGACCAGGGTGGGTAATGCGGAGCTGAAATCGCTGGGAATAAATATCAATTTTGCACCGGTGCTGGATATTAATAATAACCCGCAAAATCCGGTGATTGGCGTACGGGCATATGGCGAAACAGTTAACGAAGTTTGCCAGTATGGTTTGGCTGCATTGCGGGGAATGCAGGCTGCGGGTATGGCCGCAACGGGGAAACATTTCCCCGGGCATGGGGATACAGCGGTTGATTCCCATCATAGTATGCCGGTGGTCGCCCATGACCGAGCACGCCTCGATGCTGTAGAGCTGGCTCCGTTTAGTGCCGCTTTTGATGCCGGGCTGGATGCCGTGATGACGGCGCATGTTGCTTTTCCAACTATTGAGCCGGATTTGGCTAAGCCAGCAACGATTTCCCACGCTGTTCTCACTGGCTTATTAAGACATGAGCTGAATTATCAGGGTGTTGTGATTACAGACTGCCTGGAAATGGATGCAATTGGCAAGGGTGTAGGGACGGTTGAAGGGGCCGTATCTGCGATTGTTGCCGGAGCCGATATTGTGTTGATTTCACATACTCCAGCCAAGCAAGCAGCCGCTTTTGCTGAAGTCTTACGGGCGGTCAACGCCGGAGAGATTTCAGAGGCACGTATTGATGAATCAGTGCTGCGTATCCTTGCATTAAAACAGCGCTATCAGATGTCGGATTGGGCGAGCCTTGTGCCATCGTTATTGGCGCCAGAGTCATTGCAATTATCAGAGCGCGTTCATCAAGCTGCAATCAGTGGCGAGGCAAGGGCACTCGATAAAAATAAAGCCGTTTTATTGATTAGTGCTGAGGTGCGCGTTCATACAGAGATTGATGAAGTTGCTCTTGGGAAAACGCCAGAAGCGCGTAATTCACTGGCGACGCCTTTGCGTGAACTGGCATTTACAGTGAGTGAAGAGTGGATTGGCTTGCAGCCATCCGCGGTTGAGCTGGTTGTGGTTTTAAGCAGGGCTGCACATGCAGAGCAAATTATTTTTGTATCTTATAACGCGGTATTATCCAAAGAGCAGCAGACGCTGATTGATTCTTTGCCACACGATAAGCTCTGGCTGATTGCGGGCCGTCTGCCCTATGATCTGGATTTTGCTCCTGAAGCGGCAGGGCGGCTAAGTTGCTGTTCTAATCGCCCTGCTGCTTTATCTGCCTTAGCCCAGAAGCTGGCTGCTGCTAGCTGATTCAGATAATTATTAAATAAGAAGCCGGTTTTTCTGCTCAGGAAAAGCCGGTTTTTTTACGTCTGCTTCTTTCACCATATACCGTGCCGGCTTTCTTTACCTGCTCTGAGCGCTAGGCTGTGCGTGGCAGTGCTTTGTGTGAGCAGATCATTGAATGCTTTCTTAGTGAACTGGAACACACCAGCCAATTTTTAGTTAATACCAATCAATCTTTCAAATTTCAAACATTTCCTTTCTCTATATTTTTTAAAAACCGTTTTTATGCTGTATCGGTGAAAGCATAGCTTTGTTTCGTTGGAAATTACGCTGTAGCAGCCTGTGTTTTTATTATTAAGTCAATATGCGGTAATTTTCCTTCATTATTTCTATATATCTTGAATACCAGATGCCTGAATGTTGATCTTTCTGTGGATTGAAATGGAAAGTTGTTTCCGGTAAAAATACACATCAGATAAACAGATTACTTGAATTTTAATTGGTCTGTTTTCTTGGTTAATTATTTAATATTTAATTTAACTAATGCATTTATATCTATTGCTGTTTATGCAGCCGTTTTTTAAATCATATGTTTTAAAAATTCAAGGAACAGATATGAACATCAAGAAAAATGCGGCTGCAATTGTTATATTGTTCAGCTTATTTAGTTCGGCACATGCGGTAAACGCTTATGTTGATCAATTTATCAGCTTCAAAGATGCATTAGGAAATAATGCAGTGGCATATGGCAATAATGGCACGCTAACTGCACCTCCTCCTGAAGTTGTTAATCCAAATATTATTCTTGGTGCGCCTACGGTATCGCAATGGGTTTCTATCCCTACAGATTACTCAGCTGTTTATGGCTTTAATGGTCAGAAAGCGACTGATGGGCTGGATATCTATTATGTGGATGCAGGTGCTTTGTCTAATGTTAGTGTTTGGGGAAAGCTCAATATTGCGGATGCTTGGACTAAAATTGGCTCGGTAACTGAAGGAGCACCATTAGGTACAACGTATAATCCGGTCTCTTCATTTTTGAGCTTAGCGGGTACGGGATTAAGTGGTGTCAGCCAGGTGATGATCCGTGGTACAGACGTAGCGGGATGGTCTCCTGGTTTTGATTTAATGGGGATTCAAGGCCGAGGGATGCTGGCGGCTCCTGTGCCAGAGCCAGAAACATATGCATTAATGGGTTTAGGACTAATTGCCTTGCTGGTTAATCGGCGTAGGCAAGTTAATGCTTAATTAATTGTTTAAAAATAAAAAAGGCCATTTAATAATGGCCTTTTTTATTGATGCATTACATGCCAATGTACCGGTCTGGCCTGTGATTAATTGCAATCGCAAGGTTTAAAGCAAAAGCACCTAATACAGATATTAATAGTTGTTTGTGATCAACTACGCCAAAACCTACACACAGAATAAATAGATCAACCACTAACTGCACATAGCCTGTGCGCCAGCCAAAACGTTTTTGTAAATAAAGAGCCAATACGGTTACGCCACCTAAGCTGGCTTTATGCCTGATCAGCATCAAAATACCTACGCCTGCCAGTAAGCCGCCCATTAAACCTGCAAAAACAGGATCCACATCTCCCATATTAATCCAGTTTGGCAGCCAGCCGCAGAGCAGGGCGAGTGCTCCAACGCAGGCAAATGTTTTAAGCGTGAATTCTTTGCCCAGCATTCGGTAAGAGAAAATATAGATCGGCAGATTAATAAGAAACAATACGGTGCCATATGACCAATGGGCGATGTAGTGCAACAGAAATGCCAGACCCGTTGCCCCGCCTGTGAGTAGCCCTGCTTGTTTAAAAAACTGGATTGCCAGCGCCATTAGTAATACGCCGGTCATTAATCCTTGTAAGTCTTCAAGCAGGGTGTGGGAGTGTTTGGGCTGGGGCATATAAAACCGGTGCAGAATGATCAATCAGGAGCGGAGCATAGCCACGAATGCTATTCGGGTAAACGGAAGGATGTCGCAATTTTTACATGTTTTGCGCTAAATCAAGTCGCCTGGCAGCAAACCGTCGATCAGAGGAGGAAAGATAGTCCTGAAGTTAAGTATGTTTCCTGCCGATAATCTGTCGTATACCTTTATGCGATAGATTGATAAGGAGCTTTATCGTGATTAACTCTGTTTCCACTTCATCGCCAGCCGTTGTCCAAACCAAGGATGTAAAAGATACGGATAAAAAGCCTGAGCTGAGCGAGGCAAGTATTCGTGC
Source organism: Iodobacter fluviatilis (assembly GCF_900451195.1). Classification (NCBI taxonomy): domain Bacteria; kingdom Pseudomonadati; phylum Pseudomonadota; class Betaproteobacteria; order Neisseriales; family Chitinibacteraceae; genus Iodobacter; species Iodobacter fluviatilis. The sequence continues at coordinate 86,718 of NZ_UGHR01000004.1, forward strand.
ACAAACAAACCAGCAGATATTACAAGCATCTTTGCAGGTGTCGATTAGCAGTGGCGATAAGCCAATGCAGCTCTTATTTAGAACGGCCATTGATAAAATAAATGAAGTGCTCAAGCCAGAGTTTGGTGATGATGCAATTAAAAATGCGATGGGGCAGGATAATTCGCCTGAAGGCACTGCCGGGCGAATTGTTGCGCTTTCAACGGGATTTTACGATGCGTTTGCCAAGCAAAGGCCCGGACAAGACCCAGATAAAATTGCTGAAGAATTTACCAAGGTGATTCGTGGCGGGGTTGAGCAGGGCTTTAAGGAGGCAAAAGACATTCTTAAGAGTTTGCAGGTGCTTGATGGCAGCATTGCCAGTAATGTGGATAAAACCTACGATTTAGTACAAAAAGGTTTAGATGATTTTTTGGCAGGAAAAAAGCAAAAGCCTGCAGAAGCAAAGTAACAGCATCCTGCTTATTCAGCACTCTCCTTCCTGTGTTTTTCACTGCGATCCCGAAGCTTGATTGTATGGAGCTTCGGGCCAGCGTCTCTTATTTCAATCCTTACATAAAAGATAAATACCTGATTTTTTAGTCAGGTCTATTTTCTTGCCTTAGCAGGCAGAAAATCGGGCCTATCTATGTAAATAAGAATTATTACGTTGTTTTTATAGTCGTTTATTGGATTTTTTAGCCATAAAAATGGCGAAAAAGAGCGATTTACAGGGGTGTGTCATATAAAAATCACAAATATAAAAATGGGTCAACTTGTTTGTCTTTGGGGGTGAAATATCTAAAAGCTTGCTTTGTTTGCTAAAAATCAAGATAAATTTTATGTTTTTTTACAGGTTTAAATATTTTTATAAATAAAATCAATGATTTAGTCGATTGCTGTGGTTTTCAATAGCCGTTCACCCTGTGCTGAGCGGCTAATCCTCATTTTGTGATTGCTATCACATTTTTAAATTTAGGGGAGGAGAACAATGCATTTGTCCGTGGCACGATCCATTATGGAAAAGCCCTGGCTTAAAGCTGGACGATAGCTTACACAAACTTTTAGGAGTTCGTAAAATGGCAACTGCAGCAGCACTGACTTATGTACAGAAACTGTATATCGCTTACTATCAACGTCCAGCAGATTACGCTGGCTTACAATATTGGTCTGACCGTGTCGATAAAGAAGGCGTTTCTAATGTTGTAAATGCCTTTGCAACCTCACCTGAATCTGTCTCGCTTTATGGCTCTTTAGCCTTACAAGCGCAAATTGATGCTGTATATAAAGCAGCATTTGGCCGTGCAGCAGAAACAACCGGCCTGCAGTACTACATCAATGAAATCAATGCTGGCCGTTTAACCATCGGTAAAATGGCTCTGGCTATTCTGGATGGTGCTACAGGCACAGATGCAACCACTCTGGCATCCAAGCTTGCCGTTGCTGGCGCATATACCGATGCACTTTCTGATAACGCAGGTATCCTGAAATACGTGGGCGAATCTTCAGCCACTACCGCGCGTATTTTCTTGGCCGCAGTTTTACCAAGCACACAAGCTGCTCAAACTGCCGCAATCCCTGCAAATATTGCAACACTGAGCGCCGCTACCTTATTTACCTTAACACCTGGCTTAGATCTGCAAACGGCAGACAGCTTTTTTGCCTCACAAACGATTTTCAATGTGGATGGCAAAGGCCCAACCTTAAATACTGGTGATAAGTTATTCGGTACTGCAGGCAAAACCACTAATACCTTAACGATTACTGATTTGTCCCCGGGCACAACCAACGGCAATATTCCTGCCGGCGTTACGCTGACCAATATTCAAAATATTATTTTGAACTCCTCCGGTAATACCGCAGCGGGTACAGGGTTCAGCACTGTTGGCTACGCGGATGTACGCAGCCTGAAAGGCACAACCAACGGTGGTGCTGCCGATGTATTTACAGCCGCAAATGGCGTGAATGGCACGGTAGTGGATGCGACTCACAATGGTTTTGCAGGTGCTTTAACGGTGGTTGGCGGTACAGATGTAACCGCTACCTCGGTAGGCGGCGATATTCTGGTGGGTAGCCCTGGTCTTGCACGCGTACCTTTGGCTGCTGAAGTGACGACAGGCAAAATTGTTGTTAATCAAAACAACAGCGCTACAGGTAAAGTGAATGTATTTGGCGGTACTACCGTAAATGTCACCACCAGCTCTTCTTCAAACAGTGGTGTGATTGAAATTGGTAATACGGCAGCTAACACCGGTAACAACACCGCAGGTAAAGTAGCCAATGCCTCAGGCAATATCACCGTAAATAGCGCTGGCACAGGCGCTATTACTGTATTTGGCGGTGTGGATGTGTCGATTAACGACACGGCTTTAAAAGGCGCAGGCGCAATTACTGTAGGTGATGCAGGACGGGTTGATTTAAGCAACCTGCCTACAGGCAATGTCACTATCAATGAAGTGGCGCAAATTGCTTACAACGGCTTGGCTGGCTCTACCAATAACAATACAGCCGCGGGTGCGATTGGGGTGTCTGGCGGTAAAAACGTCACCATCACAACAAATGCTGCCAATGCGGTAAATATTGGTAATTTGGGCGCAGCCAAAGAAAACACACTGAACCCAAGTGGCGTCATCAAAGTAACCAACACCGGTATTGTGAATAACGCGGGTGCTACTGGTGCCGTGCTCATTACTGGGGGTACTGACGTTACTGTCAGCACAACAGGTGCGAATGTCACGATTGGTCGTGCAGCCAATGCCGGTGTGGCAGATCAGGTTAGCAACCCAACAGGTAATGTAACGGTTACAGAAACCCTCAATGGCAATGGTTTTGCTCGTGCTGTGGTGATTGATGGTGGCTCTAACGTTACAGTGAATGCCAAAGGGCAGAACGTTACAATTGGCCAGTCTGTTGCCAGCGCACCTACAGGTGCGGTGCTGGTGAATCAGTCTGATCTGCTTACAGGTACAGGCGCTTATTTAGCAAGTACCAATGCAGGTAATGTGATTGTGGATGGCGGTACAACGGTCACTGTGAATACCACTGGTGGCAATGTTACCGTGGGTGAGGTGATTAGCGGGGTTAATACCGTAGCCAGCGGTGCAGTAGCGATTACCCGCACCTTTAGCGGCCCGGGTGCAGATGCAACAACAGTGCTTGGTGGCTCTACAGTGGGCATTACCACTACCAAAACTTCTGGTGCAATTACCGTGGGTGCAGCTTCTGCGGCACTTAATGCGGCAGGTACAGCGTTGAAAGACGCTAATCTGGCACCTACAGGTGATGTAACGATTGCAGATGTAACAACCGCAGGCAGCCTGAACTACTACGGTACTGGTGCGATTAATGTGAACACCAATGGTGCAGCCACAGTTTCTATTCGTGGCGGCGATGTGGTGGCGATTAATGACATTCAGGCAACGCTGGCAACGGGGGGTGGCAATTCAGGTAAAGCGGTGGGTGTTAGCAAGTTGGCCAATGTTTCTCTGACAGGCCTGCAAGCAGCAAATGGTGTGACGATTGCATCAGATGCATTAACAGCGCTGTCGGTACTCAATACTGCTGGCGGTGCCAATACCATTACCATTACCAACAATACCGCTGCACATGCGCTGACGATTACTCAGGGTGCAAATAATAAAAATGTGTGGGGTAACGGTGCTGCAGTTACAAATGATGTGACGGTAGTCGATAGCAAAGCCGGCACATTGACCATTACAGATAATGGCACTGCTTCCAGCGCCACTCTGCAAGTGGATGCAGCAGCTGCAACGGCTGTTACTGTTAACAATGCGGCAGCAGCTACGCTGAAACTGGGTAACGTTTCTACCGCCATTGCCACAGTGACATTAAAAGGCGCGGGTGCAACAACCTTTGATACCGCAGATGTATTCGGTACAGGTAATCTGGGCAAAGCCATGACGGTAGATGCCTCTGCTGCTACGGGTAATGTCACCTCCTTAATGCAAGCCACAACTACAGCAGCCACTGCACAGAAATATATGGGTGGTAGCGGTGTGGATACGCTCACTGTCAATTCCAATGCATCGGGCTGGGGTAATTTGGTTGCCATTGATGGGGGCGCAGGCACCAGCGATGTATTGGTGGCTAACTATGCCGCTGCTGGTACAGATGTGGCTTTAGGCAGCGCAACCGCAGTGAAAGGTTTTGAAATTCTGCGTCTGGGTGCACTGGCCAATAGTGCAGCAGGCAGCTACGATGCATCGGGCTTTAATACTGATGTTCAGCTGGGCGCTGTGGCGGGCAATATCACGCTGACTAATCTTGGCGGCGTATTCTCGGTTACAGCCAATACCACAGATAAAACAGTGAGCCTTGCAGGTAGCAACACCACTGCAACAAATAATGCGCTGACGATTAATGTGGGTACAGGCGGTACTGCTCTTGCAAGCCCTGGTTCGGCGATTCTTGCTGCAGGGGGTGGCTTAGGTACAGGTGCCATTACAGCTAACGCATTTGAAGCCGTTACCATCAATTCAAAAGGCGGTTATGTTTCTACAGCCAATGCCACTAGCCTGAATACGGTCACTCTGACAGATACAGGTACAGCGGGCGCAGCAACACTGGTTGTAGGGGGCGATCGCGGCCTAGCGTTAACTTCTAACGCGGGCTTTACATCGATCAATGCCTCTACACATACCGGCACAACAACCAATGACGGCACCCTTGTTAATTCTGCCACATCGGTTGATGTCACTGCTGCCAAGGTATCGAATGCTGGTACAACCTTTACGGGGGGTACATCAGTACTGAAAGCCGCTGGTTCTAATGACACCACTAACTTTAAAGCCTTGGTGACATTAACAGGTACAGCAACCAACAACTGGCAAAATGGTGATACAGCCACCGTAACCATTAACCTTGCAACCTATACCTACACCTCGATTGGTAACAATAGTGCAGCGACTGTGGCAGGTTTACTGGCTGCAGCCATTAGCAATGATGCTACTACCAATAATGCACTGGGTAATGTGGTCAAAGCAGGTGCGGGCAGCCCGGCAGTCACAGCTGTTGCCAGTGGCGGCAGCATTGTCTTAACTAAGGCCGCTGCGTTTGAAGTGGGTACAGCAAAAAGCGCTGCAAATGCAACGATTGCAGACGCGATTGTGGGCGGACAGCAGCAAATTGTTCTTGAATCTGCTACAGCAGTGGGTGGTGCGGGTGCCGGTAATATCACGGTTACCTTTAACGGCGGTGCGGGTGCCATTACTATCGCCGTAGCTAATAACGATACAGTTGCACAAATTGCCACCAAAATTGCTGCAGGTATTACCGCTGCAGCATCTACCGATAAGCCAGGTATTGCTTCGGCTGTAGTGGTGGATTCCTCTAAAGTGTTGATTACCGTGCAAGCTGGCGAAATCTCACAACTGTCAGTGGGCGGTACAGCAGCCTTTGTGGGTGCAGGCGTTGCAACAACAGACAGCACTAACTTTGCCACAGTCGATAATCTGTTTACTTCAGGTGCGGGCGGTGGTGAATACAAGGCTGGCTTGGGTGGCGCGTGGAATGCGGTTAGCCATAAGTTCTCCTCAGGTAGTGAAACAGTGAATCTGACTGCTTCCACCGCCAAAGTAGATAAGCTGATCCTGAAAGAAGGCGCAACGCTCACCGACAATGGTAGTAAAGGTGGCGTGACTAAGTTTACAGTGAACAGCCAAGCGGCCAGCGATACCATTACCTTCCGTAATACGGCAGATAATGCTGACCTTGCCAAGACTATTCTGGCGAATTCCGGCACCAATGGGGTGAATAACGTAACGGGTGCCAATACAATGGCAACGGTACTGGATTCTTCCGGTGCGCTGTTTACCAAGCTGGCCAACTTAACCTACAGCATCAGCAATGGCGTGATTACCTTCGGTGCCACAGGGGGTAATAACCTTTCCCAATTCACCACCAATGAGCTGATCAGCGCAGCGTCTATCTTGGTGAGCAGTGCAACCACAGGTGGCGCAAATAAAGTGGTGGCCTTCTCGTCTAACGGCCGCAGCTATGTGGTGGCGTCTGATAACGGCAATACATTGCAAGCGGGTACTAACAACAACAGCGTGATTGTTGAGCTGAAAGATGTGGCTTCTGTGAAGGGCTTTGGCTCTACCTTCGGTGACGCTACCGTCGTGGCCACGAATGTAACAAGCATCACTGGCTCTGCTGATATTACAACGCTGGCTACAACCTCCACGCTGGATTACACCGGCTTCTCTAAAGCAACATTAACCGCTGCCGGTACAGTGGCTGCCAATACCAATACCACTAAGTTTACAAACTTAGCCGCCTCAGCCGAGCTGGTATTGAATGCGACAGGTAATACGCATATTGGCTTGCTTGAAACCACGCAAGTGGGCGCGTCTGGCAGCAATAGCCTGACTGTTACCATGCAAACCAATGCCACAACAGTGAATAAGCTGACCGTGACAGGTGATGCCTTAGTGAAATTTGCTGCAAATGGCGCTGCGCATATCGTGCAAGAGCTGGCCGATGCAAGCAATACCGTGAATACCATTCAGGTTACAGGGAATAATGCCTTCACCCTGCTGAAAGAAACCGGTACTGCCTTGAATACCATCGATTCCACTCTGGCCGGTGCGAAGTTTATCTTTGGGAATGGTACCTTCACTAACACCACCACCTTCACTGTAACGGCTGCAGATGCACATAATAATGTGACCTTCAATCTGGCAGCAGGGCAGGCGGCTGATCTTTACACCAGCGGCTCGGGTCTGAAGTTTATTCAGGCTACAGATTCAACTGCCGGTACAGAAGCTGCATCGGTCGGTACGGGTGTGATTCAGGCGGTGGCATCAGGCGGCAGCAACACCTTTACTCTGGGTAATGGTGCTAACCAGCTGGTTGCCAACGGTGCAGGTGATGTGATCACCGTGGGTACAGGCTCTAATACCATTGTGGCCACAGGCGCGGGCGATGTATTTAATATCGCTTCGGGTGCGGGTACAACGCAGGTGACTGTGGGTACCGGGGCTACTCTGAATATTGGTACGGTGAATGTAGCTAACGCGGGTGCTGAAACCGTGGTTGTAACAGGTGCTGTAACAGGCGGTACAACAGCCGCTTACGCAAACACCACACTCAACTTTGCTGCAGGTTCTACAGTAACGGGCCATCAGGTCAGCTTTGGCACCACTGCAGATGCCTTCACCTTATTGGGTGCTTCTGTTGCGGCTTCACAAATCAACGTGGCCACAGCAGCTTCTCTGACCGATGCTTTAAACCTTGCTGCTAATTACACTCTGCTAACAACCGTGCAGGGTACAGACCCAACTGCATCAACTTTAGCTGCTAACACAGGTAAAGTGGATTGGTTCCAATATGGTGGTGACACCTATGTGGTGGCCATGGTCAACAGCACAGGTGCAGCACTGCAGCAAACAGCCCTTGATGCCAACGACATCGTGGTGAAAATCACGGGTCTGGTTGATCTGACTGGCTCTAACTTTGCCGGTGAAGTTTTAACTTTCTAATCTAGGCAAATCAGCGGGCAGATTCTTGCCAGCCCAACAACCCCGCCCCTTATTTAGGTGGCGGGGTTTTTTTTGCTATAAAGGTTTAGTCTTTTTAAGGGGAAAATCATGGGCTTGTTGATTACTGCCGCACATTTAAGCGCCATTGCAGGCAAGGCCACGCCACTGATGCCCGGTCTATTGGAATGGATCAATAAGCTTTGCCCGCAGTATGAAATTGACAGCGCTCAGGAATATGCCCATTTTTTAGCGCAAGCCTGCGTTGAGAGTGATCACTTTAAAACGCTGCAAGAATATGCAAGCGGGGCGGCTTATGAGGGCAGGGCAGATTTGGGTAATTGCAAAGCGGGGGACGGCATTAAATATAAAGGGCGCGGCATATTTCAAACCACAGGCCGTGCTAATTATTTGCAATTAGGCATTAAAAAAGGTCGTAGGGATTTATTTATTAATCATCCTGATTTGCTGGAGCAAGCCGAATACGCAGTCTGGAGTGCATGTGAATACTGGGCTGGCCGTAGCTTAAATGACGCGGCTAATCATGGTGATCAGGATATTTTAAAGAAAAAATATCATGGCAAAGTATTGGATTTATCACCCGTTGAGTTTATTAGCATCAGCATTAATGGCGGATACACCGGGATGGTGCAGCGCAAAGCGTATTACTTGAAGGCGCGGCAGGTGTTTGAGCAAAGCGTTTGATTCGTTAAATTGATAAGAAGAATAAGAAGCAGTAGACTTATTCCCCCCTTTTGTAAAAGGGGGGAGCAGGGGGAATTTGTAGTTGATGTTGGGCATAAATAAGCAAAAAACTAAAAGCAAATCCCCCTCAAATCCCAAATGCCGTTCACTTAAGCCGTTTTGCTTGAGTTCCCCCCTTTGAAAAAGGGGGGCTAGGGGGGATTTGCAGTTGACGCTGAGCTTAAATAAGCAAAAAACCAAAGGAAAATCCCCCTCAATCCCCCTTTTACAAAGGGGGAAGCAAAACCAATACCTTAAGTGAACGGCATTACCCCACAATCCCCCTTTTACTATGGGGGAAGCTAAGGTCAAAACCCTTGAGTGAAAGGTATTTCCCTCACCCCCCTTTACAAAGCGGCAAGCTACAGAGCAGAAGTGCCGCCTGAAGTCATCAGGCAACGCCCAGTGCTTTTAGGATTTTTAATTCCTTATCTGCAAAGGTATGGGCCCATTTTCTGAGCTGATTGAGATTGTCTTCTTCTGAATTGATGGTTTTACCTTCCAGCAATAATCTTTGCTCTTGCCGCACTAATAGCTGCCAAGCATATTGAGCCCATTCTTCGGGCTGATGCTTGCCCTCTTGTCTGGCCAGTAAAAAGATTTGCTGAAAGCGGCCAACAGGCACGCCGCCGCCCAATACCGGGCTGGCCAAGTAGCTTACTTCGTTGCTGGCCCGCGCTTGTGTGCAAAGGTGCAGATTCAGCTGTTCGCACCGGGGTTTGGCTTTGGCAATTTCATCGTCACTCTGAACCGTTACCAGACTGCCGCTGCCGATTAATACATAGATGGCTTGCAAGATTTTCACAAAGCTTTGGCCTGTGATTTGCTCAATTTGCCCTAGTGTCATGATCTGATGATCTGCCAGCGTATCTAAAATAGGGGCATAAACGGCCTCTTGCATATTGGCCTCACCCAAGCTGCCTGTGGCGGTGAGCGACACATCGGGCCGGTGTTGGATCAGGATAATCCGCTGCTGACGCAGTAATTCTGTTTGCTTGATATTGCCCAGCTTGCGCGGGCCACGTACCCAGTAATCACGGCGAAACTGCTGGTTCACCATAAAATCGCGCACTGTTTCGCGGAACATGGGGTTGGGGATATTTTCTAAAAACTGTTGTTGCTCATTACTTAAATTAATGGAATCAATCTGGTCTAAATAATGAGCGGAGCAGGCAAAGCTGAGCTTGGCAGGCTCCAGCCATTCGGCCATGGTGGAAAAATGCATGGGCAGCCAGTCGCGGTTAAAGTATTCATGCGCTAAATAATGGCGGTTTTGCTCTTTCAGTTTTTTGATCCGCTCGTGCACATGCGGGTTGGCTCTGGCATAAAGCGGCTCGGTAGCCAGCAGCTTTTCTGTGAAATCCAGTGCGCCATTGATGCGGCTGACAATCCCATTGCCTTCAACTCCTGCCACTTCTGCGTGCTGAGTCATTAAGTGCCGCATCGGGGCAAAATTGGCCCAGCCAGGCTGGGTGTTATAGCTGATATATAACACGCCGCCGACTTTTAATTTGCGGCGAATAAATTCTACAATCACTGCGCGGTTTTCATCCGAGATCCAGCTCCAGATGCCATGCAGGCCAATGAAATCAAATTCTGGTAAATCACTGCGCGCGGCAAAATCTGCAAAAGACTCATCAAACAGCCGTGCTTCAGAATGAGAGGCCCTGGCCAGCTCTTGGGCAAAGCTCGCCTGCGATGGATTAAAATCGGTGCCATACCACTGGATAGTGCTGGCGGCGGCATGCAAATTGGCACTGACGCCCTGACCAAAGCCCAGCTCGCATGCCGTGCCTATTTCTGGGCAGGCCAGCCCGGCACTTAAAAACGCCATTTTCACCCGGTGAGGATTCAGTTCAGCGTAATAGCCATAGGTGTAAGCAATATCTGCAACATAGCCTGCCGTCCAGTTACTCATGCTTTATCTCTCTTTTGAGTGAATCAAGGTGATTTAGATAAAATCAATCAGCGGATTGACTGCCGTTATGCCTGCTACCGCCTTTGCTCCGGGGCAATGGCCGGGTGCTTTTTGTTAGCGCAAGGCCAGATCCAAGGTGTTTAAGTCAGTTTCCTGCAAAGTGCCGGCATAAAACTTCAGCCGGATATAGCCGCTTAAGTAGGTGTACTGCGCTGCGGTATGTTTTTGCTGTGCTTCAAAAAAGCGGCTTTGGGCGTTGAGTAAATCCACATTGCTGCGTACGCCCGATTGAATGCCTTTACGGGTAGATTGAATCAGCACATCACCAGAGCGAACGGCTTCTTGCAGTGCTTTGATTTGCGCTGAATTAGAGCTGAGATCAAGGTATTGCTGGCGCAGCCCAAGCTCTACCTGTTGCAGCATATTGCGCTGATCTTCACTGGCGGCCGTGTGCTGGGCAACGGCACGCTTGCTGCGGGCATTGATTTCGCCGCCAGAAAAAATGGGGATACTGGCGTAAACCATAATGCTATTGGATTTGATGACATTATCGACGGTGCTGTAGCTGGGGCTTTCTTCGTAGCTGGTGCGTAAGCGCAAATCCACTGTAGGCAGGTGCTGATCATTGCTTTTACTGATTTCCAGCTGAGCCGCATCCACAGAGGCTTGGCGCTCAAACAGCACTGGATTATATTTTTTTGCCTGCTCCAGCCACTCGTTCAGGGGATAGCGCAGATGCAGATCTGCCTGCATTGCGCTGGGTTTACGGTGGGGCAGATAATTCATCGGCTCGCCTACGGTAACGCTCAGCTCATGCAGTTTATTGCTATGTGCGGCCTCTGCCGAAAGAATATCGGCGTCAACAAAATCCAGACGATTCTGCGCTTCATTGACATCGGTGATGGTGCCATAGCCCGCTGCAAACCATTTGCTGGCCTGGGTTTTTTGTTCCTGATACGCCTTTTTCTGCTCGTTCAAGAGCTGCAGCTTATCAAAGGCAAGCTGCACATCCAGGTATTGCTGGGCCAGGCGCATAATCAGCTCTTGCTGGCTGCGCTCCAGCGCGTGGTTGGCTTCTTTTTGCTGGAATTCGGCCTGAGATAAATTATCCCATGCGGCCATTTTAAAAAGTGGCTGTACCAGCGTGGCGGCATAAGTCTGGCCGTTATATAGATAGTCTCTTGAAATGGTTTGCGTGCTTTTGCCCACCTCAACATCAAACTCTGTATTCACCCATTCACGGCTGCCTTGGGCCGAGATGGATAAATTGGGCAGCAGTCCCGCTCTGGCGATGGGGACAATTTCCTGTGCCGCCAGATTTTGAGCCCTGGCGATGGCATAACGGCTGTCGTTTTGTACCGCTTTTGGGTAAAGGCTGGCTAATTCTGCCGCATGAAGCGCAGAGCAAATAAAGAGTGAGAGTAAGCAGATCTTGGTTCGCATCGAGATCCCCTTATTTTTCTGTGAAGGAAAAGGCAAGGCGGTTAAGCAGTGGGCGCACGATGTAATCCAGCAGGCTGCGCTCGCCTGTTTTAATGATCACTTCGGTGGACATACCAGGCTGGATGGCGAGTTTTTCCTTACTCAGCTTGGCGAGCCCATTTTTAGTTACCACTACTTTGGCGCTGAAATAGGCATTGCCGCGTGGATCAACAATGCGGTCGGCCGAGATGCTGGTCAGCTCGCCTTCTAAAATAGGCGGCGTGCCTTTATTACCTAAGGATGAGAAGCGGATATCCGCCAAGAGGCCAGGATGAACCTTATCAATCAGATGGGGTGGAAGTTGAATTTCAATTACTAATTCATCGTTTTCGGGCACGATTTCCATCAGTGTTTCACCTGGGCGGATAATCCCGCCAACGGTATGCACATTCATCCCAACCACGCGGCCCGCAGCGGGGGAGCGCAATACAGAGCGTGAGAGATCTTCTTCTTTTGCTTTGATTTCATTGCTCCAGCGATTTAAATCACCCTGGATCTGGCTGTATTGTGTTTCGGCTTCTTTATCAAATTCCTGGGTGCGCTGCAGGATTTTTAGGCTTAACTCACCTTTTTGCCGGCTGGCTTGTTCGATCCGCCCAAGCCCTTCGCCATATTCGCCAGAAAGCTGGGCAAATAAGCGCTCCATTTCAAATAGGCGCGAGCGCGGGGCATAGCCATCATTGACCAGCTCTCTTAAACCGGCGATATCTTTTTCTAACAAGCTCATTTGTTGTTTACGGCCGTCTTTTAATGCACGAAGCCCGGTGATTTGCTCGTTAATTCCTGCAATGCTTTGCTGCAAAATATTGCCTTCATTTACTAATACCGTGCGGCGGGTATCAAATAATTGCATTTGCGTATTCATGATTTCTTTAGCTTGCGGATTTGTGGCTTTAAGCAGCTTTTCATTAAAGTTGATTTTGGGTGCGTGTTTCAGCTCTGCATAAAGCCGGTCTGCAAGGGCCTGCGTTTGCCAGTAATTATTTTGTACTGTGGATAGCACGGCATTAATCTGGGTTTGATCGAGTAATACTAAAGGTTGATTAGCCTGTACTTCTGCGCCTTCTTTGACCAGTATTTTAGAAATCACTCCGCCTTGTAAATGCTGAATGGCTTTGCGTTTACTTTCAACCGAAACCACGCCATTAGTGGGCACGCCTTCATCTAATGGGGCAAATATCGCCCAAATTAAAAAGCCACCCAAGCCAAATAAAAGAATAAATAAGCCCAGACGGGTGACTGATTTGGTATCTGTTAATGCATCATTCACATCGAGTATGGGTTCGGGTGATTTCTTTGTGGCTAGTTTCAACATGGCTCAACCCTTTTAATCAATAAAGATAAAGTGATCATTTTTTGCTCAGGCCTGCAGCCGGATAAATGGGATATCCAGGCTGCGCTCAGGCATCAGGCTGTGGTTTGCTGCTCTGGCTGCGCGGCAACTGCTGGGGTCAGCGCGGCTAATACCTGATCGCGTGGCCCGTAATATTTCAGCATGCCATCCGCCATCACCAGCAAGAGGTCTACTACGGCCAGAACATGGGTGCGGTGAGTGATCAGCACGACGGTAGCGCCGCTTTCTTTGGCCCTTAGGATGGCCTGCACTAAAGCCCGCTCGCCGTTGTCATCCAGATTGGCATTAGGCTCATCTAAGACAATCAGGCTGGGCATGCCGTAGAGGGCGCGGGCCAGCCCAACTCGCTGGCGCTGCCCGCCAGACAGGCCTGCGCCGCCTTCACCAATGGCCGTATCGTAGCCCTGAGGCAGACGCAAAATCATTTCATGCACATCCGCCATCTGAGCGGCTGCCACTACTTTTTCGCTGTCAATTTCACCAAAGCGGGCAATGTTTTCGGCGATCGTGCCGGAGAACAATTCGATATCCTGAGGCAGGTAGCCAATATAGGGGCCAAGCTCGGCTTTACTCCATGTATAAACATCCACACCATCCAGCCTGACCTTGCCCATGACGGTAGGCCACACCCCGACCAGCAGGCGGGCAAGTGTTGATTTGCCGCAGGCGCTTGGCCCGATAATGCCCAGAATTTGCCCGGCGGCCATGCCGAAATTCATATTCTTGATCACCATATTTTGGGTGCCAGGAATCGCAGCAGAAATATTATCGGCCAGCAGCTGGCCGCTGGGGCGGGGCAGGCTCATGCCGATATTGCGGGCCGGATAGGCAGTAAGCAGATCTTGCAGCCGCGAATAGGCCGTGCGCACGCCAATAAATTGCTTCCATGAGCCAATGGCTAGCTCAATGGGTGCCAGTGCACGGCCCATCAGAATAGAGCCTGCAATCATTGCGCCCGGTGTGGTGCTGCCCTCAATCACCAGCAGCGCACCTGCACCCAAAATAAGAGATTGCAGGCTGATACGGGTAAATTTAGTGACGGCAGAAATGCCCCCGGCTTTATCACTGGCTTCCCCCTGCAGGGCCAGAAATTTACCGTGGTGGCGATACCAGCGTTTCATTAAGCCGTCTAACATGCCCATGGCTTCAATCACTTCGGCATTGCGTAAATTATTATTGGCAAAGCGCGTGGCTAAATTGGCATGGGTTGAGGCCTCGGCAAGGGGCTTTTTGCTGACCATTTCAGTGAAATAGGCCAGTGCAGTTAAAAGAATTGCGCCGACAACCGCTAGCCAGCCCAGCAATGCACCCAGCATAAATAAAACAGCCAGATAGATAGGAGCCCAAGGTGCATCAAAAAAAGCAAACAGCCCCTGGCCGGTTAAAAACTGGCGGATATTGGTTAAATCGGCCAGCGCTAATCCTGCATCACCATTGCCTTGCTTTAAATTGCGCTCAAAGGCGGCAGTAAATACCCTTGAATTAAGCTGTGAATCTAATTTACTGCTGATGCGAACCAATAATTTGGAGCGTATCATTTCCAGTAAAGACATCATTCCATACAGACCAAGGGTAATAATGGTAATCATGATTAATGTGGTTTCATTTCTGCTGGCTAATACTCGGTCGTACACCTGTAGCATATAAATGGAAGGAACCAGCATCAGCAAATTAATAAAGAAACTGAATAACCCTGCTACCCAGAAATGCTGGCGTAAACTATGTAATACAATAGCCAGTTCAGAGCGGGGCTGCATTTGCTTTTTCATGTTATTTCCTTTTAAAAAAGGTTACACATTTTCTGTATTAGTTTGAGGAGATTCTAAGGTTAATAAATACTCTGGCCATTCATCATCGGTGCTGGATTGGGATTCTTCATCAATATCCAGAAAAATAAAATTAAGTACATATTGCAGATCAATCTGCGTTAAAACAATTTCTCTTAAGCGATGGGAAGCAAAGCGCTCGATCACTTCGGCGGGTAATTGCAGCTGAAATCTCAATCGCCCTTCTAAAGTAAACATCGATAAAATATTGTCTTTAATGCTTAAGGTATGGCGGTCAAAATAAACCGGAGCCGAAGCCAAAAAAAGCAAATTAGGCAGGGGTGATTCGGCGGGAAGGTTTTTCCATTTACTTTGCGGATGTTCATACAGGGTGCGATAGGCACGGCATACGGCATAAATAGCATTGCAGGCCATTTGCGCGCCTAAATCGGGGTGCTGTTCACGCAGCACTCTGTAGGCCAGATGGTGCAGCGTCACGCGATGCCAGCAGCGATGTTGCTGCGAGATCGGCGCAACTAAATTGCACGCATTACAAAACTCTGCCTGCAGTGCCTGTAATCTGAGGCGCTGTGCATCGTTTGTAAGAATAGGGACAGAGTATGTGCTGGGCATAATCATCAATCTAGGAAATTTTTCTCCTATATGAAATGCCTATATGAAGTTTTTCCCTACGTTCGTCGGAAAGGATGAATGGCAGATTGGCAAAATAATACCCAGCTTTCTTTGCCATGGCCTTGCCAGGCCTCGTTTCTGAGCGCAGCACAGTGGGGTTTTGAGTGAAGTGTGTCAGTGGTGGGCAAATGGATGTTTGTCCACAAAGCTCCACAAACCTGCCACGATCTTTCGGTATTCTTGCTTTCTTCTATTCTTTCAGTAATCTAGTTGCTGCCTGTTTTGTATTTCCGCCTGTAAAAATGCACTCGTATCCTTGGTTTTACTTAAAAAGATAGTTCTTCAATAGGGTGAGGGGGTGGTTTGTGATTTCAATCGTGATCCCGTTTTTTAATGAGGAAGAGGGGCTGTTGCATACTTTGGCCACCATCTCGGATACGCTGCGCAGCCTAGCCCGCCCATGGGAGATTGTGGCTGTGAATGATGGCAGCACGGATAAAACACTGGCTATTTTGCTGGAGCAGCAAAGGCTGATGCCCGAACTGCTGGTGGTCGATTTATCTCGTAATTTTGGCAAAGAGGCCGCTTTAACTGCCGGTCTTGCCCATGCAAGTGGCGATGCCATTATCCCTATGGATGCAGATTTGCAAGATCCGCCTGAGCTGATTGCACCTATGATCAGTAAATGGGAAGAAGGCTATGAGGTTGTTTTAGCAAGACGCAGTGATAGATCAAGCGATAGCGTGGCAAAGCGGCTCAGCGCCCGCTGGTTTTATCAAGCTATTAATAAAATGTCTGAGGTGAATGTGCCGGATAATGTCGGTGATTTTCGTTTAATGGACAGATTGGTGGTGGATACGGTGATGTCTTTGCCGGAAAGCAGGCGTTTTATGAAGGGGATTTTTGCCTGGGTTGGTTTTAAAACCACAACGCTTAATTATAAAAGAGCCGAAAGAAACTCTGGCAGCAGTAAATTTAATCTTTGGAAACTCTGGAATTTAGCCATAGAGGGAATTACATCGCTGTCTATTACACCACTGCGAATCTGGAGCTATTTAGGGTTTATGGTGGCATCGGTGTCATTTATCTATGCACTTTATATTGTATTACGCACCTTAGTGTATGGGATTGATGTGCCCGGCTATGCCTCTTTAATTACCTTGTTTTTGTTTTTCTCTGGTTTGCAGCTGATCGGCCTCGGTATTATGGGGGAATATTTAGGCAGGGCTTATATCGAGTCAAAACGCCGCCCGCCCTATATTGTGAGGAAGCTCTATCTTCCCCGCTTAAAGGGTGAATATATCAATCACCCCAGAGCATTTGATGCCGCATCTTCTTAATTAAGATAAATGATGAATATTTTTTTTACAAAATGGCTGCAAAGTATTAGGCAATTAATGAAATTTGGAATTGTTGGCCTAGCGGCCACCGGCCTGCATTTATTGATTGCTTTTATACTGCTTTACGTGGGTGTGAATGTCTATCTGGCAAATTTGTGTGCTTTTTTGGGTGCTTTTGTTCTGTCATATATTGGGCATAATTATTGGACTTTTGCGATGGCTTCTTGGCACCCCAGTACGCTGGCAAAGTCTTTTTTGCTCGCAAGCATGGGGTTTCTGGCGAATAATATCTTGCTGACTTTTTTATTAAAAATAGCTTTGTTTAATGAAGCCATGGCTTTGTTTTTTTCTTTGCTGTTGGTGCCTTTGCTGAGTTATTTTGGCAGCCGTATCTGGGTATTTCAAAAAAATAAACAGCTGTAATCTGGCTAAAACGGGGCGAGGCCTGAATAGATATTGCTGATAATCAGGCCGGAAAATGCTGCACCGATTGTGCAGCTTAAAGCAATAAGTACCGTGGATTGCTGCTTTAAACGATCATAACTCAGTATGCCAATAATGCATGGCGCAAGTGAAAGTGAATAGCGCCCGACTGAATGGATTTCCGGATTCATTAAAAGCGTGGTGCCAAGGATTAATGCGCCGCTGCCTGCAATCAGTGCCGCTTTATGCATATGATTTTTTATGCACAATATACAAATATAAATGGCATAGATCATCAGCCCCATAGCTAGCAGCAGAACGGGCAGATACTCCGCAGACTGAATCAGCCTTAAATCAAAGATACGTGTGACTAATTGCAAAGGCGATATTTTCCACGCTGAGCGAACCAGAAAGGCCGCCAAAGGTTCGCCCGTGGCATGGGCTTTTACGGCCATATCCAGCAAAATACCCAGCGTTGAAATCAGCCCCATTTTAATGATCATGATGCTGCTTTTTTTGATTCCCTGATTTTGATAATGAATTGAAAGCCAATAGAGCATCAGTAAGAGGATAGCAATTCCCCCAATAAAGCGGGATGCAGTCATCGCGCTGATCATGAAGGCCGCGCTGATCCATTTTTCTTTAATCGTTAAAATTAATGCGGCAGAAAAAAGCAGCATAAACAGCGATTCGGAAAAGCCGCCAAAAACAAAGAAAGAAAAAGGGTTAAATGCAAACCATGCGGGAGCCAATAAGGCGCTGCTGGTATTTAGGTTTAATAGCTTACCAAGGTAAAACAAGCTGAGCATTGCCAGCAGCGAGCAGATCAGATTAAAGCGCAACATGCTTTTATCTATATCCAGCCCGCTGATGGCATGAATGGCTTTAACAGAATAGGGATAAAGAAAAGGCCATGCTACGGTTTGCTGGATGGTTCTGTCGCCATTAAATGCATAATCTTTACTGGCTATTTTGTGATACCAGCCTGCATCGTGGCTGCGGCTTAATATTTCTGTTGTGTTGATTCTGCTGAAGTTTTCTTCCAGCCCATACAACCCGCTGCTTGCTTTAATGAATGTTGTTAACGCAATATCTTTGCCATTCATTTGCACCAATCCTAATTGGTAGGAAAGTACGCGCTGGTCTTGCGAGCCGGTTTTTGTGGCTGGAATATGTGAGTAGCTGGATTGAATGGATAATAGGCCATTAGGGCAGCTATTTTTAAAACGATGGCTGAGTGTGAAATAGCCCTGCTTGAATAGCTGGGATTGCAGCGGCTCCTGATTGCATAAAATGCTTAATGTTTGTGTGCTGGGAATATAGCCTTGTAGGCTGAGTGACTGGATTGAATGCGAGTGATTAAGTAAAAGCTGTGGGGCCGCCCAGCTGAATGTGGGGTAGGGTATTCCTTCGTGCGTATCAACTTGTTTTTGTATCTGGCCATAAAGCAATAAATAAGCGATAGCCCAGAGACTGATCACTGCAAGTAATTGTACAGGTACAATAAACCATTGTTTCATGAATGACCCTCAGCTGATATACACCAGCAATAAGCATATCTGAAGCAGGTATTTACTATATAAAATATTTTCTGTTAAAAGATGTGCCGCTTGAAAAAAAATCTGAAATATTTGAGCCGCGAAAATTGGAATGTCGTAATTTTTTTTGAACACGGATCACACTGTGCTTTATTTAGGTTTTTTTCTGAGTAGAGTAAAATGATCTTCTTTCTGAATGAAATAGTTATTGTTATTCAGTGATTCAATTAAAGCATTGTCTTTTATAATAAACAATGTTTTATTGTCTATGCTGCCTTCTTTTAGCGCTTTTAATACAGTCTCATTTTCTGGCTGTATTTTGGATGCGTCATGGCGGGCAAAATAAGCGGTGTTAATGCTCATTTTATGCTGCGCAGCCCAATTGGCAAGATGAATATAATCCGGGTCTGCATGTTGCAGTGGATAGATTTTAAGTGCATTGAGCCCTTGTGGGGGCATTTGCCAGAATGGCGATTTTAATGGCGAGGGGCCGCTCAGGCCAGAGGGGATGCCTTCCTGTTTTAGTGTGGCAATGGTGCAATAGATATCCGAAAATTGTAATAATAAGGCGAGGCTTAAGATAAAGGCAGAGTGCCGGGGTTTAAATTTTTTTAATAGTAATACGGTGCTGAGCAGAATCAGCAAATAGCTCAGGGGCCAGGTAAAGCGGCCAACCGCTCTGAATATACCCGTTAAAGCGGATATTGCTGCGGGCATTTTGATTTCAATTAAATGATAAGAGCCCAAGGTTATCAGCGGGCTGAGGGCATAGAGGGCAAGCAGGCTGCAGGCTGTTGCAAGTGGCCACCATTGAATATCGGCGGATTCAGATTGATTCTGTGTGGGTTTTATTAATCTGGCAAGGCGGTTTAAAATAAGATTGATATAGATAAACAGTGCGCCTGTGCCCATATAATTCATCGCATCATTTTGCTCTGGCCAGGCTGAAGGTAGCTTGTGTAATAAGCCCCAGTTTTTTGAATCAATAACAGAAAGCAAATTGGCGCTATAGTATATTTGCCCTGTGCCAGACAGCCCGCCAGTAATACAAAAATAGCCGCTGCTATATAAAAGTGCATAAATGTAGATAGGCATAAATAATAGCGATTGATATCTGTGGCGCGGATTAGCCCATAAAGAAGCCAGCCAGATGGGCAGTAGCATGGCCAGTAAATAGGCGTGAATCAGTGCTGCCAGCCCGAGAAAGAGATACCAGAGTTTGTTTTGCTTGCTGAGATAAGCCCAAAATCCACCCAGAATTAACCAGTGCGCAGACAGGGCAAAGTGCCCGACCCCGCCTATTCTTGCCATCATGGGGGCACTGGCTAAGAGTAAAAGACTGCTGGCAAGGCAGTAATAAAATGATTGGGTGGTGTATTTGGCGCATTGCCAGGCGAGTGCGCCCTGCAATATAAAGCAGAGCAGTATCCATATTCCCTGGTATTGGAAATGCTCGCTAAGCAGCGGTGATAATAATTTAAAAAATAGAGCAAATAGCGGAATCGAATCGGTAAATACAATTGAGCTGGAAATCACCCCGCCGTATTGTGGATTTAAGCCTAAAGGCCAGTGCCATGTGTTATCCTGGCGAAAAAAAAGCCATCCAAGATAGCTTTGTGCAGGATCGCCCTGTAATAACCATTCGGTATTGCCCGGGGCCAGAATGTTTTTTTCAAAAAGAATAAAAAACATACCGGCCCCGATCAATGCGGGAATGATCCAGCCCCAATTGGCCTGGGTTTTGCTCACACCAAAACCACGTCAAATATTTCCTGGGAATAGGCGTTTTCTACCTGCAAATAGATAGGTTTTTGAATAAAGTCGGCCAGCTGGGCAAGATTGGCGGATTCTTCATCCAGAAACATATCAATCACGCTTTGCGAGGCAAGGATCCGGTATTCTTTGGCGTTGAACTGACGGGCTTCGCGCAGGATTTCACGCAGAATTTCGTAGCAAATGGTTTGTGCGGTTTTGATTTCACCACGCCCCTGGCAGGTTGGGCAGGTTTGGCAAAGCACATGCGCCAGCGATTCACGCGTGCGTTTGCGGGTAATTTCTACTAAGCCAAGGCTGGTAAAGGGGCTGACGGTCACCTTGGTACGGTCACGGCTCATGGCTTTTTTTAGCTCATCCATTACGGCCGTTTTGTGCTCTTCATTATCCATATCGATAAAATCGACAATGATAATGCCGCCTAAATTGCGCAGGCGCAGCTGACGGGCAATAACCTGTGTGGCTTCCAGATTGGTTTTGAAAATGGTGTCATCAAAGGAGCGGGTGCCCACAAAACCGCCGGTATTAACATCTACCGTGGTCATGGCTTCGGTCTGATCGATGATCAGGTAGCCGCCAAATTTAAGATCAACCCGTCGCACCATGGCGTGTTCGATTTCTGCCTCTACCGCAAACAATTCAAACAGGGGCCGCTCGCCAGCGTAATGCTTTACCCGTGGCAAAACATCAGAGACAAAAGAGCCTGCAAATTCGCTCATTTTGGCAAAATTTTCGCGTGAATCGACCAGCACTTCTTCGGTTTCGCTGTTGACCATATCGCGTAACACACGCAATTGCAGCGATAAATCCTGAAATAACAGCGATCTGGCGGGCAGGGTGACTGATTTTTGCTGGATATCTGCCCAGATTCTATCCAGATACTGAATATCGGCGGTCAGCTCCTCATCCGTGGCGTGTTCGGCCGAGGTGCGGATGATATAGCCCTGATGCTTTGATTCGGCCAGCAGTAATTCAAGGCGTTTTTTTAGCTGGCTGCGTTCACCATCTTTGTCGATGCGCTGGCTGATGCCGATATGTTTTTCTTGAGGTAAAAAAACTAAAAAGCGCCCTGCAATGCTGATCTGAGTAGAGAGCCGTGCGCCTTTGCTACCGATCGGGTCTTTGGCGACTTGCACCAGCACCGGCTGGCCTTCGTGCACAATGCGCTCGATTCTTTGCACTTCATTAGGATGCTGACGTTGCTCGATCACATCGGCAATATGCAAAAAAGCGGCACGCTCTAGGCCAATTTCAATAAAGGCGCTTTGCATGCCGGGTAAGACGCGCTTCACCACGCCCAAATAAATATTGCCAACCAGGCCACGGTGGGCTGATCGTTCTATATGAATATCCTGAACCACACCATCTTCAACGGTGGCCACGCGGGTTTCTTGTGGGGTGATGTTGACGAGGATTTGTTCTTTCATTGGGAAGGCCCTGTTTTTTATATTTGCTTGGGTCGGTCGTAGTGGCGTTTGGTGTAGGGCGGGAGAAACCCGATTTGAAAGCTTTTACAGTGATTGCTAAATCTTGAACCAAAGAGAGCACAGAGGACTCAGAGTTTCACAGAGAAAAACAGCTTGTTTTGATTTTCTCTGTGGCACTCTGTGCTCTCCTTTTCCTCTGTGGTTCAAGATTTTGCTCATTTCTTGACCAGCAGAGGCATTTTGCCACGTTATTATTTTTTCCTTAATAATGGCAAGCACATCACCATGAGTTCGTCCCACACTTCGCCTTTGCCTATGCCCTTATTCATCTGATCGATGAGGGCGGCGTGGGCGAGGGCAGTTTTTAGTTGGGCGGCTTTTACTCGGGCGAGCGCTGGCTCGACTAGCTTTTGTTTTTCGCCCCAAATACGTAATTCTTTAAATAACTGTGCGGTGGGCGTGCCGCGTTGTTTGCCAAGGCCTAGGCGATAGAGGGTACGGATTTCTTCCGCCAATGACCATAGCACTAAATGCGGGGCTTCACCTTCGGCGCGCAGGCCTGCCAGCATACGGGCAAAGCGGGTGGCATCCCCTGTAAGTAAGGCTGCGCCCAGCTGAAACACATCGTAGCGCGCCACGTTCGCAACGCTGGCTTGTAAATCGCTGACGCTGATTTCACCCTCTGGATGCAGCAGAGCCAGCTTTTGGATTTCTTGAAAAGCGGCCAGCAAATTGCCTTCAACCCGGTCTGCTAAAAATTGCAATGCTTCGGGGGAGAGTTTTTGCTGCTGGCGGGCCAGTCGACCGGCTATCCATTCGGGTAACTGGCGGTGTTCGATATTTTTGGCTTCCAGCACTTCGCCTTTGGCCGCCAGCGCTTGAAACCATTTGCTGTTCTGGCCCGTTTTATCAAGCCGCGGGCAGGTGACTAAGGTGATGGTGTCGGGCGGCAGGCGCTGGCAATAGGCTTCAATGGCTTTGCCGCCATCGATGCCGGGCTTGCCCGTGCTGATGCGCAGCTCGATGAGTTTTTTATCTGAAAAGAGCGAAAAAGAATTGCCCTGCATTTCCAGCTCAGACCATGCAAAGCCGGGCTCTACGGTGAGCACTTCACGCTCTGCATAGCCAGCAGCTCTTGCTGCATCTCTGATTTGCTGCGCAGCTTCGAGCACCAGCAGGGTTTCATCGCCGTGCAGGGTGTAAAGTCCGGCGAGGCCTTTGCTCAGGTGGCGGGGCAGATCATCAGGGCGCATGCTTAATCCTTACGCTGATGGGATGAGGATGATTTACGGCGCATCTTTCAATTTGGCCAGTGCGCTGATGCGGCGCAAAATTTGCTGGGCTGCGTCTTGCTGCATATCGGTGATCAGAAGCCCTGCTTCCGCGTCTTTACCTAGGCTATTGTTTTCGTCGTAGCTGTAATCGCGGTTGAGCTGCAATTTGCCATTTTCAATCAGCTGCTGCTCACCGGCCTGCACGCTGTAATTAACGCGATAAAACAGACGGTATTCGCTAACCCGGCCCGCATTATTTACCGTAAGCACTTTTTGCTCGGTGCTTTCATTGATGATATGGATCACCACGGCGGCTTTGCTGCTTGTGACGGTGACACCCGGCAGAGTGGTCAGGCTTTGTTTTAGCTGATATGCAACACTGGTTTCCCCTAGCACAAAGGCGGTGGAGTAAGGGAAGGTGCCCGGCCCGGTGCCGCGCAAATGAAAGCCGCAGCCTGTCAGCAGGCCAAACAGAAGCATAGAGATAAAGGCTTTAAGCATAGGTTTGCCCATGGTTAGCTGCGGGTTGGATAAATAGCCGGTCATGGCCGTTGAAACCCGCGTATTAATTGCCCGCAGGTTTCAACGGCCATGCCGCTGTGGCCTTTTAAACCACAATACTGACTAAACGGCCAGGTACAACGATGATTTTCTTCGGCGTGCCTTCGATAAACTTCTGCACATGCTCATGGCTCAACGCCAGCGCCTCAATTTGCTCTTTTGGCGTGTCCTTGGCAACGCGAATGCTGCCACGCAGTTTACCGTTGACCTGAATCATCATTTCAATTTCGTCTTGCACCAGCGCTGCGGTGTCAACAACTGGCCAACTTTGGTTCAGTAAGTTGGAGCCTGGCACCAGCGCTGCCCAGATTGCTTCGCAAATATGCGGCACGATAGGGGCAAGCAGAATAGCAGCGGCTTCCAGTACTTCCTGAGCGATTGCCTTGCCGGATGCATCTGCCAGTTGGCCTTTATTAAGCATGCCGGAGTAAGTATTTAGCAGCTCCATGACCGCTGCAATCACGGTGTTAAATTGCTGACGGCGGCTGTAGTCATCGCTGATTTTAGCTATGGCGGTGTGCAGGGCAAAGCGCAGTGCTTTTTGCTCCTTGCTGATTTCACCCGCTGTATATTTAGCCACCACGCCAGAGCTGACATGATCAAACGACAGCTTCCAGAAGCGTTTCAGGAAGCGGTGAGCGCCTTCGGCACCGGCATCAGACCATTCCAGAGATTGCTCTGGTGGCGAGGCAAACATCATAAACAGGCGGGCGGTATCTGCACCGTACAGCTCGATTAGCTCTTGCGGATCAACGCCGTTGTTTTTGGATTTGGACATTTTTTCGACGCCCGCTACCATCACTGGCAAGCCATCGGCCTTGCTGGTGGCCGAAATCATTTTGCCCTTGGCATCGCGCTCGATTTCTACATCGGCAAAGTTAATCCAGTCTTTGCCGCCGTTATCCATATCGCGGTAGAACGTTTCGCACACCACCATGCCCTGTGTAAGCAGCTTTTTAAATGGCTCATCGCCAGAAACTAGGCCTTCGTCACGCATCAGCTTGTGGAAGAAGCGCGCATATAAAAGATGCAGAATGGCGTGCTCAATTCCGCCGATATACTGATCAACCGGCAGCCAATGATCGGATGCGGCTTTGTCTACTAGGCCAGTTTCGCATTTTGGTGATGCGTAGCGGGCGTAATACCATGAGGATTCAACAAAGGTATCCATGGTGTCGGTTTCGCGCTTGGCAGCTGCGCCGCACTTAGGGCATGTTGTTTCGTAAAACGCTGGCATACGGGCCAAAGGCGAGCCAGCACCATCTGGAATCACATTTTCTGGCAGTACAACCGGCAAATCTTGCTCTGGTACGGGTACATCACCGCAGGCATCGCAATGAATAATAGGGATTGGGCAGCCCCAGTAGCGTTGACGGCTAATACCCCAGTCGCGCAGGCGATACTGAGTTTTGGGTGCGCCAGCATTTTGAGCGGACAATTTAGCCGCCATAGCATCGTAAGCCTGCTCGAAATTCAGGCCATCAAACTCGCCGGAATTAAACAAGATACCGTGCTCGCCGTAGGCATCTTGCCAAGGCTCAGCCACATCGCGGCCAGCAGAGGTTTCGATTACGGCTTTCAGTGGCAGATTGTATTTATGCGCAAAGGCAAAATCGCGCTCATCGTGCGCAGGCACGGCCATGACCGCGCCGGTGCCGTAGTTCATCAGCACATAGTTGGCTACCCACACTGGCAGTAAATCGCCTGTTAGCGGATGGCGTACTTTATGGCCAGAATCCATGCCTTTCTTTTCCATGGTTGCCATATCGGCTTCAGCCACAGAGCCGCTTTTGCATTCGGCAATAAAGGCTTGCAAGTCAGCATTGCCCACGGCTGCTGAAGTGGCCAGCGGGTGCTCGGCAGCCACGGCCACATAAGTTGCACCCATCAGGGTGTCGGGGCGGGTGGTGTAAACGGTGAGTGATTCAATCTCGTCTGATGCTTCTGCCAGCGGGAAGGTCACATCCATACCGCGCGATTTGCCAATCCAATTGCGCTGCATGGTTTTAACCTGCTCTGGCCAGCCATCCAGCTGATCCAAGTCTTGCAGCAATTGCTCGGCGTAATCGGTAATCTTGAAGTAATACATTGGGATTTCGCGCTTTTCAACCACAGCGCCAGAGCGCCAGCCGCGGCCATCCACTACTTGCTCGTTCGCCAGCACGGTTTGATCTACCGGATCCCAGTTTACGGTGCCGCTCTTTTTATAAATCACGCCTTTTTCAAATAGGCGGGTAAACAGCCACTGCTCCCAGCGATAGTAATCTGGCTTGCAGGTGGCAATTTCACGATTCCAATCGACAGCCAGGCCCAAAGATTTGAGCTGGGTTTTCATGTATTCAATATTGGAATAAGTCCACTCTGCAGGCGCTACGCTGTTTTTCATGGCCGCGTTTTCAGCAGGCAGGCCAAATGCGTCCCAGCCCATAGGCTGCATCACATTAAAACCATTCAAAGCGTGGAAGCGTGAGAGTACATCGCCTATGGTGTAGTTACGCACATGGCCCATGTGGAGCTTGCCACTTGGGTAAGGGAACATCGATAGACAATAGTATTTAGGCTGACCGGCCTTTTCGATGGCCGCAAAAACCTGATTTTTTTCCCAATGCTGCTGGGCCGCAGCCTCGATGTCAGACGGTGTATAGAGCTCGATCATGCCGGAAATCCCGTTGTACTTACACAAAGCCGATGATTATATCCCGAATGTCTGGATTTCGGGTTTCAGAAGGAAGCTGATATGCGTTTAGTGCTTTTAATGGGTTTATTACTCGCCTCTCTTGCCCATGCTGGGCCCGCCATTGTGGAATCCGTGCAGCTGCCTGCATGGGTGGAGCGCAGCGAGATAAAAAAACCACTCTCACCCCAGATGCAGCTTTTACCAGGAGACCGGATCACGACCGGGGCAGGGGCAAGGGTTTACTTGCTGCTACCCGAAGGGAGCCGGGTGAAGCTGGGCGAAAATGCGCATTTATTCCTTGATCAACTTAATGAAGCCAATGGCAAAGAGGGGAGTGTTTTTAAGGCTGCGCTAAAAATGGTGACCGGCGCTTTTCGCTTTACGACCAATGCATTGAATAAAAACAGCCAGCGTGAGGTGAAAGTCACTGTGGCCGCCGTAACAGCGGGGATACGCGGTACCGATTTATGGGGCAAGGCCGATAGTGATAAAGACGTGGTGTGCCTGCTGGAAGGCAAAATATCTGTGGCAGCAGAGGGCAGGCCGCAGGTGGAGCTGAACGAGCCTTTAAGTTTTTATATTGCCCCGCATGATCAGGAGCCTCTGCCCGTTGGGAAAGTAGAGCCAGAAAAACTAAAAAAATGGGCGGCAGAAACCGAAATAGAAAACCATGCCGGTGTACTTGCTGAAAAAGGACCGTGGCGTATTACCTGGGCCAATTACGCCAGCGCAGACGAGGCTTTGGTGCTTTATGATCGCTTGCAGCAGGCGGGGTATCCGGTAAAAATTCGCAGCCAGGCTAGGCGCTATCGGGTGGTGTTGGCGGGCCTCACATCAGAAGCAGATGCTAGGGCCGTGGTGGGTAAAGTGCACGCACAATTTACCACTCCGCTGGCAGAGGTTAGACGTTAGCTTACGATTTTAACTTACAATTGTTTCGAGTGGTTGATGTTTAAAATACACTGAAGCAATTAATTAATTACTAATTATGTAAAAAATATTTGTTTTTTTCTTAGAGCTACAGCCGCAATGCACTAGATTGATATAAATCCCGTCTGGGTCGGGCTATTGATTGAGGTGCACTATGTTTTTTAAGCAAAGTCGGCTGATTAGCCAATTAGACAGCGCGGCCGAAGCGGCTTTGCGTGGAGATATGCCACGTTGGACCATGGATGGCGACGAGAAGCTGCGAGCGATTGGCGATAAATTACATCGCATCTGGCATAAAACCAGTGAAGAGCTTTCTGCTGCCCTGCATGAAAAACGCGCTTTACATGATGAATTAAGCGCTTTGCAGGAAGAATTAGCCAGGGAACAAGCGCAGTACACGGCTTTAGAAACACGTTTTGATCTGGTGAACCGGGCATCAAGTGAAGGCCTTTGGGATATGAGCGTGGTGGCGGGTGATCCGGTTAATCCCGCTAATGTATTCTGGTGGTCGCCTACCTTTAGGCATTTGCTGGGGTTTAGCGATGAGCGGGATTTTCCCAATGTGCTGGGGAGCTGGGCTAACCTTTTGCACCCTGAGGATAAAGACACCACACTAACTGCCTTTGCCGATCACTTAAATGACAGAAGCGGACGCACTCCTTACGATATTGAATACCGCCTGCAATGCAAAGATAAGCAATATCGCTGGTTTAGGGCCAGAGGGGCCACTCAGCGTAATAGCGAAGGCGTACCGCTCAGAGTGGCTGGCTCTTTAGAGGGAATCTCCCTGCGTAAAAAGCACGAGGCCGAACTTGATAAAACTCTGACCCGATTCGAGCTAAGTAGCGCAATGCTGTCTGAAGGCCTGTGGGATATGGAAGTCGATGTGGATAACCCGGTTAACCCGCAAAATGCTTTCTGGTGGTCAGAGCAATTCAGGTCTTTATTGGGTTTTCATTCGGTGAACGAGTTTCCAGATGTACTGGAAAGCTGGGCCAGCCGCCTACACCCGGATGAAAAGCAAGGCGTGCTTGATGCATTTGCCGCGCATTTAAACGATAAAACCGGCAAAACCCCCTACGACATCGAATACCGCCTGAAGTGTAAAAACAACGAATACCATTGGTTTCGCGCCAGAGGCAAAACCCGCCGCGACAGCAATGGCGCAGCGCTGCGCGTGGTGGGGGCTTTGGCCGCCATCGATGCCGAAAAACAATCCGAAGCACTGAGCGGCGAAAGCTCGCAAAGGCAAAGCTTAGAAAAAAGCCTGGCCGAAATCGCCACCATTGTCGGTACGATTAAATCGATTGCCGATCAGACCAATCTGCTGGCGCTGAACGCCGCCATCGAAGCCGCCCGCGCCGGAGAAGCAGGCCGTGGCTTTGCCGTGGTGGCCGATGAAGTCAGAAAACTAGCAGAAAGAACCAGTGCCGCAACGCTGGATGTAGAAAGTTTAGTCAGACAGAGTAAGTAAAGCTGCGAATGTGAAAATGGCATCGATGGCTGCAAGCGTCGATGCCATAGCGGTGTTTACCCAAGTTCTACATATCATTGATGGCAGCCAAGCCGCGGTTGACCACATCCATACATTGTTTCTCATCCAGAATGTTTTCAATTCCACCTTGCTTATCAAAGCATTTGCAGCTGGTTTTTTTAGCGTTTGTTGCGCAGCCGCTGATACTGGCTAAACGCTGCCTGCGCTTATTATCTGCGGCATATTCTTTGGCTTTTCGTTCGTTATCTTTTTGAATTTGTTCAAGTGCTTTGGTGGTGCTTTGTATTGCGCCGTCCGTGATACCCCGGCTGATTTCACGCGAGGTATTTTCAATTACACCTGCGTGGGTGTTCAGCGTTATTAATGTTAGGCAAGCAAGTAATCGTCGTTGCATATCTTACCTGTTGAGTTTGGTTTTGGTGAGTATTATAGCTATGCTATATGGTTGTTATCTTACTTATTATTTTCATTGTTTGTTGGTTCTTTGGTGCGGGTTGGGTTTATCGACCAGCGCTGAGCCATGCCGCTAATTACACGTTACCTACTCGATTATTGCTCTTCAGCTTATTAGCGGTCCCGAATCGTGGGTTACGCCTGCGGCTAATCTGCCCTACAGGGCGGCCATTTTATGGGGGTATATTTTGTTAGGACTCATGCTGACCACCGAGGAACTTGAACGTGCAAGATGTTACGTTGAGGAGTTGCGTCTGTCCGTCCACGGGCTTGATCTGCCGAGCTCCAATCGCATGCGCGCTGCAGGTTCGTGCTTCGCAATTGCGCAAGATCATCACCATGCAATCGTTCTACTTATTCAAGAAAAGCTTTTCGCTTCGTCTTTCGCTCTCCTTCGAGTCGAATTTGAAGCGTATATCCGTGGCGAGTGGCTATCACAATGCGCAAGCGATCCGATCGTTGATTCCTTTCTTCGAGGAAAAGAACCCCCTAAAGTCGATTGCCAGCTGGCTGAGCTAGAAATGCTCGAATCATTTAACGAAAAGCGTCTGTCGCAAATCAAGCAACAGACATGGAAATCAATGTGTGCCTATACGCATACTGGGGGTCTCCATGTGCAGCGCTGGAACACGGAGGATGGAATCGAAGCAAATTACACCCGAGATGAAGTTCTTGAAGTGCTGAAATTCGCTGAAATCATTGCCTCATGGTCTGTAATCGGCGTTGCGCGACTAGCTAGTAATGATGAGTTGGCGGTACGAACTTTTGAGGGCTTTAAGAGACGGCTAGAGGAGTGAGTTCTAACTCGGTGCTGCCTCTCGCATGCCTGAATCGCGGGTTGCACCTGCGACTATAGATGGTGGTTATTCTGATACTTAAGGATAGCAAAAGGTAAACCTAGGACTAACCTCAATACTTCCGCGCCTGCGGCTAACCCGCCCTATAGGGCTCATGTCAAACGTTAGAGTCAAATGAGTAAACTATCGAAAATCATCATTGTTCTGGCTATATTGGCTATCGTATTTGTTACTGTGCCTCTCTGGTTGCCAGTCGTCGCCTATGGGCCTTTGATTGTTGTGAGTTGGGCTCTAGGCGGGCATTGTCGAGATGCTCCAGTTCTTTTGCTGCTTAAGGGGGAAGAATGCTCACGGAGTGCAGAGTCGGTGGTCACTCGCGAAAATGCGAACGAACCGGTGGGTAGTCCACCAGATTGCCCGCTTGTCCATGCAATGTCCTTTAACAACTCGGTAGTGTTCAGTGAACTAATTTCTAAGGGCGCTAAGCCTGCGCTGTGCAAAGGGGGGCCTGACAGGGTCTTTGAAGTAGCGGCAAACTGCAAACACGAACCCGAGAAAGCTCGTCAGATATTTGCTGAGCTTGAGCGGATAGGTGTCCGACATACGGATGCAAACCGACTTTTGATTTCACAAGCCAAGGAAAACTGCGTTCCGGGCATCGAACTCGCTATGATGCAGGGAGCTGATGCAAATGTGGTGGGGGTAGAAGGCTTGGCGGCGCTTCAGTACACAACGAGAGTGGCCGACGATGAGTCAATCGCAGCGACTGCCGTGTTAGTAAGATTTGGCGCAGACCCAATGCGACGCCCTTCTCAGGGTAATTCAGTTTACGTGGAGGCTCGCGAGCGGCTACACAATGCAGGGAACTGGAGTCGCCTCGAGTCGGCAATGACAACCACTACGGATAAATGAAATCAGACCATGCTTTTAATGTGAAATACACGTGGTCTGACTTTTTTCTATTTACCGATCTGTTGCTACGGACTTTGTTAGCCCTGTAGGGCGGGTCAGTTGCATTAACCCGCGCTGAGCGATGCGCTAATCACAAATCACCTCCTCATTGCCACCCAGCTAGTCTTGTTTGAGTCGCGGGGTTACGCCTGCCGCTAAGCCGCTCTACAGTTTTTTTGTATAAACCTGTTTCATTTCTTAGTAATAAAAAAAACAATAAATTAATACATTAAACTGACAAGTTTATGTAAATTGCGTAAAGCTACGGGTGTAGTATGACGGCATAAATCTGGCTGCACCTTGTGGGTGTTTATCTTTGCTGTTACTTGGGAAAAGCGATGAATATCGTAGAGAAGCAAGTTGTGATTGCCGCTGCACCTGAAACGATTTTTCGTATTTACCAGGATGTTGATAACTGGAAGGCATGGGATCCGGATACGAAGTCTTCTTCATTAAAAGAGGGCTTAACGCTTGGTTCTAAGGGGCGTTTAACGCCCACCAAGGGCAACACGGTGCCTATGGAAGTGACGGCGATTGAGCTTAATCGGCACTTTACGGTAAGCAGCAAGACCTTCTTGTATCGCATGGATTTTGATCACGAGTTGGTGGCCGTTGAGGGCGGTACTAGAGTGGTACATCGTGTGACATTTGCTGGGCTGCTGAAACCTCTATTAATTAGAATGCTTGCCCCGCTGGTGGATAAGGGCCTGCCCATTACCCTGCAAAGACTTAAAGCGCAGGCAGAAGGCGCTCAGGCTGAGCATATTTAATTGGGTATTAGACATGCTATAAGTGATAGCAATTTAAAAAGGCGACGCCAGCTCAATATTTAATTGAGACAGCATCGCCTTTTTAAATAGATTAATTAGCCATTTACTGCAGTTTGGGTTTTATCTTTGGCAGACCAAATACGGTAGCGTAATTCAACGCCTTCAGGCACATAAATAACCATGGGTAATTTATAGTTATAGCGGTGCAGCTCTTCTGAATAGACGCTGACAAACGCTTGTTTTTTAGGCGTATTTGGAGGGCATGCCATCATGGTGCTGATGCCTGGTTGAATCTGTGGCAATACCCAGTAATCATATCCCCAGCCCTGAGCGGTTTCTTTTTTCAATTGCCCACCCAGATTTTTGGTATTGCAATCGACTTCCATTATTTTGCCTGGCAATAATTGCACCCGATACAGCTCCGGGTTTTTAACTTCAGGCAGCTGAATCACTTTGCGCACAAAGCCTGCTTCTGGTGCAGGAAAGGCTTTCATTGGATCCGGGCTTGCGGCAAAGCTGCAGGCGCAGGTGATGGCGGTCAGGATGGAAAGTTTAATTTTCATTTAATCTTCCTTAAGCGTTTATTGGATCATCTTTATTGCAGGGGCATTGCCTGATTGATAAGGCATCATATTGATGATCTGCTTTAAAGAGTAGCAACTATTTACGGAAAGTTAATGATATTTCTCACATTTCTA
This sequence comes from Iodobacter fluviatilis, assembly GCF_900451195.1. Lineage (NCBI taxonomy): Bacteria > Pseudomonadati > Pseudomonadota > Betaproteobacteria > Neisseriales > Chitinibacteraceae > Iodobacter > Iodobacter fluviatilis. Next base: position 119,200 of record NZ_UGHR01000004.1, read on the forward strand.
ATGCAAAGAAAGGGCTGTTTTTTCTATTTATTTTAAAAATAATAAACATTATTTATTTAGCTTAATCGCCACTTCTTTTTGCACGCATTCTTTGCGTGATCCGCCTGCAGTATCTACTTTAAAGCCACATGCTTTGGCGATGATATAGCCTTTGCCTTCCGGATTATTGCTTAAAAATGAATTGACCGAAGTCGGCACGCCAGACAGAGAGATATTGTCTTTGTCTTTTTCCCATTTCAGAGTTGCTCTGGCGTTTTTTTCCGGGTTGAGTGTAAGAAACAAATCGGTATCTTCCTCGCTGACCAGTGCATCTTTACTGAGGTAAAGATTAAAAGTAACTGCATCTACCGCTTTTGCATCCCATTCCACCATGAATACGCCGTCGTTAATCGGGGTGATGCCGCTGGTGTCTTTGTCTCCGGCAAGCACTCGCAGGGCATTGATTGTGGGCACGGTATCGACGGCAACAATATTGATGCCGTCGCTATTGACGGTGACATCACCCCCTCCGCAAGCCACTAAAAGTGAGCAGAGGGTGCTGATCAGTAAGATGGATTTCATGGGGCGTTTGTCCGAGTCAGGCTTTGATGTGGGCAATATACAGCGGCAATCTCTTGGTATATGTAATCGTTTATTTTTTCATCCAGCCATCCCATGCGGGGGGCTCGCTCATTTGGGCGGGCAGAAAGTCGATAAAGCTGCGGATTTTGGCAGAAAGATGGCGGCGGCTGGGGTAGACGGCGTAGAGGGCCAGCTCTGGCGTGGCGTAATCGGGCAGTAGGATTTCCAGCGCGCCGCTGGCTAAGTCCTCACCAATTAAAAAGCTTGGCTCGCAAATAATGCCTTCCCCTGCTAGAGCAGCACGGCGCAGCAGATCGCCATTATTAGCGCGAAAATGCCCGGCTACTTTTACCGTGATATCGCCATCTGGCCCGCTAAAATCCCATTCGCCCCGGCGTGTGCCATGGGTGTAAATCAGGCAGTTATGGTTGGCTAAATCGGCAGGGGAGAGCGGCCTGCCATGCTTGGCCAGATAGCTGGGTGCTGCGGCCGTAACAATACGAATCGTCGCCAAACGCCTTGCCACCAGCGTATCGGTGATCTGGCTTGAGATGCGCAGCGCCAGATCAAAGCCTTCTTCGACTAAGTCTACGCTGCGGTCGGTCAGCTCGACTTCTACGATGACATCGGGATGGGCCTGTTGGTAAGCCGAAATCAGCGGGGAGAGGTGTAGCTGGCCAAAAGACACCGGCACATTAATCCGCAGCAGGCCAAAGGGCCGCTGGCCTTCCTGCCCCAGCTCCGATTCGGCCTCGGCCACATCGCCTAAAATCTGTAAACAGCGCCCATGGTAAAGCCGCCCCGCTTCGGTGAGGCTGAGCTTGCGGGTGCTGCGCTGTAATAGACGGGTATTTAAATGTGCCTCCAGCTCGGCAACCAAACGTGATACTGCGCTGGTGGAGATATCCAGCTGATCGGCAGCCTTTACAAAACTACCCGCGTCAACCACCCGGGTGAAGATTTGCATGGCGGTGAGTTTGTCCATGATGGTGGCTCGTGTTGGGGCGGGGTGAGGCCCGCCGTAATTAAAGTCAAAAAGATCTTTTGCTTTGGGCCACAGCCAATGCCCATCCAATTATCCCATATTCAGGGATAATTATTTGAGGATATCTGTATTTATCCCTCAAGAGGCAATCGTCATACTGCACTCCATCGATGCCAAACACATGGCGCAAACCACTGGAGATTCAAAATGATTGATCACAAAACCGCCCCATACGCAGCCCTTTTTCTTCGCACGGCTCTGGCCATTATGTTTCTGGCTCATGGCTTAACTAAAGTGTTTGTGTTTACTCTGCCAGGCACGGCGCAGTTTTTTGCCTCGGTAGGCTTTCCTGGCTGGATGGCTTATCCGGTAGCGGGGGCTGAGGTGTTTGGTGGCTTATTCCTGTTGCTGGGTCTTTACCCGCGTTTAGTAGCAGCGGCCTTGTTGCCGGTATTGATTGGTGCCAGCACGGTTCACTTTGCTAATGGCTGGTCGTTTGGCAATGCCAATGGCGGCTGGGAATACCCCGTGTTTCTGATTGCTGCGGCCCTGGTACAGGTCTTGATGGGCGACGGCGCATTTGCCCTGAAACGCTCACCTCGTTTTGCTGATTAAATAATCGTATGGCGGGTAACCCCAATCCTGCCAACTTAACAGGATTGGGTTTGATTTTTATAGGGTGCGCAAGGACTTCGTCGTTGTACACCCTACAAAAAATGCACCTGCGTGCTGTTTTGAATCTGTGTTTACAGACTTTAGGTTCTTAAAATATCTAATACCAAGGAATTCACCATGTTTCCCAGTTTTTATATTTCTCATGGCTCTCCCATGCTGGCTTTGGATGCTGGGAAAACGGGCCTGGCTTGGCAAGCTTTGGTTGCAGATTTACCTAAGCCTAAGGCGATTTTGATGGTGTCGGCGCATTGGGGCTCTTTACAGCCTGCGGTGGGGGCGGTCAGCCAGCCGGAGACGATTCATGATTTTGGTGGTTTTCCTGCAGAGCTGTTTGATTTGCAATACCCAGCGCCCGGCGCGCCGTGGTTGGCAGAAAAAGTCGCTTCTTTATTAGAGGCCGCAGGTTTGCCAGTGGCCGTTCACCCCAGCCGGGGCTTGGATCATGGGGCCTGGGTGCCGCTCAGGGTGATGTATCCGGATGCCGATGTGCCTGTGGTGCAGTTGTCGATTCAGCCAAGGCAAGGCCCCGAGCATCATTACCGCTTAGGGCAGGCTTTAGCTGGTTTGCAGCAGGAAGGGGTGATGATTATCGGCTCGGGCAGCCTGACGCATAATCTGTATGAAGTAATGGGCGATATTACCGAGGGCGATCCGCGTGTGCCAGCCTATGTGCCTGCTTTCCAGGCATGGATGAATGAAAAGCTCTTGGCAAACGATATCAGCGCCTTACTCGATTACCGCCGTCAGGCACCAGAAGCCAGCCGTGCGCATCCAACAGATGAGCATCTCTTACCGATTTTTGTGGTGATGGGCGCTGCTCAGGGGGAAAAAGTAGAGCGCAGCCATAGTGGAATCACTGGCGGGGTATTGGCGATGGATGTGTATCGCTGGCAGTAAGTTGCTTTGTAGGTTTTAAGTATTTTAAAACCCAGCCATTTGGATTCGTATCGCAGCTAGTAGCAGGGGGCTTAAATCTCCCCTTGAAACACGCAAGCTCCGAACAAGCGGGGCGGGGGATCGCTTGGGAGCGAGGCAGCGAGCCAATCCCGCCCGCCGCCGACTCGATTGTCCACAGTGAAGGGGCCTTCGTGTTATTGGTGTTGTGGCTTCGCTTCCTTTCTTGGCCACACAAAAATCATATAATTCGCGGGACGCCCGCACCTAAATCAACGTGCCGGAGGCACTAAAAAAAGGGGGGGGCAGCGGAAACTTATTTCTGCAACTGCTTTGTCCATTCCTGCAATGCCACCATCTGGGCCGCTACATTTTTGCTGATGGCCTCATCAATTACATTGCCATTAGCATCAAAGCCACCAGCAAAGGCATTGGCAAAGACTTCGGGTTTGGCCAGCGGATGCAGGTTTACAAACACGCAGACTTGGCGCAGATGATATTGCGAGCGTGAGGAACCCATGCCACCCGCGGCACCTAAAATGGCGACTGGCTTGCCGTTCAGCACCTTGTTATCGGCTTCGCGCGATGCCCAGTCGATGACGTTTTTAAGGGCAGGGGCCAGCGAGTAGTTGTATTCAGGGCAGGCTAATACCAGCGCATCGGCCGCTGCAATTTTAGCCAGCAGCTCCAGCAATACCGCAGGGCGATCGCCTGCTGCGATATCCCCGTTATAAAAAGGAATCGCCGAGATATCGACGATTTCTAATTCCATACCCGCAGGTAAATTGGCTTTAGCACAACGCAGCAGACCACTGTTCGTTGAGGCTTTACGCAGGCTGCCAGAGATTCCGATTGCTTTGATAGTCATCTTTAATATCCCTTAGTGAATGATGCGGTGCGCCAACAGTTTGTGCTGTTGCCCGCACATAGAGTGATACGCCGCAGCAATCAAATGTGCAAGCGGGTATGGCCAGATTATATGTGCGATTGATTACAACTAATGCGAAAACGTGCTTGGGCTTGAGTAAGCTGCAAGTGCTTAAGCAGCTTGCAGGCTGACATTATTTAGTACCTGATCTGCAGCCGGGTATTCGGTGTTCATATAAATTTTTACAAAAGAATGCCCCAGTATGTCTTGTGCGGGATGAAAGCCAATGCTGATATTCGATGGCAGTGCGTTTTTTATTATCCTCAGCCCGTTAATCACCTGATCCCAGGATGAGGTGATATAGCTGGAGCCTGGCAACAGATATTGCGCTGGGCTGGCCACACCTACGCTGCTGATTTTGCCCTGTGCGTTGCGCGGGCCGGAAATCAGCATATTTTGCTCGGTATTGGCGTAGAGATTGCCTTGTGAATGCGCAACCAGTACCAGCTTGCGTCCTTCGGCCAGATACTGGCGGTACATTTTTAAATGCTCAGGCAGCTCAGGCATTGAGCTGGTGCTTAAGGCATTTAAATATTTATCGTAAATGTCCTGGCTCATCCAGCCCGCCTGGGTGGTGCCGCCATCAAGCATGCGCCAGAAGTCTTTGACGTTTTGCGTCTCATGTTTTTTTTGCTGGAATACCTGCCACATATCGCTAAAAAAACCATTGCTGGCGTTATAGGCATTGCCATAGACAAAGTCTTTATCCAGTTTTTTGGCCTTCATATTGGCTTTGAGTACCAGCATGCTGGCAACAGAATCATCAAAAGTATTTTGAATGCCATTTACAAAAACCACGGCAGCGGGCGCAGCAAAAACCGGGCTGGCTATTAAAGTGGCAAGCAGGATAAGGCGTTTCAGCATGGTTAGCTCCTGTTTTGTGTCGGGGTAAAGCGTGGTTTCAGTTGTCTAAACGTGCAGGCTGGAAATCGCAGGGCTGATTGCCGGGATCAGCAAAATACTGGCCGGCGGCCAAGGTTTGAAAGCGTAAATAGGCCTCGGTACGCTGGGGTGTGCCCAGCATTTCGGCGCGGGTCTTGAGCAGCTCGTCATACATGGCGTGCACTGTTTTGCCGGTTTTTTGAGTGACGCCCTCGCTCATCAAGCAGGCAATGCCACGGGCAATTTTCTCACCCGCCAGCTTGGCTTGTTCCGGGGTGGATACCTCATAAATGGCGCTGCTCCAGCCCTGGGCCAGCTGGGTAAAAGCGAGCTGGCTGACCTGGGAGGTGGCGTAATGCTGCCTGATATAAGCATTAACCTCATCGGGTACGCCATCGTGATTTTGGTCTTGATCCTTTACCCGCTCTGCTGATCCGGCTGTGGATGCGGCACTAAGCCAAGGGGCTTTTACACTGATGATGCCGGAGGGGGAAGAAGAAGGGGGTGCTGCGGGGGGGGATTGCGCGTCTGCAGGCCATTGTGAGTAAGCGCTCAGGGCAATCAGGGAGGCTGCAGCAATTAAATAAGGCCATTTCATGGCGATAGACCCGGTCAGTTTAAATGTGAATAAAAGCCATTGTTTGATTGCCTCAGGCAAGGGTTTAAGGGCTTGGCATCCGGTGGTGATCAATCCGGGCTTTCACCCGGATTGATACGCTCCGCCTTGGGTATAACGAGATCTTGCCGGTCCAGCTCTTAATAGCCCGATCATCGTTAAATTTAATCATATTGAATATAAGCTATTTGATTTACCTGTTGCGTAAGATACACGCAGGCAAGGTATAAGCATTATTTTGCAGAAATAAGGGCTCCATCGATGACTTGCGCTTGGTTGGTCACACCCACGTGAAGTACGGGTGTGTTGCCCTTGCTAATTTTATCTATGCCCTTAGAAATCACTTCAACAGGCGAGGTGGATGCGTTAATACCAACAGAGACCGAATATTCCCGGCCGCTAAGCTGATGCGTTTCAACCTGGCCGATTGCTGCTTTGCCCGCCGCGGATTCTACTTTAGCGCCGGTCAAAACCGATTTACCGGCTACATCCAGCGTTACACTCTGCTTGCCGCTGATGCCTGATTCGGTTTTTACAATATCGCTGGCGCTATGTTTAATGGCTAAATCAAGCGATGGGGTGATTGATGAGCCTTCTTTATCGTGGCCAAGCAGCGCTTCTTTAATACCATTGCCTGCTTTACGCGCTAGGCCATCTACTTTGCCACCCTCAGATGGGCCGCTAGTGAGTTGCTCTGGCAGGGTGACGCTGCCGCCGTCTTTGGCAGAAAAGCTAACACCTTGAGTGGTGTCGGTTTTTAGGCCTTTGTTAAAGGCGAAGCTTTCGTATTTGTCTGCTACTTTATCTGCTGCCTTACTGACGGCGTCGGTGGCTTTGTTTTTTACGGTATCACCCAGCCCACCTAATTTATCGGCAACTAGGCCTTTGTTACCCTGATGTTTTTCAGCATTCAGGCCAAGGCTGATATCTACCTTGGTGCTGTGGTCTCTGTCTTGCTGGCTGCTCACGATTAAATCACCGCCCACTTTGCCGCTTACCGCATCGGCCTTGATATTGCCGCCCTGAATGCTTACATCTTTGCCGCTATTGATGCTGACCTTGCCCGCATCGATACTGGCATTTTGGTGCTGCAAGATATCTTGCTTATCTACACCCACGGCTACTTTAGCGTTAAAGCCGTAGGTGTCCTTGCCTTCATCTACCTTGCCATTGCTGTCTTTATTAAAGGATTGGCCTGCTTTTGCGCCGCCCCCAATGGCTACATTCCAGTTATTAGCTTCTTTGCTGGATTGGGCAGATTGAATGTTGATGCCACCATTGGCAGCATCCAGCGCCACGTTTTCTGCTTTAACTTGCGTGCCCGTTAGGCTCACTGCATCCTTGGCCGCTGCGCCTGCACTGATCACTACATTGCCCGTACTATTAATGCTGCCTGCAGTCTGGCTATGGGCCGATTCATTCACCTTGCCGATATTAAAATCGGCAGCAAAGTTCACATTGCCGGATGATTTTTCGCTGCTTTCGCTGGAGCCGCCGCCCCCGCTGATATTGCCGCCAATCGCAGATCCGGTTTTGCTGCTGCTATTGTTGCCTGCCTGAAAATCCACCTTGCCGGTGGCTTGTAGCGTGACATCGCCTGCAGCCGTTTGCTTGCCAATCTGTGTGCCTTGCAGGGTCAAATCTTTACCCGATTTAATTTCTACGCCGCCCTTGCCATCTAGGCTGCTAACGATCGCCGTGCTGGATTTACTTTCGCTGCTGTTAATTTGCCCGCCCACACCCGCGCCGCCGCTGGCAGAAGAGCTGACATTTACATTGAGCTTGGCATTGCCACCTACGCTGCTGCTGCTGGCGCTTTGGCTGTTATTCGCCTGATCAAAGCGCACATCGCCACCGGCATGGATGACGGTTTTGCCTTCGCCTGCATTGATTTGGCTTCCCTGATAGCTGGCATGATCTTGCACATTTATATTGATGCCTTGCTTAGCATTGATGCTGCCGGTAACGGCATCCGATTGGCTGGATGCAGTGGTTTGATTGCCACCTTTGCCGCTGGCATTCACATTTACATCTTTACCGGTTTCGGTATAAACCCGCGCATCTGCTTGGCCCTGCACGGTGTTTTGTGTGGACGATTGCGTATTGGCTGCGGCGCTTAAATCATGGCTGCCTGCTTGGATATTTACGGCACCATTTGCCTTGTATTGCGTGGCTTGATCGCTCAGTGCGCCTTTGCTGGTGATATTGATATCTTTGCCGCTGATCTGGCTAACAATCGCCTTGCTGCTGTCGCTGCTGCTTTGGCCATTGCCCGCTTTAACCTGCACATCAATACCTACATTGGGCGCGCCAATTTTGCCTGCCACCGAGGCAATGGCAAGGGTATCGCCGACTTTGCCGGTGATTAGCCCATTAACGGCTTTTTCAACAGGCCGGGTTACTTTGCTGTAATCCACATTGGCGCCGATATCCACACTCCAATTACTGCTCTTGGTATCGGTATGGCTGGTATTGGTGGCGGCTTTGTTATCAATGCTGTCGGCCTTTAGTGCAACATTGCCACCCGCTGCCAGTTGTGAGCCTTCATTACTGATCTTGCCTGCATTGATGTTTAAATCGCCTGCTGTTTTTACCGATGAGGTGTTGGCAGTGGATTTGTTGCTATCGGTTTGTTGGCTGCTTTGGCCTACTTCATAGCCGCTGCCTGCTTTATCAATGCCGCCGGTGTAATAAAAGCCACCGCCGGTGACAGTGCTGCTGGTGCTGGATTTCTCTGTATCTTGCGAGGCGGTAATGGCCACATTCTTGCCACTGATGTCTGCATTACCTGTTGTGGTTTCAACGGTAGAGCCTTTAATGGCCACATCGTTGCCTGCGTTCACGCTAATACTGCCGCCACTGAGCACTGAACCGGTGTTGCTGGTTTTTTCGATATCGGTTTTGGTTTCGGTGTGCTCAATGCGCACGCCAGCCCGATATTGCTTATCGCTTTGTTCTTTGGCGTAGCCGTTCACTTCCAGCTTGGTTTCTGTGCCCTTGCTGGTTTCGGCATTGGCGGCGCTGCTGATCTCTACATTGCCTTTGGCGGCAAGGCTGAGCTGGTCTTTTGCCTTGATATTGCTGCCAATCACGGCGATATCTTGGGCAGAAACGATGTTTAAATCGGTATCAGATTGCAAAGTGGATGCCTGATTGGCTTCAACGCTGCTTTTGGTCTGATTGGAGTTGCTGGTGATATTAAACACCGTGCCATTACGCTGATCGATGCTGGTTTTGCTTAAATCATGCGCGCTGTCAATGATTACTCCGCCCGCTGTGGCTTGGGCATAAGCGCCTTGGCTGGCCTTTACCGTGCTGCCATTGATGCGTATGCCTTGCCCGCCAATCAGGCTTAATTTGCCTGCGCTAATAATATTGGAGCGCACATTAATGCTTTGATCTGCGCCATTATTTTTTTCACCCCCGCCGCCTATCCCGCCCCAGTATTTTTGCTGGTTTTGAGTCTGGCTGCTGTTGGCAATGGCCTGTGTAGCAATATTAAGCGTGCCTTTAGCGGCAATCTGGCTGTCTGCACCGGTATTAATCTGTGCGCCCGTGGCATCAATATTGCCTGCGGCGTTGATAATCAGTGATTTTCCGCTTTGCAATGACGTGCTTACTAGGCGCTCGCTGCTGCTGCTGTTATCCCATGAGCCGGTTTGCAGGCTGGCCCCATCGTTTTTACGATTGCCCTTGTCTGATTTGCTATCGCGCTCGACCAAGCCCGCTAGGGCGATATTGCCGCTGGCTGCCAGCTCTAATTGATTAGCAGCTTGAATGCTGCTGCCTTTCAGATTGAGGTCTCCCCCCGTAGCGCTGATTTGAATATCGTTACTGGCTTTAATCCGCGTGCCAATTTGCTGCTCTGTGCTGCTGGATTCGGCCTTGTTATATGCCCAAGAGTTTTTCCATTCATTCTTGCTGCTGCTTTCGCTATTGCTGAGCAGCTGGCCATCCAAATTAACCATGGCTGCGCTGAGGCTTAGATTTTTGCTATCGATATCTGTAGCGGCAAGCGTTGCGGTATGGCTGGCCTTGATACTGATCTCATCGCCTTGGATGCTGCTGCGCTCAATACTGCTTTTGCTGCTGGCAGATTTTTTATCAGTTTCGCCGGTTTTCCAGATAAACCAGCTTTCATCATGGCTTTGGTCTTGCGTGTTTTTAGTGCTGATCTTGCCGCTGCTTTCAATATCTTGGGCTTGCAGGGCAATGGCTTGGCCTTTGAGCTGTGCCGCATTAAGCGCCAGCTTGCCCGCGCTTTCAATATTAAGCGCTTCCTGCCCCTGAATTTGGCCTGTGATATTGACGCCAGCCCCAGCTGCCGTGCTGATTAAATTAACGCGCCCAGCCTGAATTGCGCCAAGGTAATAGCTATCTAAAGAGCCACTCACTGTAGGGGCGGTACTGGTGCTGAGCATTTTGCCGCTGATGCTATCCACCGAATGGTCGAAAGCCACGCTATTAAAGCCAGCCACTGCATTGACGGCATTTTGTGCCTGCACATTGCCGCGCACATCAATACGTGGCGCGATTAAATCCAATACCTTTTCGCCGCGTGCGCCGCCAGTTTGTACCTGCAATAAATTATTATTTTTTGCGGCTTCTAATGATTGGATCTGGCCTTCTTGCACATTGGCATTACCCACCAGTAATGAAGCGCGCGGGGTATTGATAAAGCCGCAGCCATTGCAAGTAATGCCATTGGGATTGGCCAATACATAATCGGCAGCCATGCCAAAGATTTCTTGTTTACCTAATAGCAAGGACGGATTGCGGCTGACCACTTCATTTAAAATCACTTTAGCGGCCTGATTACCCAATTGGCTGTTGGCATTAAGCTGGCCCGCCAATTGTGATTGCCCGGCAATGGTGGAGTTATTTAAAACAGCCCCGGCCGTGCCTACATTAAAGTCTTTAAATTGGTTATGCGATAAACCGGCGGCACTAGGTGCAACAATATTAACCACGGCTGCGCCATTGTTCGCAGTGCTGATTTGCGCCTGCTTTGCGGCATCGCCCCCGGCTACAATCCCGTTGGCTGATACATTTTCTGTCAGCACAAAGGCCATAATGAGTGCGGCAGAGATTTTGCCGCTGATTGATAGATTAAAGTTCATTATTCGTGCCTCTTGAGTTTGTTGAGCAGAGTGCTAATCACCACATGGTTTATCGCAAAAAATTGTTTTGAAGGTGCTATTAGCAAAGGCTAATACAGCCCTGCATGGCTTGCCTAATAGGGTATTCACACTAAAAGTCATTTTTTTTTGAAAACGGGCAAAATAGGGGGTGATTAAGACTCATTGTTCTTTGCAAACGCTTAGTCGCCGCAAATTTATGCTTCTTGCAGATGTACTTTGTGAATATTGCAGATTGAATTTTGAGGAAAGGAATTAGATTGATTTAAGGGCGAGTGCCAAAAAGCTGTGCAGGGTGGGCACGCGTGGGCCTAAAAACTTGCACACCCTATCATTGAGAGAAAAGCCGCTTTAAAACTGCCAGCTTAATCTGGAAATAATCTGGCCTTCCTCATGTTTAAATCCACCCGGCATATAGAGCGCACGGTTGTATTCCAAATCAATATTAAAATCCTGCATATTTAAGCTTAAGCCCAAAGTCATTCCAGCTAAGCTTTGATAGCCAATATTAGTTTGTAAAACTCGCCCAGCATCGATGCCAATTCTTGGGCTTAAATATGCGCCCGCCAGAGGCAGGCGGGCAGATAGGGCATTGCGCCAATACCAACCTGTATCGCCCGATAAAGAATTGCGTTTAAAGCCATGGATTGCTGACTGGCTGGCCAGCTCTAATTGCTCGATGGCGGGTAGGCGATCACGGCTGCCTTGCCAGCTCCAGCTGCTTTGCAGGCTGATGGCTTGCTCTGCAATCATAAAATTGCGATAGAGCTTTATCCCCAGTTTGGCCTTGGCGAATTCCGGTGTGGGCCAGTCGGCGATGGGCCGCTCTTGATCTGCTCCAAACCAGCTGAGGCCTTTTTCCAGTGATGCATCCAGCACCCAGATGCCGCTGTCGCTGATCAGCATCTGGTTAAAACCCAGCTCCATCACGGTGAGCTTGGGGCTGCTGATATCCAGCCAGCCATCTTCAAAATAATTATCCGAGCGCTTATGACTAAGCTGCACGCTGGCCGTGCTGGTGGAGCGTTGGCTGCGGGCAAGTACCCGATCAAGGCGCACGCCGCTTTGGCTAGATTCACCTGATAGCTGCACGGCATAGATATCTAACTGCTGGGTATTTAAATATCGGGATTCACTGGCAAAGGCGCTGAGTGTCCAGTAACCATAGGGCAGGGAGTAAAACAAAGAGCTACTGCGGCTATAGCGGGTATTGGGATTATCCGTGGTGCTTTGGGTCGATAAGCTAATAAAATCAGACGCCGCAAATGGGCTATCCCAAGATGCGTTGATGCCAGCAATCCACTCGCCGGTTGATTCTTGCCCAGAGTCATTGAGCGACACGCCGCCATGCCAAGGCTGGGATTCAGGATTGCGCAGCAAGAGGATTGAGCCGCCCTGAGCTGCGCCGGGCAAAATATCGACCGTGGCATGGTTGGATTGCAAGCGATTAGCCTGATCCAGCCCCTGATCGATATCTTTAATATTCAGGGGCTGCCCGATCACATCGGGAAACAAAGTGGCCGTGTTCAGGCGGCGGTCGCTACTTTGGATTGCTTCAACATGGCCTTCTACGGCCCTCAGCGTTAGTACCCCGTCTGCATCCGGGCCGGATGCCAGAATGCGCGCGGCAATATAGCCTTTTTGCACGTAGAGCGTGGTGAGCGCCTGAATAAAGCGGTTGATATCCTGATTGCTCAGGCATTCGGCATTGGGCCGCTCTAGCGCATTCACTTCTGCATGGCTTAGCAGTGAAATACCCGCTAGTTTCAGCCCTTTGATGGCAAGGCAATCGAATTCCTGCATGGTGGAGGCGGGAGTATCTGGTAGGGGGCTGTCGTCATTTTTAAGCTGACGCATGCGGTGATCATTCACAATGCTGCGAAACCGATCCGCGTTTTCTTGCATCATGCGGCGGGATTGCTCTTCCACCGATTGCTGCATGATATGCACCGGCTTCGTATCTGCAGCTGCGCCTGCCACGCTAAAGCCGGCAAGCAGGGCAGATAAAAGAGTGCGTTGAGGATTCGTCAATGTGGGCTCTTTGCTGATTGATTCATTTTCCTTTTTTAAACTAGGCAAGTTGTAAATGAATGTCTGTACTTCATAGTGCTTAGTGGAAGATGCTAGGTGCTGCGTATTGCATGGCTGAGCAGGGGATGGGGTTTTAATCAGAAGGGGTGCGAAATGCTGTGCAGTATTGATATCAGCTAGGTTTAACGGCCAAACTTGCATGTTTTACTGGGAACCCCTTCTTAGTAAGGGATGCCCAGCTGAGCGTGAATGAAAAATCAGGCCTGCCTATGGCGCAATATGATTTTTATACAATTTATTGTATTCAGATTCACCAAAGTATTTAATATATTCCTGCGTGGCAAAGGCATCCATGGTGCCGGAAATATAATCAGTAATCAGGCGGATTCTGTTTTCCTTGCCCACGCGGTAGCGTAATTCGGCGGGGAATAATTGCAAGTCCGGATTATATTGCTCATCCGAGTAAACCTGAAACAAGCCACGAATGATATTTTCACCGCGTTTTTCATACTGCAGAATGCTTTTCTTTTTAAGTATCATTTTAGATAAAACATTCTTCAGGCCTGCTGCTAGCTTGGCGTGGTGCTGATAGCCAATTTCCTCTACACCATTATTGTTTACCACGGCAATATCTTTACACAGTGTGTTGATAATGGTGGATGTCAGTTCTTTAATAAAGATATAAGAGAATTCTTCTGAGGTGCGCATTAAATAAGCGTCCCCAGCTTCTTTCTGGCAGGATTCAATAATATCTTTAAATGTGTCATAGGCATCGCTGTATTTTTCGCTGATTTTAAAAGCGTAAAGCAGCTCACCCATATCCACCATATCGGCATTAATAGCGTCTTCTAAATCATGCGCAGCATAGGCAATTTCATCTGCAATATCCATAATTTGCGCATCTATGCTTTTGGTATCGGTAATATTATTCTTATCTAATTGCTCTTTTAAAAAACTGTAATTATCATCGTAAAGAAATTTATTCGGGTTTTCTGCCGATGTATGAAAGTATTTAATCGTGCCCCAAATCGTGCGTAGGGTTAAATTCAGGCCGGAGTAATGAATACTTTTGGTTTCTAAATTGTGCACAATTCTGAATGCCTGGGCATTGCCTTCATAGCCGCCCACATCTTTCGCCAGCAAATGCAAAACCCGCTCGCCATGGTGGCCAAATGGCGGGTTGCCAATATCATGGATCAGCGCGCAGGTTTCGGTAACGGCGGGGTGCTTCAGGCCTAAATCCATGGCAATGCTGCGGGCAATCTGTGCCACTTCTAAGCTGTGTGTCAGTCGGTTGCGGCTGAATTTAGTGTTGTTTACGCTGAGCAGCTGCATCTTGCCTTGCAGGCGTCGGAAAGATGAGCAATACAAAACGCGGGCGTAATCGCGCATATAGTTATCGCGGTCCCGGCCATCCATGCTTTTTTCGGCGTGGAAACGGTAAGCTAATTTTTCGGCTTCATTCTCTTTATGCTGAGCAAATTCCAGTGTTTCGGCTGAGTACATGGGGTTCCTGTTTTTAATCCTTTGTGAGGCATTCACAGCATTAGGTGATCTGCACTGGAGAGGGAAAATGCCCGGCTACGCCAACAGCATTTATCCATTCAGAATGATGCGTTTAAAGATGCTTTTATCTTGCAACAATGTGTTAATAAAATCCATCAGTAAATGATGGCTCAGGCCGGGGGATTCCAGGTCACTATCATCAAACCAATCTTCTGTTGCTTCTAAATGCGGGCCAATGACGCCCACTTTGCCGTGGCCGTACTTATTAATTAACGCGGCACCATTGCCGGTTTTTGTATATATAGCCCAAATATCAGCATTGGGAAGGTGTTTTAAATTGAATGCAGGGCCGGATTGAAAGTAAACGGATCGTTTTTTGTTTTTCCATTTTATTCTTTCAATTTTAGAATCCGGATCTTCCTGCTCTTCATCAACCGTGGTGGGCAATAAGCTGAAAGATTTAATCGTTTCTTTATCAACAATATGTCGGCCAGCTAGATAACCACCAGAGCATATTCCTAAATATTTACCGCCATTAAATACATAACTTTTTAGATTTTTTATTTCATTTTTACTTAAAGCGTTGATGACTTCACTTGCATCATCGCTGCCGCCCGGTTGTACATACATCGCTGTTTTTTTAAAGTTTTTTTTAGTCAGCTGGCCGGGCTTTATATATTGAGTATTAAAACCGGCTTTTGTTAATAAGCTGCTAATGGCTTCTGGGCATCCTTGGCAGGTGCCCGGGCCCTTATAGATAAGTATTTTTTGGGCTTGCGGGGATTGCGCTATTGCACCTGATGACATGGCCACAGTAATCATAAGAATGAATAAATTTATTTTAAGCACAATTAAATCCCTGTCATTGGAGATTCTTACAAGAAACATTAAAAACCAGTGATTTTTTTACTTCAATCTGAATTAGCCAGCAGCCTACTGCAGAAACGTGACACTGTCATTGGTGAAATTTGACGTTTTTTGTGGGCGGGGCAGCTTAGCCCTGTGTACCTTTATCTGTGCTTGCCTGTGTCTTTGTTTCACTGTCGTTCCACCGTATAAAGTGGCTTTTGCTGATTGGATTTGTGCCATGTCTGCCAAGCCTGTTAAAGCCATGCCCATACAATTTTATCCGCGCCTGACTAAGGGGCGGTTTAATAATTGGCGGGTGCTGATGATTGTGATTACCCAACTGATTTTCTTTGGCCTGCCTTGGCTTAACTGGCAGGGGCAGCAGGCGGTTTGGTTTGATCTGGCGCGGCAGCAGTTTTTTGTGTTTGGCTTCAATTTCTGGCCGCAGGATTTTATTTATTTAATGGCGCTGATGATGGCGGGGGCGTTTGCGCTGTTTTTCTGGAGCACGCTTTCCGGGCGTATCTGGTGTGGCTATGCCTGCCCGCAAACGGTGTATTCCACCATTATGTTGTGGATTGATCGCCTGACCGAAGGCAGCCACACGCAGCGGGCCAAGCTGGATGCAGCGCCTTGGTCGCTAGAAAAAGTGCTGCGAAAATCTAGCAAGCACGCGCTGATGCTGCTGTTCTGCTTTTGGACCGGCTTTAGTTTTGTGGGCTATTTCAGCCCGATCCGCGATATGGCGGGCGCTTTGCCAAGCTTGTCTTTTGGGCCCATCGAATGGTTATGGATTTTTAGCTATGGCAGCTTTACCTATGTGCTGGCGGGCTTGCTGCGTGAGCAGGTGTGTAAGCATATGTGCCCCTATGCGCGGTTTCAAAGTGCAATGTTTGATCAGCAAACCTTGGTGGTGGCTTACGATGCCGTGCGTGGCGAGCCGCGTGGTGCTCAACATAAAGAATCCGCGCCACAGGGCGATTGTGTGAACTGCAATATCTGTGTGCAGGTTTGCCCGGTAGGCATTGATATCCGTAAGGGGCTGCAATACGAGTGCATCGGTTGCGCCGCCTGTATTGATGCCTGTGATGTGGTGATGGATAAAATCGAAAAACCACGCGGCCTGATCCGTTTTACCAATGAGCAAAATATGCAAAAGCCCGGCGCGGTGGGCTTAAGCTGGCAGCATCTGCTGCGCCCTAAGGCGGCACTTTATGGCCTAGCTGTGGTGGTGGTATTGGGCTTGACCAGTGTTTCGCTGATGCAGCGCCAGCCGCTCAAATTAGATATCGCCAGAGACAGAAATATCCTCGCCCGAGAAACAGACCGGGGCTGGCTGGAAAACAGCTACACCCTGCAACTGGGCAACAGCTCGGCCAGCGAGCAGCATTTAGAGCTAACGGTAGAGGGCTTGCCCGGCGTAGAAATCTACAGCGACGAGCCAGTGATTGCTCTGCCCGCAGGCAGCAACCGGCAGATTACGGTAAGGCTGGAAGTCGCTAAATCTAGCGGCAGTGTGCCTATCGTCTTTACCGCCCAAAGCCGCAACCACCCCGCGTGGAAAGTTAGCGCCCCAAGCAGTTTTCTGGCTGTAAATTGAAGCCTGATTTACCAATGCTTTACACTATGGCTGAGCGGCCTGTCAGGCCGCAATCCAGCCCTGAGTGTATGAGCAAATTTCAGCAATTAATCGACTTCTTTACCCTTGCTATTGATAGGGGGGATTACCAGCTTGGTGACAAGCTGCCTTCTTTGCGCTCGGTGTGCCAAACGCATCAAGTGAGCATGACCACCGCCAAAAAAGCGTTTTATGAGCTAGAGCGGCTGGCCTATGTAGAGGCCGAGCCACGGGCGGCTTTCAGGGTGATTGTGGCGGGGCAAGGTAAAAAGGTCGATGCGCTGGCCGCTGGCGAGTTTGATCCGCTTTGCCTGTTAGAAAACGTTGCCTTGCCTTGGGGCTCGCCCTTTATCAATGCCGAGCTGCTTGATACCCGCGCCTTGAATCGGGAATTAATGCGGGCCATGGCGTCTTATCCAGAAGCGCTTAATCATCAGCCCATGCTTGGGCTAGATCAGCTACGCCGCCAGATTGCCCGCATGTATCACAGCGAAGGCGTGCATTTGCATTGGGAAAACCTGATCGTTACCTGTGGCGGTATGGAAGCCTTGTCGCTGGCGATTCAAGCCGTAGTGCAAGGAATTAGTAAGCCCTGCCTTGCCGTGGTCACACCTGCATTCCCCGGCGTGCTTAGCCTGATTCGTCAGCTAGGAATCAGCGTCGTTGAAGTCGCTTCCGAGCCTTACTTAGATCTGCCCGCGCTTGGGGCGCTCTTGCAAGAGCAAGCCATTACCGCCTTGCTGGTGATGCCTAATTTTCAGCATCCAAGCGGGCGCTGCATGCCCGAGGCAGATAAACAAGCGCTGCTCGACTTAGCCTATCAACACCAGCTGGCGATTATCGAAGACGATACCTATCGCGCCCTGCACTTTGCCGATAAAGCCCCCTTGCCGCTTAAAGCTTACGACAGGCTGGGCCTAGTGCTGCATTGCTGCTCATTCAGCAAAACCATCGCCCCCGGTTATCGGGTTGGCTGGATAGAGCCAGGCCGCTGGAGCGATCGCATCCGCGCCCTCAAGTTTTGCAGCTCACTCAGCTCGCCACTCCCCAGCCAACTGGCACTGGCCGCCTTACTCGCAGGCGATTTACATACCCGCAGCATCGCCAAACTCCGAGCCGAATTACAAAAACGTACCGACTCCATGCGCACCGACATCCTCGCCTGCTTTCCAGCTGGCACCCAGGTAGAAATCCCCGTCGGCGGCTACCTGCTATGGATCACCCTGCCGCAAGCCATAGACCTGAGCGCCCTGTTAAAAAAAGCCCTAGCCAAAGGAATCCACTTCGCCCCCGGCTGGCTCTGTTATCCCCAAGGTGGCCCGATGTGTAAGCAAATACGCCTGAATGCTAGTTTTTATTTGGGGCAGAGGGAGGAACTGGGGTGGTTGGGGGAGGGGGTGTTGATTGCGTGAAGTTGCTCTATTGTTTGTTAGTACAGGTAGCTTAGGCTAGTGATTTACCAGCCCAAAGTTGTTCTGCGCATTGAAATGTTGGGCTGATAAAACTTTGGCCCAGGCTACCGCGCTAATACTGCCAATTAGAGTGAAGGCTCTTAATCATATTTGGAGGAAGAAAACTACCAAGCACAATAAGTTTGCATTCGAGATCTGATTCAGCATACATATGAGTTGATCCTTCTAATGCTACTTTTAGATATGGCTTGCTTTCGTTAACTTTATTTGATGGAGTTGTTACCCATTTCCCTTTTTTAAATTGGCGATATTCTGCACAATTGTTATCTGAATCACATGTCCATTTTGGTGTGGCTTTAATTTTATTAAGTTGTTCCAGTATTTCTTTTTTTGAATTTTTTGATGAAAATCGCCATTCGTAGAATTCTTCTTTTCCATTTTGGACATAATGGTTCTTTGTGCTTTTAAAATGTTTTTCTGTATAGATAAGAGCAGATATTGGCCCTGTTAATGGCAGCTCCGGCGTAAATCCAGCACGTCGTGTTATTTCACTTATACCTTCGCCAAGCTCCCCTAAATCTTTTGCTGCATCGTGAGGGGCTCCAAGCTCGAAAGTTGCAAGGTCGCCGTTAGTAACCAGCTTGGCACCATTTGCTGCATCTGGATTCTTTGCTAAATACTGGCTAAAACTATCGTCACATTTCAGGAAGTTTTGCAGCAGCTCATATTCAGAGGCAATAGCGTGTGCGCTAAGGCTGATTAATAGTAAAGGGATGAACTTCATTTTTTTATCCTTGGTTTGATGGGGTAATGTGGTTTTAATTAATAATCCGGCAATTTTTATTAGGTTAAATTTTGATCAGCCCAACAATTTAAAGCTCAGAATGGTTTTTAACAGGAAAATATCGAGCCCAACATATCGCTTTCTTTAATTGTTTTTTAAAACTTTTTTTGCAGCTTTAATATAGGTTGATCTGCGGCTTATTGCTTTCCATTTGCCTGGCACATAGCGCATATATCCAAGCCACCTGTTTGTAATCGGGTCACCATGCAGGTATTGAATGATGGTCTCTAAATGTTCTTTATTCCAACCCCAAATATGATCCAGACCAACAGAGGCGGAATAGTAAGGCGGGCCAATCTGAACCACCTCAAAATAATTCAAATTCTTTTTAGAAAAATGACATTTGTTGCATTTTGCAGTGAATGATCTGTCCTCTGCTGTTCGTAGCCACCACCCTTCCGGGGTATCTGAATAGCCTTCTGAATTTACCGGGTGAGTGCAGGTAATTAACCCCCCACACTTGCACGCCAGTTCAATTAGCGGAGGAATGCGTGGGTGTGAGTAAGGTGCTGGATGTGTGCGTTTACCAAGCATTTTGACCTTTAACGGAAAAGTTAAGCCACGCCACTGCACAGCTTCGGTTTGTTAGCTTAAGCGCCAGATTAGGTATTAAGGGGCGGCGGATTAGTTTTGATAATATGCACAACTTTCAGGGATTGTGCATCCATAAACATGAAACACCTGCCGTATCGCTCTTTTTGCCAAAGTTATCAAAGACGTTTTGCCCAAAGGGAGTAATTAGTACAGTAGCTTTGGCTAAAGCTGTATTAGCTAAACATTGTATTTTGCAGATAAAACGTTGGGTTACGCCAAAGGTGCAGCGCTTTTGTCTAACCCACCCTACGAAACCATGTGATATTTGTTTTTGATATGTTTTTAAAATGAACTAGACGAATCTTTACTATTAGTCGCGATGATTGCACTGGGCTTTTAAGACTCCCCTTGAAGCACGCCGAGGCGAGGAACAAGCGGGCGGGGTTTCTTTGATACCTGTCTGAGCGAAGTGAGTTCCGCAGCTGCCGCTGTCCGCAGTAAGGGGCCTTCGTGCTGGTCGGGGCGGCCTTCTTTAGCTTCGTTTCTTGGCCGTATAAGACAGGAAGTCCCTCACGGTGGCTACCGCACCTAAATCAACGTGCTGAAGGAATAAGGTATCAGCTTTAGACTATTTGTGTTTCTATTGTATGGTCTGGATGTTTGTCGAGTGTGCGTCTATCAGGTTATTACCTCGGACAGGAGCTTGTAAAATGATGTTTTTAACCTCGCTAAGGGCGATCGTTGTTGCTGTAGTTTTGATTACCCCTTCCGTTTTCGGGGCAGAGCCTGCGCTCTTAGCTCGTACGCCATATTTGTCCGCTCCGGCTAACTTTACCTTGCCATTTTATTTATTTAACGGCCACATCTTGATCGATGGCGTGGTTAATGGCAGGGAAGGGAAGCTGATGTTTGATACGGGAACTGAATTCCCGTTTTTTTTGAATAATCACTATTTACCCTTGGGCAAAGATAAAAAAATTGGTGAGGGCCAGACCGCTTCAGGGCAGAAGATGGTGTTGTATCAACAACATCAGCCGATTAATAAAATAGATCTTGCAGGGCAGATGCAGCTTAAAAACGTACCCGCTGTTTTACACACGGATTGGCGTTTTATTGAGCAGGCTTACACGCCATATTTTTTGGGCAGCATTGGCCATGGGTTTAATCGCAATTATTTATTTGTGATTGATTATGAAGCGCAGACGCTTGCATTTCACGCGTTTAATCAGGATAAAGCCCTGCTCGCCAGTGTGGTTGATCCGGCGCGGGTTGTCGCCACCTTTGAATTTACCCCGACTGGCGTCGATGGAAAAATGCCGGAAGTCGTGCTGCACATTGGCGATCACAATATAAAAGCATCGTTTGATACCGGCAATATTGGGAGTTTGCAGCTGACTGAAGCCATGAAAAACGCGCTGCTTACCAGCGGTGAGTTGAAGCTTCAGCTTAGAGAGTTCACCTACGGCCTGCGCGAGCCGCATATGAGTGCAAATTTGCAGGGGCTTTATGAGGGTTCTACCGCTTTAGCAGGGGCTTGTAATCTGACTTTTAAAATTGGTAAAACGAATCAGATAGGATTAGGTTATCACTTTTTAAAAAACTATATTTCGGTTTGGGATTACCAAAACAGCAGGCTAACGCTACTAAAGCCTTAGAGGATGATGCTGTTCTCTAGATTATTCCCCCTCCCCAAACTGGCATCCAAAGTCAGTTTCAGGCAGACTGCCTGTTCCATTCCTGATTCCCCCGAAGTGACCCCAGCGTGAACAAATACAGCCAGATTTTCGCCGATATCGTTGCGGATATTGATAATCAGCGTTTGCAAAAAGGCGAGCGGATTCCTTCTGAATCTGAGCTGATGGATAGCTATGCGGCAAGCAGAGGTACGGTGCGTAAGGCGGTGGATCAGTTGCAGGAGCGTGGCTATGTGCAAAAAATCCACGGCAAGGGGGTGTTTGTCTTAAAGCCGGGCAATATCGAATTTCAACTCAGCGGTATTGTTAGCTTTAAAGAATCTTACGAGCGCCTAGGGCGGGCGGTGACGACGCAGATTGCTGATTTTCAATTGATTAGCGCAGATAAATTGCAGGCTAAGCTTTTGCAAGTGCCGGAAAAAACCGAGCTAGTGCGGATTAAACGGGTGCGTAATATCGATGGAGAGAATGTGATTCTGGATATTAATTATTTTGTCGCTGGGATGATACCCGGTCTTACGCCGCAAATTGCGCAGAATTCGATTTATGAATATATAGAGAAAGTGCTTAAGCTAAATATCTGCTATGCCCAGCGGGTATTTGAAGCCCAGCC
The DNA here is from genome assembly GCF_900451195.1 of Iodobacter fluviatilis. Taxonomy (NCBI): domain Bacteria; kingdom Pseudomonadati; phylum Pseudomonadota; class Betaproteobacteria; order Neisseriales; family Chitinibacteraceae; genus Iodobacter; species Iodobacter fluviatilis. Next base: position 140,980 of record NZ_UGHR01000004.1, read on the forward strand.
CTGTATTGAGGACGATCGCCGCTATTTAGATTTAAATGGCATGGATCATGTGATTGTGGTGAAAAACCACACCCATTTCTATGATGGCCGCCAGTTTGAATACACTGAATCCCGGCACCGGCTGGATAAGTTTTTTTTCTCGGATATTGCGCGGCGTTGATCCTAGTGCGCTAGCTATTGCGTGCATATCGATCTGTATCACTTTTCTTGTTACTTCAGTGCTATAGCTTCCTCTTTTGTAAAAGGCGGATTTGTCTTTGTTTGGCTTGGCGTATTTTTGTAAAGATATGCCGTGCCAAATCCCCCCTTCCCCCTCTTTTTCAAAGGGGGGAATAAAGGCATCAAACGTCATTTCATTGCTGTAGCTTCCCCCTTTGTAAAAGGGGATTGAGGTGGATTTGCTTTTGAGTTGGCTTGGGGCTTTTTTGTAAAGATATGCCGTGCCAAATCCCCCCTTGCCCCCTTTTTCAAAGGGGGGGAATAAAGGCATCAAACGTCATTTCATTGCTGTAGCTTCCCCCTTTGTAAAAGGGGATTGAGGTGGATTTGCTTTTGAGTTGGCTTGGGGCTTTTTTGTAAAGATATGCCGTGCCAAATCCCCCCTTGCCCCCCTTTTTCAAAGGGGGGGGAATAAAGGCATCAAACGTCATTTCATCGCTGTAGCTTCCCCCTTTGGAAAAGGGGGATTGAGGGGGATTTGCCTTTGTGTGGCTTGAGACCTTTTATCTCCCCCGCTTTGGCAATAGCAATAAAGGCGCAGCAATACCAAAGGCTAGCGCTAATACAATCATGATGGCTTTTACGCCGTGCACACCGGCGGCCACTAATAAAGCAGTGCCGTCTGCTTCTGCCGACATGGTGGCGATGCCTAATAAGGCTTGTACGGATTGGTACATTGATTTGCCGGGTATCATCGGAATGGCGGCGCTAATGGCGTAAATCACGCCGGGCTGATTGTGGCGGTCTGCCCAAAGCTCGGCCACGATGCCAATTAATAGTGCCGCCAATAGCGTGCCAAATACAATATCACCATCCATGGTTAATACCAGCTTACGTACGGCATGGCCGGATACGGCCAGAATGCCGCACATCCATAATGCTTTGGGCGGCACATTAAATAAAAGTGCAAAGCCTAATGCGGCAGGCGCTGCCATCAGCTCGATTAACCAAGTTGTAGACATTTAGATTCCTAATATACGCAGTGCAAGGCTAATGCCAATGGCAATGCCCAGAACAATAACGGCGCTCATGGTAAATCTGACAATGCCATTTAAATAATTGGCATTCAGTAAATCAGATGCGCCATTAATCAAGGGCACGCCAGGAATTAAAAATAAGACCGAGGCGGCCATGGCCGTATCGGGCGTGCTGGTGAAATCTCTTAATAAGCCGGTGCAAAGCAGGGCGACAAAGCTGGCCACGCTGGCAAATACAAAGGGCTTGAAGTGCTGTAATACCAGTTGAAATCGCACCGCCATTCCCATCGTTGCGCCCAAGGTGGTAATCAAAATAGCCGCTATATCTCCGCCAAATAAAGCTGCAAATGCGCCGCAGGATAAACCCACAAATAAAGTCACCACGCTGCGCGGGTAATGGCCTTTGGCTTGAGCGATTAAATCTAAAGCGGCATGGGCCGCATCGGCATCAAGCTGGCCTTGCTCTAATGCGAATAGCCAGCCATCCAGTGAAGTCAGTAGTGAAAAATTCACCCCCATATGCGGCGCTTTTCTAAAGCCGGTTTCCCTCTCGTGCTCCCGCTCAATGGTGGCGCCAATATTGGTGGATGAAATAATCACCTCTACCTGCACCGCGCCCAGCGCCTTGGCCGTGCGCTGAATAATCAGCGAGGTGCGATGCGTGCCTGCCCCGGATTGATGGGCAAGCAGGCCTGCTTTTAAGGCCAGCGTCAGAATATCGGTCAGTGCGTAGATGGCTTTCATAGGCTCCGCGCAAGGGCAGGCAAACGTCAACAGAGCTTTCATCATAAAGTAATTACATTGGAATGCTTTATCCACGATCAAGCTGGCTTTAAAACAGGCTGTTTTATGCTTGCACCTGTGGTTTATTGGCCCGCTGCGCCGAGCGCTGATGCGTGTTTCTAAGCTTCTTCTGCTCTGAATTACCCGCCAGACATGCCATTTAACCTAGGGTTTTCTATCAATACGGAGGCTTGCTGTGTTTGATTTAGCTTAATAGTCAGTGAATTTAAGTACTTAACTGGTACATACGAGTATTGACACAACTCGTCTGTACGAGTTAAATGTGTCGCTGTGAATATTACACAAAGAGGCAGACAGATGAGCTACGACTACCGGCAGATTGCACAGCAGATCCTCGATTCCATAGGCGGGGCAGAAAATATCGAGCAGGCGGCGCACTGTATTACGCGGCTGCGCATTGCTTTAAAAGACGAAGGCAAAATTAAGCACGAGCAGCTCAAAGGCGTCGAGCTGGTGAAAGGCCAGTTCAGCAATGGTGGCGTGTTTCAGATTGTGATTGGCTCGGGCGATGTGGATCGGGTTTATGCCCAGCTGATCGATCTGGCAGGCAGAAGCGCCGCCACCGTGGCGGATGTAAAAGGCAAGGGCGACAATAAACTCAACCCCTTGCAGCGCCTCGTTAAGATTTTCTCAGATGTGTTTATGCCGATTCTGCCCGCGATTATTGTCGCTGGCCTCTTAATGGGGATAAACAATCTGCTCGGTGCTAAGGATATGTTTATCCCCGGCAAAAGCTTGCTGGATGCGTATCCCGGCCTAAGCGGGCTGTGGCAGTTGGTTAATATGATGGCCAATACCTCCTTTGTATTCTTACCTGCCCTAGTGGGCTGGTCGGCGGCTAAGCGTTTTGGCGGCAGCGAAGTCTTAGGCATCGTGCTGGGCTTGTTGCTGGTGCATCCCGATTTACTCAATGCATGGAATTACGGCAAGGCCGCAGCCGGGCTTGATGGCCAGGCGATTCCTTACTTCGATATTCTGGGCCTGTTTAAGATTGAGCGCGTGGGTTATCAGGGGCAGATATTGCCGATCTTGGCCGCCACTTGGGTGATGAGTCAGGTAGAAATCTGGTTGAAAGCGCGCGTGCCTAATGCGATTCAACTGCTTGTTGTGCCGATTACCACCATCGTAGTCAGTGGCGTGCTAGCGCTGGCGGTAATTGGGCCAGTAGCGCGTGGCCTTGGCGTGTTGATTACCCAAGGCTTGGTGCATATTTTTGAAGTAGCCCCAGTGCTGGGCGCGGCGATTTTTGGTGCGCTCTATGCGCCGCTGGTGATTACCGGCATGCACCATATGTTTATTGCGGTGGATTTACAGCTGATTACCAGCCACGGCGGCACTTTTATCTGGCCGATTATTGCGCTATCTAATATTGCTCAGGGTAGTGCGGCTTTGGCGATGTTCTGTATTGCAAAAAGCGCCACCGAAAAAAGCATGGCGTCGACCTCGGCCATCTCTGCTTTCTCTGGCATTACCGAGCCAGCCATGTTTGGGGTCAATCTGCGCTTTAAATATCCTTTCTACGCCGCGCTGATTGGCTCTGCCTGCGCTTCGGTCTTGATTACCCTAAACCATGTTTTAGCTTCCGCGATTGGCGTGGGCGGCTTACCCGCGTTTATCTCGATTGTGCCTGTGCATATTCCGGTGTTTCTGCTGGGTACCTTAATCGCCGTCATCGTGCCTTTTTGCCTGACATGGGTCTTTGCCAAGCGTAGGGCGTGGAAGGCTGAGCCGGTGCTGGCTCAGCAATCTGTGTAGATATCCGAAGCGGCAACGCCTCAGTTTTTTAGTAAGCAGCGCCGTCTCAGTGGCGCTGCGCAGGGAGTATTCAGATGCAACAAGACTGGCAATCATCGGTGGTTTATCAAATTTATCCTAAAAGCTTTTGCAGCCATCAGGGCAGGGCAACGGGAGATTTATTGGGCATTGTCGACAAACTGGATTATTTGCAATGGCTGGGGGTGGATTATCTGTGGCTGACGCCCATTTACGCCTCACCGCAAAAAGACAATGGCTACGATGTTAGCGATTACTTCGCAATTGATCCGGCTTACGGCAGCATGGCCGATTTTGATTTGCTACTGAGCGAAGCATCCGCTCGGGGCTTACGCATCATGCTGGATATCGTGGTCAACCATACGTCAGTGCAGCATGCCTGGTTTCAAGAGGCTTTAAAGGGGCGTGATAATCCTTATCGTGATTTCTATATTTGGCGCGATCAGCCCAATAACTGGCAATCCAAATTTGGTGGCTCGGCGTGGGCGCTCGATCAGGCTAGCGGCCAGTATTACCTGCATTTATTTGATGAAAGCCAGGCTGATTTAAATTGGGAAAACCCAAAGCTGCGCCAAGCTGTGTTCGAGATGATGCAGTTTTGGGCCGATAAAGGCGTGGCAGGCTTTCGCCTTGATGTGATTAATCTGATCTCTAAGCAGCAAGATTTTAGCGACGACGAGAGCGATGGCCGCCGCTTTTATACCGATGGCCCGCGCGTGCATGAATATCTGCAAGAAATGCATCGCAAGGTATTTGCTGGCAGAGATTTACTCACGGTGGGCGAAATGTCATCGACCAGCTTGCCTCAATGTATTCAATACTCGCGGCCAGATCGCCATGAATTATCCATGACGTTTAATTTCCACCATCTGAAAGTGGATTACCCGAATGGCGAAAAATGGGTGGCGGCTCCCTATGATTTTATCCAGCTAAAACGCATCCTGTCTGATTGGCAAAGCGGCATGAACGAGGGCGGTGGCTGGAACGCTATTTTCTGGTGTAACCACGATCAACCGCGCGTGGTTTCACGCTTTGGCGACGATGGCCGCTATCGCGTTGAATCCGCAAAAATGCTCGCCACCACCCTGCACGGCCTGCAAGGCACGCCCTATATTTATCAGGGCGAAGAGATCGGCATGGCTAATCCGGCCTTTACCCAGATCAGCGATTACCGAGATGTAGAAACGCTGAATGCCTATCAAAACTTGAGCGCAGCGGGCGTGCCCGAGGCCGACATGATGGCGGCGATTAAGCAAAAATCCCGCGATAACTCCCGCACCCCAATGCAGTGGAATGATGGCCTGAACGCTGGGTTTTCTAGCGCTGAGCCATGGATCAAGATTGCCAGTCAGCCAGAAAAAGTGAATGTGGCTGCGGCGATGGCGGATCAAAACTCGGTGCTGCATCACTACCGTCAGCTGATCGCGCTACGCAAAACATCGGCAGCACTTAAATATGGCGAATACCGTTGCCTGAGTGCTCAGGATTCGGCGGTTTGGGCTTATACCCGCAGCCTGCCGGGTGAAATCTTGCTGGTGGTGAGTAACTTTACTGCTAGCAGGGCAGTGTTTTCGAATGTCACCATCCCTGCTGGCTGGTCAGGCGAGCTGCTGCTGACGAATTACGCCGATATTGGCGCAGATTTCAGCCAGTTTAATTTGCGGCCATTTGAATCATTGATGGTGAGGTTTAGTGCTGCTTAGTTCTTGGGGGGGATTTTCCAGCGAACTACAGAGCACGCCAAATACCTCTAGGGCTAATGCTTCCCCCTTTGTAAAAGGGGGAATGAGGGGGATTTGCCTTTAAATTGGTTTGCGCATTTTTGTAAAGGGATGCCGTGCCCAATCCCCCCTGGCCCCCCTTTTTCAAAGGGGGAAATAAGTAGATCAAATGTATGCGCGGAGGGATTGCCGCAGCTAAACACTGCGCCGAAGGTACTAAAAAGATCTTTCTAACTTTTCGGTAGCACGCACTGGGCAGCACCCGCTGCCCAGTTTTAACACCACCCTTATTCCTGCCTTTAGGCAGTTTTGTCCCCTCCCAATGTGCAGGGCTAGGGATGCTTTTGCTTGTTAGTTTGTTTTTAAAAATAAATAAGGAGTAGAGCGATGTCTCATTCAGAAATCAATACCACTATTAAAACCACACTATTAAGTGGCATTTTCATGGCGATAACCATGCCCGCAATGGCATTCGAGTTTCATGGCTATGGCCGAATTGGCTCTGGGGCTTCAACAGGATCTGGCGGCGCGCAAAGCTGTTTTCAGCTGGCGGGTGCCGAGACCAAATATCGCCTTGGTAATGAGTGCGAGTTATACGGCGAGCTGGAAATAAGCCACGATTTTTTTAAAAGCGAGCAGGGCAGCACCTTTACCGTAGTCGGAATGGGTAGCCTCTATAATCGCAACGATAGATCGCCCACTTTTCAGCCGGAAGATGGCAGCGCCAGAGCGCCGCAGATTTACGCCAAATACAGCAATATCTCTGAGTTAAACGGTGCAACGCTATGGGCAGGACGTCGTTATTACAAGCGTCATGATGTGCATATCACTGATTTTTACTACTGGAATCCAAGCGGTACGGGGCTGGGGATTGAGGACTATAAAGTTGGCGATTTAAAACTCAGCTACGCCTTCTCTCGTGAAGATAATCTTTATCAGGCCGATTACGCCAATAAGCATGATTTTCAACTGGGTGGGATTAAGACAAATCAGGGTGGGGAAGTGGCGCTGGGCCTGAGTTATATCCAAGATGCGGGGCAGGTAAGCGGGGCCAATAGTGGCTGGTCGGTCACTGCGCAGCACGAGCAAAAGGGCTGGCTGGGCGGCAGCAATAAATTTGCCATTCAGTATGGTGTAGGCCCAGGTACGGGCTTGGGTTATACCGGCCCCTTACTGGCAAATCAGAGCAATAAGCGTTTACGTTTGGTCGAGTCTTTTGATTGGCAAGCCACGCCAGAATTTGGCGGCCAGCTGACTGCGGTTTATCAGCGTGATCAAAGCGATGCAGGCAGACAAACCTGGTGGTCGGCAGGGGCAAGGCCGGTTTACGCCTTTAGCCAGAATTTTAAATTAGTGGGCGAGGCGGGCCATGATCGCGTTGAGGCTTTAGACGGGCAAACGCGTAATCTAAGCAAGCTGACCATTGCGCCTACTTTTACTTTGGATAAAGCATTCTGGAGCAGGCCAGAGCTGCGCTTGTTTTATACCTACGCCCGCTGGAATGAAGCGGCCCAGAATGCCGCATCTGCGGGTTCGGCGCTGTCTAAAACCGGCATATTTGGCGCTGATTTAAATGGCTCAACTTACGGTGTGCAGCTTGAGTACTGGTGGTAAAGCGGTTTTATAAATAGAGAACCCAAAAAAAGAGGGGCGCATTCAGCGTCCCTCTTTTTTCTTGCTGTGATATTTACAGTGATTTTTCAAATTGCTGTACCAACTGATGCAGCTCGCTGGCAATTTCTGTGAGCTGTGATGCGGTTTGCCCTACATCTGCAATCCGGCTGACATTTTGCTCGGTCAGTGCGTTCATTTTTTCCATGGTCTGCGCCACTTCTTCAGAGGCCGATGATTGCTGATCCAGCATTCCTGCCACATGGCGGGATGATTGGTCTACACCATTGCTGGCGGCAGCAATCTCACTCAGCGTCACCGTGCAGGCATCAATTTGTGCTGTGCCGTGGTTTACCGAAGCGACTGCCTCACGCATGGTGGCAAGCGCTTCGCTGGTGCGGGCTTCGACGCTGCTGATGGTGCTGGCAATACTGATGGTGCTGGCGCTGGTGCGCTCGGCCAGCTTACGTACTTCATCGGCCACTACGGCAAAGCCACGGCCGGTTTCGCCTGCTCTGGCGGCTTCGATTGCGGCGTTAAGCGCAAGCAGATTGGTCTGGTCGGCAATTTCACGAATGGTTTGCGTCACCACGCTGATTTCTCGTACCGCATCGGAGAGTAATCCAAGGGTTACGCGAGCCTGGTCAACCACGTTAACTACTTCTTGTGTGGCCTGCTGTGCCGCACCCATTTCGATCGCACCACGCGTTGCAAGCTCATTGGCTTTGGCTGCGTGGTCTGCACTTAGGCGTGTAGCAAGGCTGATTTCACCTACGCTGGCTGCCATTTCTTCTAAGGCAGCGGCAACGGTGCCTACGCCGTCTGATTGCTCTCTGCTGCGGTTGAGTAATTCTTCAGCACTTTTAGCAACGCCCTTTGCACGCTCGTCCACGCGGCTCCCTGCAAGTACTACGTCGGCAATAATGGCGCGTAAATTAATCCGCATTGATTCCAGAGCAATGAGTAAATGGCTGAACTCCTCAGGGGCTTTGGCATCGACATCAAAGCGAAAATTGCCTTCACTGAGTTGTGAAAATGCGTACTCGATTTGCTGAATAGGGCGGGTCATCGACTGGCTTAAATACCAGCCACCAGCAATGGCTGCAATAGCAGATATGGCAAGCAGGGGCATGGCAAAAGGGGAGGCCAGCGCAGGAAGCGCCACTGCAGCCAGTACCAGCCAGATTCTTTGCTTCATTGAGCTTTGCTGTTGCCATTGTGTGGCGGGCAGTTTGGCTTGGCCTGCGTTCACTTTGCTGTAAAGCGCTTCTGCCGCAGAGATTTGCGCTCTGCTGGGCGTGTTGCGTACCGACATATAGCCAATTTTTCTGCCGTTTTCGCGAATCGGCGTGACAAAGGCTTCTACCCAGTAATGATCGCCATTTTTGCAGCGGTTTTTAACAATGCCGCGCCAAGGTAAATCTTTTTTTAAGGTTTGCCACATATCGTCGAAGGCACTGCTGGGCATAAAGGGGTGACGAACAATATTGTGTGGCTCGCCAATGATCTCTTGCCCACTAAAGCCTGCCACTTCTTTAAATGATGAATTGGCATAGCTTATTTGGCCCTTTAAATCTGTCTTGCTGACGATGGGGCGGCGGGGATCAACGCTGACTTCGTGTTCGGTGATGGGTAAATTGCGGCGCATTACGAAATCCAATAGGGGATGACAGGCATGGGTTGCTATGCTTGCGTGTTGCAGGCATGGCGATGTTTATGCAGTTTGGCAGGATGATAAACGAATATTAGAGATTACTACTTAATTGTATTACCTGACTACTGATATAAGCCCTAGTCTGCTTAAGGGGAATTATGTGCGGGGGCAAGATGGAGAAATGACAGGCAATAAAAAACCTCAAGACCGAAGTCCTGAGGTTTTAATATTTGGTCGGGGCGGTGGGATTCGAACTCACGACCCTCTGCTCCCAAAGCAGATGCGCTACCGGGCTGCGCTACGCCCCGAAATCTCTTTTGCATTACTGCGAAGAGGTGCGCATTATTACTGACGCCGTACCGCTTGTCAACTGTTTCTGTTAATTGATATATCGGCCAGTAAAAGAAGTGATTGCAAATAAGGGTTTAGCGTAAGTCCTTCGAGGCAGTCTTTAGCCAGTTGCGCTTCTTTTGCCGCAACAGCACGCGCATATTCTAATGAACCGCTGGCTTGCACAGCAGTCAGTACGGCAGGCAGCTCATCACGGTTAGCGTGTTGCAATGCGGTGCGGACAATATGGGCGGCTTCTGGCGTGCCGTGGCTCATCACATGAATCAGCGGCAAAGTCGCTTTGCCTTCAGCCAGATCATCGCCCAGCGTTTTGCCGATTTCACTGGTTTTGCCAGAGTAATCCAATACATCGTCAATAATCTGGAAGGCGGTACCTAAATGCATACCAAAGCGCGCCATACGATCTTCCGTATCAGGATTGCTTTCGGCAAGAATGGCGCCAAGGCGTGCTGCGGCTTCAAATAATTTAGCTGTTTTGTAGCGAATTACTTTTAAATAAGCGGCTTCATCGATATCGACATTGCCAATATTCATCAGCTGCAGTACTTCGCCTTCAGCAATAATATTAGTGGTATCGGCCAGCACTTGCATAATTCGCAGCGAACCACAGCTCACCATCATCTGAAACGCGCGCGAGTATAAGAAGTCGCCCACCAAAACCGATGCGGCGTTGCCAAACAGCACATTGGCTGTGTCACGGCCTCGGCGCAGATCGGATTCATCGACCACATCGTCATGCAGCAGCGTCGAGGTATGAATAAACTCGATCACGCCAGCCAGCTCGCGGTGATGGGTGCCTTCATAGCCCAAGGCTTTTGCAGACAAGAGCACCATCATCGGACGCAGGCGTTTACCGCCCGAGTTCACAATATATTCGGCGACTTGCCGCACTAGAATGACGTCAGAATAGAGGCGATCGCGGACAACTTGGTCCACCGCCTGCATTTCTTCGCCAATAACTGATTTTACGAACTCCATTGCCACGCTTGTGCCCCGTACTGCTCGTGCATGAATTAATCGCGCATGTTAGCAGAAACTTCGACACTCCGCTCTGTCTTGGGTATAGGAGTTTGCCGCGATTCCCCAAGGATACAGATGTCGGTGCTGCGTAAGTGCTTGACTTGATTGGTCCTTCAGCGTAGCATCGCGCGTTTCCCGATTCGGGAAGACGTTTTGCTGCTCGCGCTATTTAATAATAGAGGGCGTGACAGGTAGTAAAGCGCAAGACCCAAACTCTCCAATGGAGCTTGTTATGTATGCAGTCGTAAAAACCGGGGGCAAGCAGTATAAAGTTGTCGTCGGCCAAAAACTTAAAGTAGAACAGATTACTGCAGACATCGACAGCCAGATCGTACTGAATGAAGTATTGATGGTGGCAGACGGTGAAGCAGTGGTGATTGGTGCCCCACTGGTAGCTGGTGCATCTATCTCCGCAACCGTGGTAACACACGGTCGTGGCGACAAGGTGACCATTTTTAAAATGCGTCGTCGTAAGCATTATCAGCGCCATCAAGGCCATCGTCAGAATTACACTGAATTGCGTATCGACGCGATCGTTAAGTAATTCCGCCTTTTCGTAATTCAGTAGGAGTGTTGCAACATGGCACACAAGAAAGCTGGCGGTAGTTCACGTAACGGCCGCGACTCACATTCAAAACGACTTGGTATTAAGGTTTACGGCGGCGAATTAATTCCTGCTGGTTCTATTATCGTGCGTCAGCGCGGTACAGAATTCCACCCAGGCGATAACGTTGGCGTTGGTAAGGATCACACCTTGTTTGCGCTGAAAGATGGTTATGTACAGTACGCAATTAAAGGCGCTCTGAAGCGTCGCACTGTTACCATTCTGCCTTACGTTGGTGAAGAAGTAGCTGCTTAATTTATTAAGCGATAGTGGTATATTTTAAAGCCCTGTCCATCATGGATGGGGCTTTTTTTCTATCGGAAGTTTTGGTTCTGTTGCTTATTATTTTTGCACGGCATTTGTCTCGTTTTTATGCTTTAAAAATAACAAGCAACAGTGCCTCGCCCAAAACACGCGGGCAGTCTTCTAAAGTATTTTGCTGGAGCTCTACGCATGAAATTTATTGATGAAGCAAGAATTGAAGCCATTGCCGGCAAGGGTGGTAGTGGCTCTGCAAGTATGCGCCGTGAGAAATTTATTCCCCGTGGTGGTCCGGATGGCGGCGATGGTGGCCGAGGTGGTAGCGTTTGGGCGGTTGCGGATGAAGACATCAATACATTGGTTGATTATCGTTTTGTAAAAAAATATAAAGCACGCGATGGTGAAAATGGCCGTGGTGCGGATTGTTACGGTAAGGGCGGCGATGATGTTGAATTGCGCATGCCAGTGGGTACATCAATTGTGGATGCCGAATCTGGTGAGCTGATTGCAGACTTAACCGAAAGCGGCCAGCGCGTTGTGATCGCTAAGGGTGGCAAGGGCGGTTTGGGCAATTTGCACTTTAAATCGTCTGTAAACCGCGCTCCACGCCAAACCGCACCAGCGGAAGAGGGCGAGCGCCGTGAGCTGCGTTTAGAGCTTAAGGTACTGGCTGATATTGGTTTGCTGGGCATGCCAAATGCCGGTAAATCAACCTTTATTCGCGCTGTTTCAGCTGCTAAACCTAAGGTGGCTGATTATCCGTTTACCACTTTATTCCCAAATCTGGGCGTGGTACGTATCGATGATAATCGCAGCTTTGTTGTGGCTGATATTCCTGGTCTGATCGAAGGCGCGGCTGAAGGTGCAGGTCTGGGGCATCGCTTTCTGAAGCACTTGCAGCGTACCGGTATTTTGCTGCACATCGTTGATCTGGCTCCCTTTGATGAGTCAACCGATCCGGTGGCTGAAGCCTGCGCCATTGTTGAAGAGCTGCGTAAATACGATGAAGAGCTGCATAAAAAGCCGCGCTGGTTGGTGCTCAATAAGCTGGATATGATTCCAGAAGACGAGCGGGCCGAGCGTGTAGCCAACTTCTTAAAAGCCTATGGCTGGGAAGCGGGTGTGCATGATGCTTATGAAGCGTTTGATCCGATGCAGCCGCGCCTGTTTACTATTTCTGGTTTAACGGGTGAAGGTTGTCGTGATTTAACGTACGCAATCATGGATTACCTGGAAGCTGCTCGTATCTATGCGCGTAATGAAGATAAGATTCGTGCCGAACAATTAGAAATTGCCCGCGAAGCTGCAGCTGTTGCAAAAGCAGAAGCAAATGCTGCAAAAGAAGCAGCTAAAGTAGCCGCTACACAGGCAGATTTACTGGCTTCAGACGATAGCGCCAGCGCGTAATTAGCGAATGCCTAGCAAGGTGCAGCCTGAACGTGAAATGTTCGGGCTGGTACTTGCTGGGTGTACGCGTTAAGCTCCTTTCCCTTTTAGTACTCATCTGCCGGTCACATGCAGAACGACTCCGCTCTCTTAGAATTTTTTCAGCCTGGCTTTGTGCCACTTGATCTGCCGCCATTGGCAGGGTTGATCCGCGCTCGCCCCTATTTAGACGCTTTTATCACGCTCTTTCGAGGCGGTGAGGAAGAAGTCATGGTGCGCCTCTTGGTGCTGCGTGAAATTGGTGCGCGTGCACAGGCTCCGCGCTGGACGCCGCAAGATTTGCAAGCACACTTTGCCTATATCAACCCCGTAAAGCTTGAAACCGTTCTAAAGCGGATCCGTGATAACGGACTTTTGGTCTGGGATTCGGATGAGCAGCTTTATTCATTATCAGAGCCGGGCCGTATTGCGCTGGCCTCAATTGGCACACTGGTACAGTTTTCTGATGGCGATGCCGAGCTGGGTTATTTAACCGCGCAAGTAGCGGCGGGGCAGTCAGTTGGGCGGGTGGCGCATGAAGCATTGCAGCACCTTTTGGCTCGCTTGAACGAGCTATACCGCGATTTTGAAGAAGCGCTTGAATCGCAATCTGAGTTCCAAATTCGCAAAGCGCAATCTAAGCTAGAAAGTGTTTGGAAGTGGGTAGAGAAAGGTACCGAGGTCATGCATGCCATTTTGGATGATGACACGCTGGATCTGCTGACACTGAATCAGGCGCAGGCCATTGCTACCGCGCAAAGCCGTATGTTGCGTTTAACCAGCGTATTTCAGCGTCGTTTAAGCGAGCTGGCCGCGCAGCGCGTGCATCTGGGCGAATCCGGGCTGACATCCACTAATGTGGCCGATTGGCTGCGGCGCCTTGATCAGGATGAATTGGCTAATTTGGGGCGGGATTTATTGATTTTCCATCCAGAGCCTGTGTTTGTGACTGCGGATGAGTTGTTAGATATTTCTGAATACGAGTTAGTGAGTCGTGAGCGGCTTGAGTATATCGAGAGTGCCCTGCCGTCAAGCGAGGTGGCAGAAGATGTTGAGGCGATGGAAGTAGAGCGTCTCTTGGATGCAGAAGCACTGTTTGAAGAGCTGGGGGCTTTGGCTGCCCGTGGCGGCACGGCCGAGCTGTTTGAGCAGGTGGTCGCCGATACTTACAATGTCACAGCTTATCGCTTATCTTTGCTTTCTTTGCTTGGTGATGCCGATGCTGCACTAGAACAAAGTGTGGTGGCAGATTTAGTTCGCCTGCCTTTATTCCTAGAGGCAGAGGAAGGGGTGGAGTTGTTGGAACACCTTGAGGTCGCTGCAATTAGCCGCGGTCGGTTACGTCCTGTTGACATAAAATAGTTCAAATAAGCGCGTATTGCTTTCTGTATTGGACAGTATTAATAAGGTAGGCTTGGGTCTAGTCAAATCGTTGTGGAGTGCATAATGGGTCTTTTGGATGATCTGAAGCAGCAGGCCGCGTCAGTAGAAACAGATAGTGCAGAGCAAAGACGTGTTTATCTTGCCAATATGGGCCTGATCGATAGCGCAATGCGTGCAGTCCTTGCTTATTTTTACGAGCTGGCTAATCAACTTAAGGTGGTAAAGCCGGCCAGCCCGCATACCTACCGGGTATGGGGTGTGGGTGAGTTTACGCAGATGAATATGACGCTGGCTGCGGCGAATTCGCGTAATAAATCGCTGGAGGGTGGAGAACACCCTGATTACGTTGAGTTTATTGTTGAGTGGCAGGGTCGGGAGCCTTTACGTACAGTCTGTTCATCGCAAAGTGCCGCTAAACACTTGAAAGAGCAGATGTGGCAGTACGGATGTAAGCTGGAAGAAAAAATTCAGGCTGCGCCGGATGGTAAATTTATCCGCTCGGCAATGACGATAGCCCCTTTGGTGCCAACGCGCTTTCGCTTTGACGCGGTATATGACTCCGGGAAAATTCGTTTAAATATTCGTAATCTGGCCAATTTAGGCGAAGATCAGCATTTATTAGATGCTGCACAATGCACGCCTGCGCTCTGTGAAGAGCTGGCCAAGGCCATGTTGGGCAAGCCTCATCATTTGGCTGATTTATTAGCTTAGCGGGCACTGCAGCCTGCTGTGCCTGACCATGGCTGCATGGGGTTGAGCCCTCCGGGCTGGCTTTTCTGCATCTTTTCGGTAAATTTGGCCTTATCTATTTGTGTAGTATGCCGCCATAATCTGTGCGGCATGCCAAGGTTTTGGTTAAGTTTCGCTATTTGCTTGAGTTATTCGTTTAATTTTGGCGTTTCATATCTGTATGGGTGTACATGGATCAAGCTCTTAATATTTTGGTCGCGCGCCTCTTGGCGCATCGTTTTTTACCGCGCAAAGATCCTTTAGCGCGGCGCGCTTTGATTGACGAAGCGTTCCGTGAATCGCTGGATCACCGGCTGGCCGGCTGTGGCCTGCGCCTCTTAGAAAATCCCTACGCAGAATACATCGCCGTTGGCCTTGCTACCGAAATGGAAGACTGGGTGTTCGGTGAGGGCGAAAATTGGTTGTCTAATAATATGGGCATGCCAAGGGATGCGATTGCCCTTTTGATCGTGGTCTGGGCCTTAATTATTCTGCCAAAACGCCAGCGCCAGATTGCCCTGTCTGCATCGGATCCTGATGATATGTTTGGCGAAGCATCGCCGATCGAGTTTGGTGATGAGGTGGCTCCGGGGATTCCTGAAGAAGCGATTTATGCTGATTTTGGTAAAAAGCTCGGCGGTAAGGCGCGTTTCTCTATGAATTTAAGCCAGCTTGCCAAACTTGGTTTTATTAATCGCCGCAATAAAATGGTCTTTGAAGGGCCGCTGCTTGATCTGATGATCGATTACGCACGCTTGGCTCCTCGGATTATTAATGGTGCTTTGGCTGATTTGCTGAAGATTGATGCGGTTGCGGTTGAAACACCGATTGAAGATTGATGTTGTCTTCGGGCTTATTGGGATTGTGCGGCAGATGGGTGAGCGTATCGAGCCAAGAGCCCTCAGCCGTTTTGGGGTTGCGTCAGAATAGTCAGTAAGCAGATAAGCTGTGCTACAGCTTTATCGGGACATAGGTTAAAAATTAATGTTTCAGATTCGTGAAATTGAAATGGTCCATTGGGATTTCTGGCGTGCGATTCGCGTGCCGCTGGATGCCCAGATTGTGACTATTGTTGGGCCAAATGGCTCAGGCAAAACGACGATGCTGGATGCGCTGCGCACCCTGCTGGCTCTGCGCTGCTCGGGCCGCCGCGATTACAAGCGCTATGTTCGTAATAATAAAGAAAACTTTGCTTGGCTGCGTGGAGTGGTCTCCAACCCGCGTCGTGGCGAAGGCGGCTTGTTCCCCTATTTGTTTTTCCCCATTACCAGCCCTGAAGTCACGCTGTTTTGTCGCGTAAAAAAACAAGGTGGCGATTGGGTGCGTCATTACGCCATTGCCGAAGGTGTGGTTGAGCTAACGCCAGAAACGGAAAGCGGCTTGCAATGGCTGGGGGTGAATGAATACAAGCGCCGTCTTGAATCGGCAGGCTTGACTGCTGCGATTGCTGAAGTATTGGCGCTCGAGCAGGGCGACACCGATAAGCTGTGTGAGTACAGCCCAAAAGCTTTGCTTGATTTGGTTTTCCAGGTATTTGGCGATAAGCAAGTGCTGGATAACTATCAGGATGCCAAGCTGCGCCTCAAAGAAACTGAAGGTGAGCTGGGAAAAGTCGAGCAACAGATGGCACAGATTGGGCTTGATGTGGAGCGGATGAAGCTGCGCTCTAATAGCTTTTTGGAATGGCAGGCATTGCAACGCGATGTGGTTCGCCTAGAAAAAGATGTGGTGCCAGGCCTTAAATACCTTGAGCAGTGGGATGGTTTGTTGGCAGGCTTGACTCAGTTTCGCTTGGCTAAAACCAATTTGCGGGCCAAGAAGCAGGAGTTGGATGAATTAAATCTGGCGTATTCGGAGTTTGATCAACGCCGCGAAGCCGCCATGGTGGGCGAGCGTGAAGCCAAGCAGGCTTACGATAATCACTTTGCTCTGTTTCAACAGGTGCGTGATGCAGCCCGTGATACAGAAAAACTACTGAAAGAAGAGGTGCGGCTACGTGAGCTGGCCGAGTCAGAACATGGCCGTGATGCGGTCAGTATTAACGACCGCTTACTGGCCTTAAAAGAACAGCTTGCCAGCTTAAGACAGTGGTTGCGTACCGCCAAAGAAGAGCGCCAGCAGCTGGCCGATATGCAAAATACTCTGCAAGCGGGTAGAGCGCCATCGCCAGATTTTACCCGGAACATGCGCTCTGCCTTGGATGAGGCGGCGATTCCGCATCAGGTGTTAACTGAAATTGTTGAAGTCACCGATGCGAGCTGGCAGCAGGCAGTGGAAGCCTTGCTGGCTCCTTATCGTCACATCGTTTTGCTTAAGCGGGCCAGTGATCGAAACCGCGCATGGGAAATTGCCCAGCGCTTACGCTACCGCCACTTTATTGTGCCTGATAGTGAGCCTGTGCCGCGCGCCAATAAAGGCTCGGTGCTGGAAGTGGTGGATTTCAATGGCGATGCGCCAAGCTGGGTCGTGCAATTGCTTAACCGCACTCAGCGTGTTGTTACGGTTGAAGCGGGTGGTAAGGTCGATGGCGACTGGATCACCAAAGAGGGTTATCACAAAGAGCGCCGTGGTGGCCGCGATATTAGCGTACGCCCAAGTGATTTTGCCTTTGGTGAGGCCGCAAGACAATCACGCTTAGGCGATGCGCTGAGCCGCTTAAAAGTATTGAATCATCAAATTTTAGATGCAGAAGCGCGTGATGTAGATTTAAGCCGCGATATTAGCGCGCATACCGAGCAATTGATGGGTATGCAGGCGGTGGTACAGCTGGCGGCGCGTCAGGAAGAATTTGCCGCTGCCGCAGCACGTTTCCCAGGAGAGCAGGAGTCGGTGCAAACCTTGGGTGCCGAGCTGGCCGCAGCGCAGGCTGCTTGGGAAGCCGCACGGGATGCGCGTGAAGAATTGCGCGTGGGTTTTGAGCGCAGCAAAGATCAGCGCGAGCGTCTGGCTGGGCAAGTGAATTATCAGCAAGATCAGGCGCAGCGTCAGCAGTTGGAAATCCACAAGCAATTGCGCCAGCTGCGCGAGCTAAAAACCAGTATGCAGGATCATTTAAGCGATGTATCTGCGTTGAATGCAGTGCGTGAGCAATTTGGCAGCGTGCGTGAAGTGCAGCATTTGCTAGAGCGCCAACGCCAGCAGCTGGCTAATGGGTCTTGGGAAACTGATGAAACGATTCTGGCCCGCCGCGATAAACTGCAAAATGATTACGATGCGGTGCAGCGTGATGCCGAAGTGCATTACAAAGAAGTGCAGCGTACTGGCGAGCTGACGCATGAAGCCCGTGCCGCCTATATTAATAAGCTACGTGCCACGGTGCGTGCTTACTGCCGCAATATTGCCCGTCTGGGCGAGCTGGCAGGGATTGATGTAGAAGCCGAAATGCCGCATCTGGATAACGATGATGCGGTGCTGGCGCAAGCGGGCTTGGCGGCGCGTTTCAATTTTGACCAGAAAGGCATGATGGGCATGAACGACGGTGAAGCGTCGGGTGGCCAGCAGGTAATGAAATCTTTGATTCTGCTGATTGGCTTGATGATGGATGACGCCAATCCATCGGGCTTTGTGTTTATTGACGAGCCGTTCGCTCACTTGGATATCTTTAATATTGATCGCGTTGGCGCATTCTTAAAGGCCACTCAGGCGCAGTATTTAATTACCACGCCACTCACGCACAATACCAATGTTTACGCGCCATCTGATTTGACGCTGACCACACGCAAAAAGCGCCCAGGGGATACTTGGGCACCGCTTATTCTTCAGACTCGTCGCCGGGTTGAAACAGCACAACAAGAGTTGATTGTATGAAACAAGTATTCCATTTTTTCGCCCCCTGCCCACGAGGTCTTGAAGGGCCGCTCGTTGCTGAATTAGAAGCACTCGGCGCTGATCAGATTAAAGCAACCGATGGCGGGGTAGGTTTCGCTGGTTCTTGGGTGCTGATGTACGAAGCCAATCTGCAATCCCGTATTGCCAGCCGTATTCTTTGGCGCGTGGCAGAAAAAAGCTGGAAAACAGAAGACGATCTTTACGCCATGGCGCGTGATTTAGATTGGGCCGAAATGTTTTCAGTGGATTGCACCATTAAGGTAGGCGTTACGGCTTACCGCGTACCGCAGATTCGCAGCCCAGAATTTGTGGCGCTGCGAATTAAAGACGGTATTTGCGATCGCTTCCGTCTGAAAGGGGGCAAGCGCCCAAGTGTGGATACCGCTGAGCCAGATATGCGTATCCAGCTTTATCTTACTGATCGCAATGCCACCCTTTATTTAGATACCTCAGGCGACGCGCTGTTTAAGCGTGGCTACCGTATCGAAACTGGGGACGCGCCGATGCGCGAAAATCTCGCTGCAGGGATTTTGCGTTTGATTGGCTGGACGCCGGCCGAAGCGCTGTACGATCCAATGTGTGGTTCGGCTACCTTCTTAATTGAAGCTGCCATGATTGCACGAAAAATTGCACCAGGTGCGCGTCGCGAATTTGCCTTCCAGAAAATGCGTTTGCATAGCGAAGACATGTGGCAAGAGCAGGTTGCTGCTGCGCGTGCGGCTGAAACCAAAGAAATTTTCCCTATCTATGGTAGCGATGTTTCGGCGGCTGCTATTGCGCATGCCCAGGCTAATTTGGATTACGCCCGCTTTGACGACACCATTCATTTAAAACAACTGAACGCGATGGATGCTAAGCCGCCGGTAGATATGGCCGGTGTCTGGCTTTCCAACCCGCCGTATGGTGTGCGGCTGGATGAGAAAGAAAAACTGGCTGAGCTTTATCCTCAGTGGGGCGATGCCTTGAAAAAGCGCTTCTCAGGTTGGAGAGCTTATTTCCTGACTGCCGATATGGATATCACCAAGCATATGGGCCTTAAAGCATCTAAACGCACACCACTCTATAACGGTGGCTTAGAGTGTCGTTTGTTTGAATACAAGATGGTTGCCGGTGGAATGCGCAGAAAGCCCGCAGGTTCAGACGAGTAAATTACTGAAAATTGAAACAAGCCGCTTCTGAAAGCGGCTTGTTTGCTTTGTTTAGCATGATTTTGAGTGAGTGCATAATTAATTAAAAAGTCATTTGCTAAAAATGGCTATCAGTGCGATTGCTTTGAAATCAACCGTTTACCTTATTTTATGCACTTTATCGCTACGAAGGTATTGACCGAATAGGGTCCCGCCGGTATAGTTCGGCCTCTCGCTGCAGCACACACAGCAACACGGTGTTCGAGCAGTAGCGAAACGATCTTTAAAAAAATACAGTCGATGAGTGTGAGTGCTTGATTCGGAAGCGAAACAAGTGCTTACATGAGTAAGGAGTAACCAGCGATGGTTGCTCTGAATAAAGTAAGCCAGTAAGTACTAGCTTAGCGATTAAACTAAAGAGTTTGATCCTGGCTCAGATTGAACGCTGGCGGCATGCTTTACACATGCAAGTCGAACGGTAACAGGGTGCTTGCACCGCTGACGAGTGGCGAACGGGTGAGTAATATATCGGAACGTACCTAGTAATGGGGGATAACTATCCGAAAGGATAGCTAATACCGCATACGCCCTGAGGGGGAAAGAGGGGGATCGCAAGACCTCTCGTTATTAGAGCGGCCGATATCAGATTAGCTAGTTGGTGAGGTAAAGGCTCACCAAGGCAACGATCTGTAGCGGGTCTTAGAGGACGATCCGCCACACTGGAACTGAGACACGGTCCAGACTCCTACGGGAGGCAGCAGTGGGGAATCTTGGACAATGGGCGCAAGCCTGATCCAGCAATGCCGCGTGCGTGAAGAAGGCCTTCGGGTTGTAAAGCGCTTTTGTTCGGGAGGAAATCCTAGTGGCTAATATCCATTGGGGATGACAGTACCGGAAGAATAAGGACCGGCTAACTACGTGCCAGCAGCCGCGGTAATACGTAGGGTCCAAGCGTTAATCGGAATTACTGGGCGTAAAGGGTGCGCAGGTGGTTAATTAAGTGTGATGTGAAAGCCCCGGGCTCAACCTGGGAATTGCATTGCAAACTGGTCAACTAGAGTATGGCAGAGGGGGGTGGAATTCCGCGTGTAGCAGTGAAATGCGTAGAGATGCGGAGGAACACCGATGGCGAAGGCAACCCCCTGGGCTAATACTGACACTCATGCACGAAAGCGTGGGGAGCAAACAGGATTAGATACCCTGGTAGTCCACGCCCTAAACGATGTCTACTAGTTGTTGGGGAATTCGTTCCTTAGTAACGCAGCTAACGCGTGAAGTAGACCGCCTGGGGAGTACGGCCGCAAGGCTAAAACTCAAAGGAATTGACGGGGGCCCGCACAAGCGGTGGATGATGTGGATTAATTCGATGCAACGCGAAAAACCTTACCTAGCCTTGACATGTCAAGAATCCCTGAGAGATTGGGGAGTGCCGCAAGGAACTTGAACACAGGTGCTGCATGGCTGTCGTCAGCTCGTGTCGTGAGATGTTGGGTTAAGTCCCGCAACGAGCGCAACCCTTGTCCTTAGTTGCTACCATTTAGTTGGGCACTTTAAGGAGACTGCCGGTGACAAACCGGAGGAAGGTGGGGATGACGTCAAGTCCTCATGGCCCTTATGGCTAGGGCTTCACACGTCATACAATGGTCGGTACAGAGGGTTGCCAAGCCGCGAGGTGGAGCTAATCTCATAAAACCGATCGTAGTCCGGATTGGAGTCTGCAACTCGACTCCATGAAGTCGGAATCGCTAGTAATCGCGGATCAGCATGTCGCGGTGAATACGTTCCCGGGCCTTGTACACACCGCCCGTCACACCATGGGAATGGGTTTCACCAGAAGTAGGTAGGCTAACCGTAAGGAGGCCGCTTACCACGGTGGGATTCATGACTGGGGTGAAGTCGTAACAAGGTAGCCGTAGGGGAACCTGCGGCTGGATCACCTCCTTTCAAGAGAAGACTTTTGGATTGAGTACTCACACTCATCGACTGTAGGTTTAGGGATTGTTGATTAGGATTCAGAATTGATGTGATTTAATAAAGTCACATTTATTCTGGTTTCTAAAATCAGCAAGACAGTAACTTGATCTTTAAAAAAATAGAAGAAGTAATACTCAAATTTAGAAATAAATAAGGGTAGATTGTATCAAAATCGATTGTTCGAAGTCAGAACTGAATAATCGATGTCGCAAACAAAGCGAAATCAGATACTTCGAATTGTATTAACTTTGTTGATACGTGTTTGAGGTTATAGGATCAAGCGACTAAGTGCATCTGGTGGATGCCTTGGCGATGATAGGCGAAGAAGGACGCGTTAGCCTGCGAAAAGCACGGGGGAGCTGGCAAATAAGCATTGATCCCGTGATATCCGAATGGGGAAACCCGGCCCTTTTGGGTCATCCATGACTGAATACATAGGTCATGAGAAGCGAACTCGGCGAACTGAAACATCTAAGTAGCCGAAGGAAAAGAAATCAACCGAGATTCCCAAAGTAGTGGCGAGCGAAATGGGAAGAGCCTGCATGTGATAAATCAAACTTTAGTGGAACAGTCTGGAAAGTCTGGCGACAGTGGGTGATAGCCCCGTACACGAAAAAGATTGGTTGGTACTAAGCATGCGACAAGTAGGGCGGGACACGAGAAATCCTGTTTGAAGATGGGGGGACCATCCTCCAAGGCTAAATACTCATCATCGACCGATAGTGAACCAGTACCGTGAGGGAAAGGCGAAAAGAACCCCGGGAGGGGAGTGAAATAGAACCTGAAACCGGATGCATACAAACAGTGGGAGCCCTTGCAAAATGGGGTGACTGCGTACCTTTTGTATAATGGGTCAGCGACTTACGTTCAGTAGCAAGCTTAACCGAGTAGGGGAGGCGTAGGGAAACCGAGTCCGAATAGGGCGCATAGTTGCTGGGCGTAGACCCGAAACCAAGTGATCTATCCATGGCCAGGATGAAGGTGCGGTAACACGCACTGGAGGTCCGAACCCACTAATGTTGCAAAATTAGGGGATGAGCTGTGGATAGGGGTGAAAGGCTAAACAAACTTGGAAATAGCTGGTTCTCCTCGAAAACTATTTAGGTAGTGCCTCATGTATCACTGACGGGGGTAAAGCACTGTTATGGCTAGGGGGTCATCGCGACTTACCAAACCATGGCAAACTCTGAATACCGTCAAGTGCGAGCATGGGAGACAGACTGTGGGTGCTAACGTCCATGGTCAAGAGGGAAACAACCCAGATCGCCGTCTAAGGTCCCAAATAATCAGTTAAGTGGAAAACGAGGTGGGAAGGCATAGACAGCCAGGATGTTGGCTTAGAAGCAGCCATCATTTAAAGAAAGCGTAATAGCTCACTGGTCGAGTCGTCCTGCGCGGAAGATGTAACGGGGCTCAAACTGATAACCGAAGACGCGAATATGCACGATGTGCATATGGTAGAGGAGCGTTCCGTAGGCCTGCGAAGGTGTCTTGAGAAGGATGCTGGAGGTATCGGAAGTGCGAATGCTGACATGAGTAGCGATAATGCGGGTGAAAAGCCCGCACACCGAAAACCCAAGGTTTCCTGCGCAACGTTCATCGGCGCAGGGTGAGTCGGCCCCTAAGGCGAGGCAGAAATGCGTAGTCGATGGACAACGGGTTAATATTCCCGTACCGATATAAAGTGCGATGGGGGGACGGAGAAAGGTAGGTCAGCCCACTGTTGGAATAGTGGGTTTAAGCGAGTAGGCGTGTGGCTTAGGCAAATCCGGGCTGCTTTAACGCTGAGACGTGACGACGAAGTCTTCGGACTGAAGTGATTGATCCTATGCTTCCAAGAAAAGCCTCTAAGCTTCAGCTTTATATTGACCGTACCGCAAACCGACACAGGTGGGTAGGAAGAGAATTCTAAGGTGCTTGAGAGAACTCAGGAGAAGGAACTCGGCAAATTATCACCGTAACTTCGGGAGAAGGTGAGCCCATATTAGGTGAAGGCCCTTGCGGCTGGAGCTGACATGGGTCGCAGAGAAATGGGGGCTGCGACTGTTTATCAAAAACACAGCACTCTGCAAAGTCGAAAGACGACGTATAGGGTGTGACGCCTGCCCGGTGCTGGAAGATTAAATGATGGGGTGCAAGCTCTTGACTGAAGTCCCAGTAAACGGCGGCCGTAACTATAACGGTCCTAAGGTAGCGAAATTCCTTGTCGGGTAAGTTCCGACCCGCACGAATGGCGTAACGATGGCCCTACTGTCTCCTCCTGAGACTCAGCGAAGTTGAAATGTTTGTGAAGATGCAATCTCCCCGCTGCTAGACGGAAAGACCCCGTGAACCTTTACTGTAGCTTTGCATTGGACTTTGAAGTGGTTTGTGTAGGATAGGTGGGAGACATTGAAGCATGGACGCTAGTCTGTGTGGAGTCGTCCTTGAAATACCACCCTGACCCCTTTGAGGTTCTAACCTTGGTCCGTTATCCGGATCGGGGACCGTGCATGGTAGGCAGTTTGACTGGGGCGGTCTCCTCCCAAATTGTAACGGAGGAGCTCGAAGGTCGCCTAGGTACGGTCGGACATCGTACTGATAGTGTAATGGCATAAGGCGGCTTAACTGCGAGACAGACAAGTCGAGCAGGTGCGAAAGCAGGACATAGTGATCCGGTGGTTCTGAATGGAAGGGCCATCGCTCAACGGATAAAAGGTACTCCGGGGATAACAGGCTGATTCCGCCCAAGAGTTCACATCGACGGCGGAGTTTGGCACCTCGATGTCGGCTCATCACATCCTGGGGCTGTAGCCGGTCCCAAGGGTATGGCTGTTCGCCATTTAAAGTGGTACGTGAGCTGGGTTCAAAACGTCGTGAGACAGTTTGGTCCCTATCTGCAGTGGGCGTTGGAAATTTGAGGGGGGCTGCTCCTAGTACGAGAGGACCGGAGTGGACAGATCTCTGGTGTACCGGTTGTCACGCCAGTGGCATCGCCGGGTAGCTAAATCTGGAAGAGATAAGCGCTGAAAGCATCTAAGCGCGAAACTCGCCTCAAGATGAGATTTCCCCAAGGCTTTAAGCCTTTTAAAGGGTCGTTCGAGACCAGGACGTTGATAGGTCGGGTGTGGAAGCGCAGTAATGCGTTAAGCTAACCGATACTAATTGCCCGTAAGGCTTGATCCTATAACCTGAAGCGCGTGTGTGCGACGGTATAATCTACCCAGATTAGAAAACTAGATTTGAAATGTAAGACATTACTTCTTCTATTGAACTGAACGCGTTGCAGAGTAGTAAGTGCAACGAGTTAACCCGTTAAAGTCTGGCGACCATAGCGAGGTGGTCCCACTCCTTCCCATCCCGAACAGGACAGTGAAACACCTTAGCGCCGATGATAGTGCAGATTACCTGTGTGAAAGTAGGTCATTGCCAGACACCCTAAGCCGTACCAAGACCCCCGTACTCGAAAGAGGCGGGGGTTTTGCTTTGCGCGGAAGAAATGCGCGCTGTAGCTTAACGATAAGCACCAGAGGTTTGCGTGTTGGGTTACGCGATAAACCGTATGTGTCCAGCGTGACAACCTGGTTGGGCGCTCTGATGTGAATTGGCCGCGTAGCGGTAGCAATTCATCAATCCGACTATTCGGCCAGATTGGCCGTTTTTCCAGCGTTTCTTTGAGCCACATTAAGGGCTCTAGTCATTCAGTTTATTAATCGGCGTCCAATACCACTCTGGTTTGTGCAGCTACTGGCGCTGCTGGACTGGACAACGCATTGCTGTGAAATACTTGAAACGGGAAATGATTTGTTCTGGTTTAAATAGCGAAAAACGGGAAAAAAACGGACTGCCAAACTGGCAACATTTGGACGCTGATTGACAGTCTGAAACACGCCATTGATTTCGACGTGTTCGTGGCTCCAAGGTTGGCAAGCCTCGCTAGGTGTAAAGGCCGGCGGAACAAGCTCTGCTTGCTGCCGGGAGCGATGACGCTGGACTTCCATTGTCTAACGAAACGATAAAGTTTCTAAATGCATGATTATTTCACGGAAATGAAAGTAATTTGGTTGCGGCGAGTCTTTGGCTTGAGTGTGTGTGGCTGAAATATAGAAAAATAGATTTACTTAAAATCAATCACTTAGCGACTTACTTCGTTTTATCTTGCTCAGGGTGTTGACCGAATGGGGCCCCGCCGGTATAGTTCGGCCTCTCGCTGCAGCACACACGGAAA
The DNA here is from genome assembly GCF_900451195.1 of Iodobacter fluviatilis. NCBI lineage: Bacteria > Pseudomonadati > Pseudomonadota > Betaproteobacteria > Neisseriales > Chitinibacteraceae > Iodobacter > Iodobacter fluviatilis. Next base: position 166,648 of record NZ_UGHR01000004.1, read on the forward strand.
CGGAGTGATGCAGGTAGCGAGAACGATCTTTAAAAAAATACAGTCGATGAGTGTGAGTGCTTGATTCGGAAGCGAAACAAGTGCTTACATGAGTAAGGAGCAACCAGCGATGGTTGCTCTGAATAAAGTAAGCCAGTAAGTACTAGCTTAGCGATTAAACTAAAGAGTTTGATCCTGGCTCAGATTGAACGCTGGCGGCATGCTTTACACATGCAAGTCGAACGGTAACAGGGTGCTTGCACCGCTGACGAGTGGCGAACGGGTGAGTAATATATCGGAACGTACCTAGTAATGGGGGATAACTATCCGAAAGGATAGCTAATACCGCATACGCCCTGAGGGGGAAAGAGGGGGATCGCAAGACCTCTCGTTATTAGAGCGGCCGATATCAGATTAGCTAGTTGGTGAGGTAAAGGCTCACCAAGGCCACGATCTGTAGCGGGTCTTAGAGGACGATCCGCCACACTGGAACTGAGACACGGTCCAGACTCCTACGGGAGGCAGCAGTGGGGAATCTTGGACAATGGGCGCAAGCCTGATCCAGCAATGCCGCGTGCGTGAAGAAGGCCTTCGGGTTGTAAAGCGCTTTTGTTCGGGAGGAAATCCTAGTGGCTAATATCCATTGGGGATGACAGTACCGGAAGAATAAGGACCGGCTAACTACGTGCCAGCAGCCGCGGTAATACGTAGGGTCCAAGCGTTAATCGGAATTACTGGGCGTAAAGGGTGCGCAGGTGGTTGATTAAGTGTGATGTGAAAGCCCCGGGCTCAACCTGGGAATTGCATTGCAAACTGGTCAACTAGAGTATGGCAGAGGGGGGTGGAATTCCGCGTGTAGCAGTGAAATGCGTAGAGATGCGGAGGAACACCGATGGCGAAGGCAACCCCCTGGGCTAATACTGACACTCATGCACGAAAGCGTGGGGAGCAAACAGGATTAGATACCCTGGTAGTCCACGCCCTAAACGATGTCTACTAGTTGTTGGGGAATTCGTTCCTTAGTAACGCAGCTAACGCGTGAAGTAGACCGCCTGGGGAGTACGGCCGCAAGGCTAAAACTCAAAGGAATTGACGGGGGCCCGCACAAGCGGTGGATGATGTGGATTAATTCGATGCAACGCGAAAAACCTTACCTAGCCTTGACATGTCAAGAATCCCTGAGAGATTGGGGAGTGCCGCAAGGAACTTGAACACAGGTGCTGCATGGCTGTCGTCAGCTCGTGTCGTGAGATGTTGGGTTAAGTCCCGCAACGAGCGCAACCCTTGTCCTTAGTTGCTACCATTTAGTTGGGCACTTTAAGGAGACTGCCGGTGACAAACCGGAGGAAGGTGGGGATGACGTCAAGTCCTCATGGCCCTTATGGCTAGGGCTTCACACGTCATACAATGGTCGGTACAGAGGGTTGCCAAGCCGCGAGGTGGAGCTAATCTCATAAAACCGATCGTAGTCCGGATTGGAGTCTGCAACTCGACTCCATGAAGTCGGAATCGCTAGTAATCGCGGATCAGCATGTCGCGGTGAATACGTTCCCGGGCCTTGTACACACCGCCCGTCACACCATGGGAATGGGTTTCACCAGAAGTAGGTAGGCTAACCGTAAGGAGGCCGCTTACCACGGTGGGATTCATGACTGGGGTGAAGTCGTAACAAGGTAGCCGTAGGGGAACCTGCGGCTGGATCACCTCCTTTCAAGAGAAGACTTTTGGATTGAGTACTCACACTCATCGACTGTAAAAAAACAAAGATACAAAATCAGATTGGGTCAGTAGCTCGGGCGGCGTAGATTAGCTACCTGAATATTCTGAAATGGGTCAGTAGCTCAGTCGGTTAGAGCACCGTCTTGATAAGGCGGGGGTCACAGGTTCGATTCCTGTCTGACCCACCATTGATTTTTTGATGGTTGGAAGGCTCTGTCAACAGAGCGACCAGTTTGGTTTTGATTGCAGTAAATTAATTGCAAGCTAGACGAGAAATGAAATCTCGACGTTTACTGAAGTAAACGAGAGATTGAATGACGAAGTATAGCGAAGTAATTTGGGGGCTTAGCTCATCTGGTAGAGCACCTGCTTTGCAAGCAGGGGGTGAACGGTTCGAGTCCGTTAGCCTCCACCACTCCTTTTGAGTGGTGGAATAAAGAAACTAGAAATAACACACTGTCTCAAGAGAGATTCAAAGCTTGGGACGATGGTTTATTTCTGATTTCTAAAATCAGCAAGACGTATCTTTGATCTTTAAAAAAATAGAAGAAGTAATACTCAAATTTAGAAATAAATAAGGGTAGATTGTATCAAAATCGATTGTTCGAAGTCAGAACTGAATAATCGATGTCGCAAACAAAGCGAAATCAGATACTTCGAATTGTATTAACTTTGTTGATACGTGTTTGAGGTTATAGGATCAAGCGACTAAGTGCATCTGGTGGATGCCTTGGCGATGATAGGCGAAGAAGGACGCGTTAGCCTGCGAAAAGCACGGGGGAGCTGGCAAATAAGCATTGATCCCGTGATATCCGAATGGGGAAACCCGGCCCTTTTGGGTCATCCATGACTGAATACATAGGTCATGAGAAGCGAACTCGGCGAACTGAAACATCTAAGTAGCCGAAGGAAAAGAAATCAACCGAGATTCCCAAAGTAGTGGCGAGCGAAATGGGAAGAGCCTGCATGTGATAAATCAAACTTTAGTGGAACAGTCTGGAAAGTCTGGCGACAGTGGGTGATAGCCCCGTACACGAAAAAGATTGGTTGGTACTAAGCATGCGACAAGTAGGGCGGGACACGAGAAATCCTGTTTGAAGATGGGGGGACCATCCTCCAAGGCTAAATACTCATCATCGACCGATAGTGAACCAGTACCGTGAGGGAAAGGCGAAAAGAACCCCGGGAGGGGAGTGAAATAGAACCTGAAACCGGATGCATACAAACAGTGGGAGCCCTTGAAAAATGGGGTGACTGCGTACCTTTTGTATAATGGGTCAGCGACTTACGTTCAGTAGCAAGCTTAACCGAGTAGGGGAGGCGTAGGGAAACCGAGTCCGAATAGGGCGCATAGTTGCTGGGCGTAGACCCGAAACCAAGTGATCTATCCATGGCCAGGATGAAGGTGCGGTAACACGCACTGGAGGTCCGAACCCACTAATGTTGCAAAATTAGGGGATGAGCTGTGGATAGGGGTGAAAGGCTAAACAAACTTGGAAATAGCTGGTTCTCCTCGAAAACTATTTAGGTAGTGCCTCATGTATCACTGACGGGGGTAAAGCACTGTTATGGCTAGGGGGTCATCGCGACTTACCAAACCATGGCAAACTCTGAATACCGTCAAGTGCGAGCATGGGAGACAGACTGTGGGTGCTAACGTCCATGGTCAAGAGGGAAACAACCCAGATCGCCGTCTAAGGTCCCAAATAATCAGTTAAGTGGAAAACGAGGTGGGAAGGCATAGACAGCCAGGATGTTGGCTTAGAAGCAGCCATCATTTAAAGAAAGCGTAATAGCTCACTGGTCGAGTCGTCCTGCGCGGAAGATGTAACGGGGCTCAAACTGATAACCGAAGACGCGAATATGCACGATGTGCATATGGTAGAGGAGCGTTCCGTAGGCCTGCGAAGGTGTCTTGAGAAGGATGCTGGAGGTATCGGAAGTGCGAATGCTGACATGAGTAGCGATAATGCGGGTGAAAAGCCCGCACACCGAAAACCCAAGGTTTCCTGCGCAACGTTCATCGGCGCAGGGTGAGTCGGCCCCTAAGGCGAGGCAGAAATGCGTAGTCGATGGACAACGGGTTAATATTCCCGTACCGATATAAAGTGCGATGGGGGGACGGAGAAAGGTAGGTCAGCCCACTGTTGGAATAGTGGGTTTAAGCGAGTAGGCGTGTGGCTTAGGCAAATCCGGGCTGCTTTAACGCTGAGACGTGACGACGAAGTCTTCGGACTGAAGTGATTGATCCTATGCTTCCAAGAAAAGCCTCTAAGCTTCAGCTTTATATTGACCGTACCGCAAACCGACACAGGTGGGTAGGAAGAGAATTCTAAGGTGCTTGAGAGAACTCAGGAGAAGGAACTCGGCAAATTATCACCGTAACTTCGGGAGAAGGTGAGCCCATATTAGGTGAAGGCCCTTGCGGCTGGAGCTGACATGGGTCGCAGAGAAATGGGGGCTGCGACTGTTTATCAAAAACACAGCACTCTGCAAAGTCGAAAGACGACGTATAGGGTGTGACGCCTGCCCGGTGCTGGAAGATTAAATGATGGGGTGCAAGCTCTTGACTGAAGTCCCAGTAAACGGCGGCCGTAACTATAACGGTCCTAAGGTAGCGAAATTCCTTGTCGGGTAAGTTCCGACCCGCACGAATGGCGTAACGATGGCCCTACTGTCTCCTCCTGAGACTCAGCGAAGTTGAAATGTTTGTGAAGATGCAATCTCCCCGCTGCTAGACGGAAAGACCCCGTGAACCTTTACTGTAGCTTTGCATTGGACTTTGAAGTGGTTTGTGTAGGATAGGTGGGAGACATTGAAGCATGGACGCTAGTCTGTGTGGAGTCGTCCTTGAAATACCACCCTGACCCCTTTGAGGTTCTAACCTTGGTCCGTTATCCGGATCGGGGACCGTGCATGGTAGGCAGTTTGACTGGGGCGGTCTCCTCCCAAATTGTAACGGAGGAGCTCGAAGGTCGCCTAGGTACGGTCGGACATCGTACTGATAGTGTAATGGCATAAGGCGGCTTAACTGCGAGACAGACAAGTCGAGCAGGTGCGAAAGCAGGACATAGTGATCCGGTGGTTCTGAATGGAAGGGCCATCGCTCAACGGATAAAAGGTACTCCGGGGATAACAGGCTGATTCCGCCCAAGAGTTCACATCGACGGCGGAGTTTGGCACCTCGATGTCGGCTCATCACATCCTGGGGCTGTAGCCGGTCCCAAGGGTATGGCTGTTCGCCATTTAAAGTGGTACGTGAGCTGGGTTCAAAACGTCGTGAGACAGTTTGGTCCCTATCTGCAGTGGGCGTTGGAAATTTGAGGGGGGCTGCTCCTAGTACGAGAGGACCGGAGTGGACAGATCTCTGGTGTACCGGTTGTCACGCCAGTGGCATCGCCGGGTAGCTAAATCTGGAAGAGATAAGCGCTGAAAGCATCTAAGCGCGAAACTCGCCTCAAGATGAGATTTCCCCAAGGCTTTAAGCCTTTTAAAGGGTCGTTCGAGACCAGGACGTTGATAGGTCGGGTGTGGAAGCGCAGTAATGCGTTAAGCTAACCGATACTAATTGCCCGTAAGGCTTGATCCTATAACCTGAAGCGCGTGTGTGCGACGGTATAATCTACCCAAGATTAGAGCTGAATTTGAGAAACAAGCAGTACAAAGTAATATATTACTTCTTCTATTGAACTGAACGCGTTGCAGAGTAGTAAGTGCAACGAGTTAACCCGTTAAAGTCTGGCGACCATAGCGAGGTGGTCCCACTCCTTCCCATCCCGAACAGGACAGTGAAACACCTTAGCGCCGATGATAGTGCAGATTACCTGTGTGAAAGTAGGTCATTGCCAGACACCCTAAGCCGTACCAAGACCCCCGTACTCGAAAGAGGCGGGGGTTTTGCTTTGCGTGGAAGAAATGCACGCTGTAGCGTAACGACCATCTTGATGGTTTGCGTGTTGGGTTACGCGATAAAGCTGCTAACCCAACCTACGCGAGGTAAACCTCGCACGCAGACTGCTAACCCAAGCTACAAAACCTAAGAGATATTTAGATCTGCTTGTTTTGCTTTTTTCCAGTCTATAGCTTGGTCTAGCGCATCGCTAAGGCGGTCTATTTCTTGCTCCAGCAGCTGTTGGTGATCAACGACTTCTGCGAATTGGTGGCCAGCCCATGCGAGTAATGATGTTAATGCTGCGCTGGAGTCAAATAGGCCGTGCAGGTAGCAGCCAAGGACTTGGTCGGTGATGATGCCGTCGTGTTCATTGGCATATTTAATCAGTGGAGTGGCTGCTGAATCTATGATTTGGGTTTCGCCATGGTGGATTTCGTAACCTGTTACCGTTTCACCATTTGCGATGAGTTGCCCGGATAAATTACGCAGCTGCTTGTCTTGCTCCAGCGATGTGACAATAGGCAGCCAGCCCAGCCCTTTAGAGTCTCCTGCTTCGCCTTCCAGCCCGAGCGGATCGGCGATGGTTTGGCCTAGCATTTGGTAGCCGCCGCAAATGCCGATGACTTTGCCACCAAAGCGTAGGTGTTTTTCGATCTGTTTATCCCAACCCTGCTGGCGTAGCCATGCCAGATCGCCACGGGTGTTTTTGCTGCCGGGGATGACGATCAGATCGGCAGCGGGCAAAGGCTGATTGGGCGTGGCGTAGCTGCAATCGACGCCAGCAATGCGGCGTAGTGGGTCGAAATCGGTGTGGTTGGAAATATGCGGCAGGGTGGCGATAACGATTTTAAAGTCGCCGCCATTGCCTGCTGTGCGAGGTACGGCGTCTTCTGCTGCGATATCCAACCCGTGCAAATAGGGGACGACGGCGATGACGGGTTTGCCGGTTTTTTGTTCTAGCCAGTCAATTCCACCTTGCAACAGGCTTAAATCACCCCGAAAACGGTTGATGATAAAGCCGCTAATCCTCGCCTGTTCTGATTCGGAAAGGCAGGCAAGTGTGCCAATAAAGTGAGCAAATACACCGCCCCGATCGATATCGGCAACTAACCATACCGGGCAATCGGCTTCTTCGGCAAAGCCCATATTGGCAATATCACCTGCGCGTAAATTGATTTCGGCAGGGCTGCCCGCGCCTTCAACAATCACCCATTCATATTGCTCTTTTAAGCGCCCCCATGATTCAAATACGGCTTTTTTAGCCGTTTGCTTATAGGCGTGGTAATCAACTGCATCCAGATTGCCGATGCTTTTACCTTGAATAATGATTTGGGCACGGCAATCGCTGGAGGGCTTGAGTAATACCGGGTTGAAATCGGTATGCGGGGCGATGCCAGCGGCAACGGCTTGCATGGCTTGGGCGCGGCCAATCTCACCTGCATCGCTGGTGACCGCACTATTGAGCGCCATATTTTGTGGCTTAAATGGTGCAACTTTGATGCCACGGCGCAGGAGAATACGGCAGAGCGCGGCAACAATGGTGGTCTTGCCTGCATCCGAGGTGCAGCCTTGAATCATAAGAGTGGGCATGGTTTTGCCTTTTGGGGAGTGTGTAGAGGGTGAAAATGCTCAAAGCTTCAAACCTAAGATCTGTGAAACTCCGTGTTCTCAGTGTCCTCTATGGTTCAATATTTGGGTTTGGGGCTTAGCGAGGCAGAGGAATAAACCACTCCTGCCCTTCGATGTTGGCACTGCGTATTTCGGTGCGGTAGAGCGCGCTGAGGTTCTTACTATTCATGATCTCTGAGGCAGGCCCTGCCAGCCATTGGCCATCGCCAAACATCAGCAGCACATGGCTTGCCCATTGCTGGGCGTGGTTGGGGTCATGGCTGATCATCAGCAGGGTTCTGCCTGCTTGGTTTTCTTCGCGCAATACGGATAAAGCTTGTTGCTGGTGGCGTAGATCGAGCTGGGACAAGGGTTCATCCAGTAAAATCAATGGCGCTTGCTGAGCGAGCGTCGCGGCAAGGCTGGCCCGGCGGCGCTCGCCTCCTGATAGCGTGGCAAGATCGCGGTGTTTTAGATCGCTTAGATCCAGCCTTGCTAATTGTTCATCGGCGAGGCGCAGATCATCCTGGCTTTCCCAATCCCATGGCCCCTGATGAGGGTGGCGGCCGCTGAGCACTTTTTCGATGACGGATAAGGGAAAAGGGCAGTCATCCTGTTGGCTAAGCCAGGCGATTTGTTTGGCACGCTCATGGCCGGCCCATTCTTTTAATGGCCGTTGCTTGAGCTGGATCTTGCCCGCTGCAGGCTTGAGCCATGCCGCCAGTGTGGCGAGTAAGGTGCTTTTGCCACAGCCATTTTCACCCAAAATAAGCCAGCTTTCGCCTTGATTAATTTCAAGGTTTAAATCTTGGCAAAGCAGGCGCTCACCCTGCTGAATCGCTAAGGAGCTAAGTGATAAATGGCTCACCGTGCGGCCCCTCGATGTTGTAATAGCCATAGAAACACGGGTACTCCTGCCAGCGCGGTAATCACCCCAACGGGTAGTTGTTGCGGGGCCAGAATAATCCGCGAAGTGATATCAGCGGCAAGCAGGACCGTGCCGCCTGTGAGCGCAACGGCGGGTAAGAGCAGGCGTTGATCGTGGCCTAAAACCAGCCGCAAGGCGTGCGGAACGATTAAGCCGATAAAACCAATCATCCCCGCAGTGGTCACAGCGATGGCCGTTGCTGCGGCTGCGACAAAGTAAAGCAACCATTGCAATTTACGCGTATTAGCCCCGAGTGCATGGGCGGTTTGAGCGCCCTGGCTGAGTACATTAAGCTGACGCGCCAAGGGCCAGACGAGTAAAAGTAGCGCTAAAAGCAGTGGTAAGGCCAGTTGCCAACGTGCCCCGGCCAAATCACCCAACATCCAGAACACCATGCCGCGCAAGAGGCCATCGGGTGCAAGGCTGAGTAATAAGCTCGATAGTGCCCCACAGAAAGAGGCAATCGCCACCCCTGTGAGAAGTAAGCGTGCTTGGCTGCTGGAGTGATCTTTGCGTGCCAGGATAAACACCAGCGTAATACTGAGCAAGGCACCACAGCAGGCGGCTAAGTTGACCGTGCCGACCCCCGCTCCTAACAGCAGCGCCAGCAAGGCCCCAACGCTGGCCCCGCCTGATGTGCCAAGGATGTAAGGATCGGCAAGCGGGTTTCTGAGTAAAACTTGTTGTAAGGCTCCGGCCAAAGCCAGCAGGCCACCGACGGCAATGGCGGCCAAGGTGCGCGGCAGGCGCAGCTCCAGCACCACATCACGGGCCAGTGCGGCATCAGGCCCATTACCCAGTAATTGCCAAGGGCGATAGCTGGTGCTGCCAAAGCAGAGGCTAAGGACAACGGTGATCAATAGCAGGGCACTGAGCACAAGCAGCGTGAGGGTAAGTCTGGCCGGGGTGAGGCGGGAATGCTTCATAATTACTTTGCCTAAAAAACCAAATCTTGAATTGCTGAGAGTAATAAATACAACCCAGATCTTGAAAAACGGAATTTCAAGATCTGGGTTTGGTTTGGGTTTTAACGCGCTTTATCAATGGCTTCGCAAAGTTTGGCGGTGCCTTCTACCAATCTTGGCCCCATGCGGCTAAGCAGGTCTTTGGGCAGGATGTAGAGGTGTTTATTGGCTTTCAGATTAGGCCAGCGTTTCCAGCGATTCAGCCAGCTGTCTTTCACCCCCGGCTCGCCGCTGGTGATGATCACATCCGGATTAGCGGCGAGCACGGCCTCGTCGTCGATGGTGGGCACCAGTGCAGGCAAGTCGGCAAAGACGTTCACACCACCACAGAGGCGCATCGCATCAGAGATAATTTGCTCGCGGTTAATCGTCATCAAGGGCCTGTCCCATACCTGATAGAAAACACGGATTGGCTTTTTGCCCGCGTATTTTTTCTCTAGTGCGGCAAGGCTGTTGCGGTATTTGCTGGCGGCTGCCTGCGCTTCGCTTTCTTTGGCGGTTAACACGCCTAAACGTTCCATCACCGTGGGCACGTCTTCCAGTTTTTTAGAGAAAGTATAAAAAACGGGCAGGCCGAGGGTTTCGATTTGTGCCAGCTGCTTGGCGGGGTTGCCGCTTTGCCAGGCCACGATGAGATCGGGCTTAAGGGCGCGGATGCGTTCCAGATCAAAGCCGTTGTAACCACCGATGCGCTCGATCTTGTTCGCTTCTGGCGGGTAATCGCTGTAATTCACCGCGCCAACAATCAACTTGCCTGCGCCGATGGCAAACAAGTCTTCGGTGGCGTGCGGGGCTAGGCTGATGATGCGTTGTGCTGGCTTGGCTAAGGTGATGTCTTGGCCACGGTCGTCTTTTACACTGACGCTGGCCGCTGCATTTAAGGCCAGTAGCAGGCTACTGATAAGGGCGATGATTTTCATTGGGAATATCCAAAAAGGGCGGCGCTGGCGGCAGGGTTGCTCCTCATCCATGCATGCACATAGCTGGCGGTGAGGCTGCCTTGGCGGTAAATGGCCTCACCACTACTGCCCAAGCGGCAGGGCGTGGCATGGGTCAGCGGCGGCAGTGTGCTTTGCAATGTTGAGTAGTGAAACGTGTGGCCGCGTAATTTGCCCGCACCTAAGTCAAAAGCTTGCATACCAAGGGCCGAAAGGCGTTTTTGCATGGTGGCTGTGGCGTCTAAAACGCCCCACATTTTATGTGATGTGCCATCGCTGAGCGTTAGCAATTCGCAAAGTGCCAGCATGCCGCCGCATTCGGCAAATACCGGCTTATCTGCGGCCAGCCAGTGGCGTAAATCGGCGGCAATGCTGGGATGAGCGGCGAGCGTTGCAGCGTGCAGCTCAGGGTAACCGCCGGGCAAATAGAGTGCGTCGGCATCCGGCAACGCTTCATGCGCAAGCGGTGAGAAAAACACCAGCTCTGCGCCCATTTCGCTCAGACAAGTTAAATTGGCTGGGTAAATAAAGCAAAAGGCAGTATCACGAGCGATGGCGATGCGTTTACCTGCCAGCAGCGGGGCTAAAGCTGGGCGTGTAGAGCTGCTGTAATCGATGACTCGCGGCAAAGCTGCAATCGGCTGGCTAGCTAGGGCATCGGCCAGTGCGTCGAGTTTTTGCGCCAAATCAGAAATTTCATTCGGCAGCACTAGGCCTAAATGCCGCTCGGGCAGGGCTTCGTGTTTGCCCAGCCAGCCTTGCCAATGCTCAGTTTTGGCCGATTCTTGCAACATTTGTGCGTGGCGATCGCCTGCTACTTTATTCGCCAGCACGCCATAAAAGGGCAGATCGCTTTTGTAATGCGCCAGCCCAAAAGCCAGCGCGCCAAAGGTTTGCGCCATGGCGCTGGCATCAATAATGGCCAGCACAGGCAATCCAAGCCGCGTGGCTAAATCTGCGGCAGAAGGCTCGCCATCAAAGAGGCCCATTACGGCTTCGATTAGAATGACATCGGCGTCTTGCGCCGCATCGGCCAGCATCTGGCGGCATAAGTCCTCGCCGACCATCCACAAATCCAGATTATCTACCGGCGCGCCACTGGCGTAGCTCAGCAGCATCGGGTCTAGGAAATCCGGCCCGCATTTAAAAACCTTCACCCTGCGGCCCAAGCGGCGATGATGCCAGGCTAGCGCTGCCGTGATGGTGGTTTTACCACTGCCTGAAGAAGGCGCTGCAATCAGCAGAGTAGCGGCGCTTACCATTCCAAACCCTTTTGCGCCCTGATGCCGGCTTTATAAGCGTGTTTTTCATCGTTGAGTACGGTTACGGTGTCGGCAATATCGTGTAGCTCTGCTACTGCGGCACGGCCAGTGACCACCACATGCTGCATTTCTGGGCGGGATTCGATGTCTTTAATAATGATGTCTTTATCCAAATATTTGTAGCTCAGGCAGTAAGTCAGCTCATCCAAGACCACCACATCGTAGCTTGGGTCGTTGAGCATTTTGGCCGCCATCGCCCATGCTTCTTCTGAGCGCGCTTTGTCAGCTTCAAAATTCTGTGTTTCCCAAGTAAAGCCATCGCCCATCACATGCCATTCGCAATGCTTGCCGAGCAGGGCTTCTTCGCCGGTATCGGTGCGGTTTTTAATAAACTGCACTACGCCCACTTTAAGCCCGTGGCCAATGGCGCGCGCGACCATGCCAAAGGCGGAGGATGATTTACCTTTGCCATTGCCGGTGAGCAAAATCATGATGCCGGTGTCGATATTGGCTTCGGCGATGTGCGCATCGATGACGGCTTTTTTACGCGCCATACGGGCGGCGTGGCGGGCATTGCGTTCGGTGTTGATGGTCATGGTGATGGCTCTCCGGTCATTCGCTAACTTAAAGTTAGAAGTATTTTGTTAAATAGTGCCTGCGGCACGGTGTTTGGGTGCGGTAGCCACCGCGGGGGCCTTCCTTTCTTGCTTCGCCAAGAAACGAAGCCAAGCGACTCAAAGCTGCGCCCCGCTGCGCGGGGTTCCCTCTCTGCGGACAATCGGCAAGGCGTCGATTCAACTCGCTGCGCTCAAACACGAATTGACGACATCCCCATGCCGCTTGTTCCTCGATCGGCTGGTCTCAGGGGGAGGTAAAAGCCCCGTGCGAAGAGCGTAGAAATTACGTTCTTCTTGATGTGCTACTTAAAAAGCAAATTATTTAATACCTTCGGCGCAGTGATTTCCTGCGGTAATCACTGCGCGCTAAGTACTTGCTCAACTTCAGGCGTCACAGCCACACTTCAGTGCTGCAGCTTCCCCCTTTGTAAAAGGGGGATTGAGGGGGATTTGCCTTGGCTCTTTTTCGTAAAGATATGCCGTACCAAATCCCCCCTAGCCCCCCTTTTTCAAAGGGGGGAATAAGTATATCTGACTGGTTTCTCCGTGAAACTCCGTGTTCTCTGTGGCCTCCGTGTTTCAAGAAGTGGGTTTTGTGTTCAACTGCCAATCAGCAATCATTTTTTGAATTTTGGGTAAGCCATCTCGAATCGCGGCGATGCCGGGGACGAGGAGGTCGTGGCTGGCTACTTCGAATAGTTGATTGTTGGCAATGGCGGGTATGGATTTCCAGTCTGGCCTTGCCCGTACGGCATCGGCATCGAAGGGTTGGCCGCACCAGCTGCCGATGATGATATCCGGCTGGGCGGCAATGATTTGCTCCGGGCTGACGGTGCGATCTTTGGCGCGGGTAGCGTGCGATAGCTGGCTAAAAATATCGTCGCCACCGGCAATCTCGATTAGCTCAGAAACCCAGCGGATGCCGGTGTAGAGCGGGTCGTGCCATTCTTCAAAATAGACTTTAGGCCGCGATTTGAAAGTTGCTGCTTTGGCGCGGGCGGCTTCGATCTGGGTCTGTAGATCAGCAAGTAGCGCCGTAGCGGCGGGCTGGCAATCGAGCAGGCGGCCCAGCGTAGCGATCATATTGAAAATACCAGCCAGGCTTTTTTGGTTAAAAAAGTGCACTTCCAGACCGGCCAAGATGCATTCTTTGACCATCTCGCCTTGCAGGCTGGAATACGCCAGCACCAGATCGGGCTTTACTGCGAGGATTTTCTCGACTTTGGCGCTGGAAAAGCCACAAATAATCGGGTGCTGCTTGGTGACGCCCTCAGGGTGGCGCGAAAAAGCGCTAATGCCCGCGATGTGATGCTGCTGGCCGAGTGCGTATAAAACATCCACGGTTTCGCTGGAAAGACAGGCGATTTTTGTAGGGGTGTTCATGTTCAAATCCTTTTTTCGCGTGCCGTATGAGTGGCGGCGGGTTTTATCCGCCCTAAAAAACCAGCGTTGAATTCAGAAGGGGCAAGTCTTTGCGCACCGGTTGTGGTGCGTAACGACTTCGTCGTTTCACACCCTATGCAATCTCATTTCCTAACGCCGCCCACAGTCGGGTTTTAAATTGTGCTTGCTGATGTTCTGCTACCGGCCCAAAGCGCAGGCCCTGGTGATTGTTTTGATCGAACAGGCGGCACCATATTTTTTGTTGGGCGAGTTGGCTATGCAATGCTTTGGCATCGGGCGTGGGGCACCAGTGCAGCAGGGGCAGGCTGCCGCTAGGCCTTAAACCTGCCTCGCTGAGTGTGTCTATCATCCACGCCTGATTGGCCAGCAAACGCTGTTGTTGCGCGGCTTGCCAAGCGGTATCGCTGAAGGCGATTTGCCCTGCCCATAGTGCTGGACCGCTGATATGCCAAGGGCCGAGTGCTTGTTTTATCTCTTCTAAAAGCGGCTGTTCACAGGCGATAAAGCCCAGGCGAATCCCAGCCAGACCAAAGAATTTACCAATAGAGCGCAGAATAATCAGCCCTGTTTTGCCTGCATGGGGCAGCAGGCTCTCTGCGGGGGCGCAATCGGCAAAGGCTTCGTCCACAATCAAGCAGCCACCCTGTTGAGCCAATCTTTTATGCCAGCCGAGTAAGATGGCAGCGCTGATTTGCTGGCCGCTGGGGTTGTTTGGATTGACCACGATCAGTACATCAATGGAACTGCTTTCTAAATATTCATCCACTTGCTCACTGCTGATTGCGCTGACCTCATGCCCAGCATGTTGCCATTGCCAATGATGCTCAGCATAGGTGGGGCTGATGATGGCCACGCGGCAAGCAGGGCGTAGTTTGGGCAGTAGGGCGATGCCAACTTGGCTACCAGCAAGGGCGAGCAGGTGCTCGCAGCCGTAATACTTTTGCGCGGCAAGCAGCAAGGCCTGGTCTTGGTCGGGCAGGCGCTGCCAGATATGATCGGGTACGGCGGGCAGGGGATAGGCCCAGGGGGCGATGCCGCTGGAGCAGTCAATCCAGTCGGCTAAATCTCCACCATATGCTGCCACTGCACGTTGCAGATCGCCGCCATGTTGGGGCTGGCTTACAGCATCCACAGTGCACCTCCAAATAAAAGTGCAATCCACAGGGCCAGCGTTTTTTGCACTAGCACGATACCGCGCTGTAAATCGTGGGCGTTTGGCGCTGGGCCGATTCCGAGCTCAGTACGCTGATGTAGCTCGCCGTGATAGATGGCCTCGCCGCCTAAACAAACCTGCAAAGCACCCGCACCGCTGGCCATCACCGGGCCTGCATTGGGGCTGTCCCAGAGTGGCGCTTGGCTCTGCCAGCAGGAAAACGCACTGCGGCTATGGCCGAGTAGGGCGTAGCTGAGTGCGGTAAGGCGGGCGGGGATAAAATTGAGCACATCGTCGGCCCTTGCGGCAATGCGGCCAAAATGAAATAAGCGCGAGGTTTTATAGCCCCACATGGCGTCCAGCGTATTGGCAAGGCGGTGCAGCAGCACGCCATAGCCGCCGAATAGTGCAAAGAAAAACAGGCTGGCAAAAACCGCATCTGCGCCGTTTTCTAGGGTGGATTCTAAGCCCGCTTTTGCAACGCCCGTTTCATTTAGTTGGCTGCAGTCGCGGCTCACAATGCGGCTAACGGCAAGGCGAGCAGCGGCTAAATCCCCTAGGCTTAAGGGGCGGGCGATGGCGTGCACATGCTCAAACAAGCTGCGCGCGCCAAGGGCAAACCACAGCGCCAAAGCGTCGGCCCACCAGCCTGTGAAATTTTTTAGCAAGGCAAAGGCGGCCAGCGATGAGCCTATCAGTAAGAGCCACGCCACCGCACCACAGAAAATATTGAATTGATTTAATCTGCTATTTGTTTGTTGATCTTTAGCCAGATTAAAGCGCCGCTCTAGCCAGGACGCCAGCCAGCCAAAGCCTACCAGCGGGTGAAAGCGCTTAGGCTCGCCCAAACAAAGCTCCAGCAAGAGGCCAAGGGTGAAGGCGAATAGCCAGTGAGATGACGCAAGATTCAACATCCGCTGCGCTTCACCGGCATAGGGATTCCGGCGACCACCAGCGTCACGTTAGCGGCTTGTCTGGCGATATCCTGATGCAAGCGGCCAGCTTCATCGCGGAATAATCGGGCCAGCGCATTGTCCGGCACGATGCCAAAGCCCACCTCATTGCTCACCAATAAAAGCGTGCCGCGATGTGCGGCGGCTGCGGTAATAAAGGCCTGCTTTTCTTGCGCCCAGCCTGCCAAGTCATCCTTGCACAGCCAGTTGGACAGCCACAGCGTTAGGCAATCAATCACGCAAAACTGATCTTGGCTTTGTGCCAGTGCTGTGGCCAGCTGCAGCGGGGCTTCTCGCGTTTGCCAATGCGCGGGGCGCTCGGCCTTGTGGCGGATAATGCGTTCCTGCATTTCTTCGTCAAAAGCCTGAGCGGTGGCCAGCCAGAACACCTGCCCATCATGGGCCAGTGCTTTGGCTAGCGCGTAGCCGCTTTTGCCGCTACGCGCCCCGCCTAAAATAAGCTCGGTGACTGGCCAGCCAGCGCTATGCGCCCTAGTAGGATCGGTGTTCATTGTTGCCAGCGCAAATTAAGCATGGCATTGCGCCCTAGCGTGCCGTAATCCTTAACCTGTTCGTATTCTTGATCAAAGAGGTTATTAACACGCGCTTGCAAGGACCAGTCTTTATTGATTTTCCAGCTGGCAGAGAGGTTAGTCAGGGCATATCCCGCTAGCTCTTTTTTATTCGCAGGGTCATCAAAGCGATGCCCCTGAGCTTGTATTTCAGCGCGCAGCGTCCAGGTATCTAAGGTCATGCCTGCATAGATGAGGCCGGAGTGCTTGGCGCGGCGGGCCAAGCGATTGCCGTGGTTGGCTCCTGTTGATTTATCACTTGCATCTAAAAAATCGTAGCTAAAGCCTGCTAAGTAATCGCCTTGTTGCCAATCACTGGTGAGCGTGATGCCGCGAAGCTGCGCTTCTCCCACATTCATCGGCTGAGAAAAATAAGGGCGGCTTTCTGCCCATTGAATCAAGTTGGAGACTTTATTGGTGTAGGCGGTTAAAGAGGCATTGATCGTGCCCGCGCTATAGCGAATAAAGAGCTCTTTATTATTGGATTCTTCAGGACGTAAATTGGCGTTGCCACTGCTGTAAGGATCTTCCGGCCAATATAAATCATTGAAAGTGGGCGCTTTGAAAGCGGTGCCTGCTGTGCCGCCTAACTGCCAATCATCATTGAGCTGCCAAGCTAAACCTGCACTGCCGGTGTTGTGTCGGCCCAATTGGGAGTTGTCATCACTACGTGCATTTATTTGTAGCGAAACGTCGCCAAAATGCGCTAAATAGCCTGCTTGTAGGCTGTTTATCCGGCGTTGATCTACGGCATAAGCGACATCACCACTCACCTTTTGCTCTAAGGTTTCTGCCCCTAATTGAAAGGTGCCCAAGTCGGTTTTTATATCATTTAGCCAGGATAATTGCGTTTGTTCGGTTTGGATTCGGCTCGTTTTATCGCTGTAATCGGTGGCTGATTGAGGGGTGAATGAGGTGTTTTTATCGCTACTGTGGCCCAGTTTGATCAGGCTGCTCCAGTGGCTAGTCAGGCGATTTTTGCTCCAGATATTGGCGCTACTATTACGTGTTTCATCCCGATAGTCATAGCTTTGCGCAACCGCTGCGTAGTTGTCATCAAATACATAACCATCCAGCTGGTTTTTTCCCCAAGCAGAAATCAGGCTGGCGCCCAGCTCATTGTCTTTGTTGATTTTATGCGTAAGAGAAAAAGACAGGCTGTTGTTTTCGTAGCCATCATCATCAGGATAAAAGCCGGGGTTCTTGCTGTTTTTAATGGCGCTGATGCCATCTGTTTTTGAGTGGGCCAAATTCAGCGCGTAGCGAGTGTCTTCATCGCCGCCTGAAATTCCCGCCTTAGCTTCTATGCTGTTGTGGCTGCCGTAGCCGATCTCTACCGAAGGATGAAAGCCTTTTTTCCCTGTTTTGCTAAAGATTTGAATCACGCCACCGATGGCATCAGAGCCATAAAGGCTGGCGGCTGGCCCGCGCAGTATTTCAATACGATCAATCTGGCTCAGCGGGAAATGCTGAAATGCCGCCGCACCCAGCGTGGCCGAGCCAACGCGAATCCCATCGATTAAGACCAAAGTATGCTGGCTATTATTGCCGCGCAAAAACACGCTGCTTGGTTTGCCTGCTCCGCCGTTGCTGGAGATTTGCAGGCCGGGTTGTCGGGCGAGCAAATCGGGTAGGCTGATGGCCGCTGATTCTTGAATGCTGGCCTGATCAATCAGGGTTACGTCACCAATTACTTCACGAGGCGATTGGGGTTGGCGTGCGGCCGTAGTGATCACAGGGGGAAGCAGGATCGTTTCAGCCTGAGCACATAGACTGGCTGCAAGTGAAGTTAAAACAAAGAAGGGCGTATTGCGGAACAACATGACTAATCTCCTGAGCGCCACCCAAAGTGAGGGGATGACAAGGAGGAGGCAGAGAGGAATCAAGGCGCAAAGGCACGATGAATCAAGCTCGCTTCGGCTACCCTGCCGCGCGTGATTGACCTTGCCCTGAAGGCAAGGTTGTAAGGCCGGTCTCCGGGCTTACAAGCAGATCTATCAATGTGAGCGCACTCAATTTCTAGACCTAATACATCACCTTCCCATCTTGCTTAGACAGTGGTTTATCTGATGTATTTTGACTTGCTTACCGTTGCAGGGGCAGCACAGGATTTAAACCTGTTTCCCGTTTTACTCTTTCGAGCACCTTAGAAGGGCGGATTGTATACCTCATCAGCCCAAATTGCCTATGTCCTGAATAAATTGCAATAAATGGCAGAAAGGCAGACAGGTTTGTTTTTTATACTGAATATTACATATGGTCGCGATATTGTAAGAATCGTTCAGTGTGCGTTCAGGCATCGTTTAAAGGCTGGGTTCTGCCGGGGAACAACACGCTATTTTTTCGTCATATTGAAGCCATGCGGCTTTTTTATCTTAGCTAAATCAATGCGGCATCTCCTCGTTTTCTCAGCGCATTTTCTAGATGCATTTGTATGTTCTCTTCTTATTCTTTCCTAAAAAAGTCTCAAATGGGTGCGTTTTTGCGATGTAAATTTGCACATAAATTGTTGCCGATTTTTGATAGTGGCTAATTTATGGGGCGAATTAATATGCAGGCTAAATCAGCATTTCATACGGCAGGTTGGCATGGAAAAGGAAAGAATCATTCAGGAGTTTGTGCCCGGCAAGCAGGTGACGCTGGCGCATTTGATTTCACACCCAACCGAAGAGCTAGCCAAAAAAATTGGCGTGCCAACGGCTGAGGCGATTGGAATCATGACGCTCACTCCGGGTGAAACCGCCATGATCGCCGGAGATTTTGCCAGTAAGGCCGCCAATATTCAGATTGGTTTTTTAGACCGATTTTCTGGGGCTCTGGTGATTTACGGATCAACAGGGGCGGTAGAGGAAGCCTTAAGTCAAACCATTCTTGGCCTGCAACGTGTGCTTGGCTACACCATTTGCGTACAGACGCGCAGCTAATGCAGAAGACGATTCGTTACGCCATGGTGGGCTCTGTTGCCGCAGGTAAATCAACCTTGTTTCATGCCATGCAGGGTGATGGGCTGGTGGCACAAAAAACTCAAGCATTGGAATTCGATGGCAAGGGAGGGGTGGATACGCCGGGCGAATTTTTTAATCATCCTCGCCTCTATAGCGCCTTGATCAATACCGTTAATGATGTGGATGTATTGGTATACGTACATGCCGCAAATGATATGCAGTATCGGATGCCGCCGGGTTTGCTGAGTGTATATGGCGGTAAGCGAGTGCTGGGTGTGATTAGCCAAATTGATTTAGATGATGCTGATCCTGATGCCGTTAAAGCCATGCTGCGTGAACACGGATTTATGGGTGAAATTTTCCAAGTTTCCAGTTATTGGCCTGAAACGGTGGCCGCACTGAAATTCTCTCTCATGGGTAGTACGGAACAAGACTGCCTACCGCAAGGAGTTATTAGAGTATGAAGCAATTGATCACCGCCGACGCCCTGCGCACAGCACACGCCGAAGGTAAAACACGCATCGAAATTACCCTGCCCGATTGCATTGTGACGGCAGAGGCTCGCATGGTTGCTGAGCGTTTAGGCGTCGAAATTATTGAAGTGCTTGCAAATAAACCCCTCGTGGCCAGTTCTTCACTCTTGGGTGCTGCCACAGCCGCGCCCGTCGTGGAGTATGAGGCTAATCTTGCTGCGATTCGTCAAGCCGTATTGGCACAGTTGCCATCAGGTAGCGTACCAGAAAATGTGATTGATCAATTGGTGCGCAAAGTAGCTGCAGAGCAAGCTACTTCTACCTCGGCCCCAACAGCGGCCGCCGTTGCTGCTTATGAATCTATTACTTTAAAAAGTGGCATTAAACGTGTGACGGGCAGCTCGGTAAAAATGGGCTTACTCGAGGGTGCAGGAGCGAATCAGATCGGGATTGCCGATGTGATTACTGGTGCAGACGGCAGCACGATGGCGGCTGGCTTTATGCAATGGGAAAACAGTTTTTTCCCTTGGACGCTGCGCTACGACGAGATTGATATCGTGCTGGACGGCGAATTACATATTCGCTGCGATGGTGAAACAGCCATTGCCAAGGCCGGCGATGTGATTTTTATTCCTAAGAATTCCAGTATCGAATTTGGCACGCCAAGCAAAGTGTCCTTTTTATACGTGGCTTATCCGGCAAATTGGCAAGATTGCTAAGCATGATGACCTTCATTACTGAAGACTGGCTGCGTGAGCACTTTGGCCGCGCCACAGGCACCGAGATTCAACTTCCCGCTAATGCGCGGCTGACGCCCGCGGCGCGCTCTTTAATTGAAGATCGCCATTTAGTCGTGAAGTTTATCAATGCAGACGGCAGTGTGTTTGTAGAGCAGACCGACGCAGATGGAAAAATCGTCCTCGAGCCGGTGCATGTATTGACGGGCGATGCAGAGCACCACGCCGCGCACTGCGCCCTGTGCCAGCAAGTTGTTACACGTAAATCCGCAGCGATGACGCATTTGAATGCCAGCACGATGGTAGCCAAAAATGATGAGCGTATCCGTTTGCGTGGCTTACTCGATAGCACCATCGCTTTGGCGATTTGGGTACAAACAGAGTTTGATCCACAGGGCAGGCGCAAGGCGCTGGCGCATATGCTTGCCGATATCCGTTCATGGCTGGGCAATGTTTTACGTGCCGAGGTGAGCGGGGAGCCGATGTCGGCTATTTCGATGGGTGATTTAGATGAAGTGCGTATTCACGCCTTATCACATCAGCCATTAAAAGAGCTGGGCCACGATCATATCGTTCCTGCGCTTGAGCACGGGGCAAGCATCGCCAAGCTTAATTTACTGCGTGCGCGGATTCGTGAGTGCGAGGTTCAGGCTGCAGATCTTTATATTGATCGTGATTTTGAGCTGTCCCGGCCCGATATTTTGCAAGCCCTTAACCGGCTTTCCAGCGCGGTTTATGTGCTGATGATTTTGGTGCTGCTGCAAGAAGCTGGCAAACCTTTGCCTAATTTAGGAGGCCATTGATGACTTTGTTAGACCAATGCCGCGCCGCAGCCTTAGTGAGTCCTGCGCGTTTAGTGTTTCCAGACAGCCTTGACGCCAGAAGCGTGCGTGCAGCGTTTTATTTAGCCGAAGCAGGCTATGCGCAGCCGATATTACTGGGCAACCCCTTTGAAATGCGGGCATTTTGTCATCAGGAGCATTTGCCACTAGGGCGAGTGCCAATGATAGATCCACAAACATCCGCCAGATTACCCGCGTATATCGCAGCCCTTGCTGAGCGTATGCCAAGCAAGAGCGAAGAAGAGTTAGCCACTTTATTGAAAGACCCCTTGTGGTTTGCCGGAGCGATGCTCATGGCGGGGGATGTGGATTGTGTGGTGGGGGGTAATCATTCCCCAACCAGTAATGTATTGCGCGCGGCTTTACGTGTAGTGGGCTTGGCTGAAGGCAATAAAACGGTGTCGTCGATCTTTTTTATGTTGCCGCCAGATGAGGGCCAACCCTTGGTCTTTACCGATTGTGGTGTGGTGCCGCATCCAACGCCTGCGCAGCTTTCTGATATTGCCATTAGCGCCGCAGATAGCTATCGCCGCGTTACAGGGCTAGAGCCTCATATCGCCATGTTGTCGTTTTCGACTTTAGGCAGTGCACGTCATGCCTCGGTGGATGCGGTACGCGAAGCCACACGTTTGGTGCGTGAGCGCCGGCCTGATTTAAGCGTCGATGGTGAGTTGCAATTTGATGCCGCCATGGTGCCGGAAGTCGCCGCGCAAAAAGCCAAAGATAGCCCAGTGGCTGGGCGTGCCAATGTGCTGGTTTTTCCAAGCTTAGAAGCGGGCAATATCGGCTACAAAATTGCCCAGCGTATGGGCGCATATACGGCGCTAGGCCCAATGATTCAGGGGCTGCGCCTGCCTTACCACGATTTGTCGCGTGGCTGTACTGCCGAAGATATGGTGCAAGTCAGCCTGCTGGCAATGAAGATGGCCCAATCGGGTAATGCACGCTCACAGCCAAGTTTGGCCGTGAGCGAGATGACTCGAAGTTAATTTGTTTTAGATTTAACCACCCTTAAGGAGTTTGAAAATGGAAGCACTTGGCATGATTGAAACACGCGGTATGGTCGCTCTGATTGAAGCTTCCGATGCGATGGTAAAAGCGGCTCGTGTAAAGCTGGTTGGTGTGAAAAGCATCGGTGGCGGTTTAGTGACAGCCATGGTTCGCGGTGATGTGGCTGCATGTAAAGCGGCAACAGATGCAGGTGCGGCAGCGGCTCAGCGTATTGGCGAGTTGGTTTCTGTACACGTTATTCCTCGCCCACATTCTGATTTGGAAGATATTTTTCCAATCAAAATGGATAGCAAGGATTTCGACTGATCTAGAAATACCCCTGCCGGTGCGCTGAGGCGCGTCGGCTCACCTTGCTGTCGATTTCTCCCTGAATTCTAGAAATGCCGAAATAGCAGGCAGGGACTTGCTTTGCCTAATTTTTATGAATTGGAGCTCCTTATGAGACTGGGTGTCGTCGTTGGACAGGTTGTTTCAACCGTAAAACATGCGGCTTTAACGCGTGAGCGTTTGTTGTTAGTAAAGATGATTGATGCCAGTGGTGTGGCCAGTGGCGAGATGCATGTTGCGGCAGACAGTATCGGTGGTGGTAATGGCGAATGGGTGCTGCTGGTTTCGGGTAGCTCGGCTCGTGAGTCGACCAACGATGGCGCTCCGGTCGATTTATGTGTCGTGGGCATTATTGATGAAGTCGTACTTGATGGCGCTGTGGCTTATCACAAGTAAGCCCGTGTTTGAGTACAGAACAGGAGATAAATTGTGGATTTGAAAGCGAAGGAAATAGAACAGGTTGTTCGAGCGGTGATTGCCTCGATGCAGCCAGCCTCTGCCGTAGTAGCGGCCCCTGTAGCAAAGCTGCCCGCTGGCGTGTTTGCTGAACTTGACGACGCTGTTGCCGCCGCAATCGAAGCCCAAAAAGCATTATCTACTGTTTCGATGCGTCGCTTAGTTGTGGCTGCGATTCGCAGCGCTGGCGAAGCCTATGCGATTGAGCTGGCCGAAATGGCTGTATCTGAAACCGGCATGGGCCGTGTTGATGACAAGATTACCAAGAATATTTCTCAAGCCCGCCTCACTCCAGGCGTGGAATGTTTAGAAGCCAAAGTGCTGACTGGCGATGACGGCCTCACCATTATCGAAAACGCTGCATGGGGTGTGATTGCCTCTGTAACGCCATCGACCAACCCTGCCGCCACCGTGATTAACAACGCGATCAGCATGATTTCTGCGGGCAATACCGTGGTGTTCGCCCCGCATCCAGCCGCCAAGAAAACATCGCAACGTGCCATCACTGTTTTGAATGAAGCCATTGTGGCAGCGGGTGGCCCAGCAAATACCCTGGTGACGATTGCCAAGCCAACACTGGAAGCCGCTCAGCGTTTATTTAAATACCCGGGCATTCATTTATTGGTGGTGACTGGGGGTGAGGCGGTGGTTGATGCCGCACGCTCCATTACCGATAAACGCTTGATTGCGGCAGGTGCTGGTAATCCACCCGTGGTGGTGGATGAAACGGCCGATCTTGCCCGTGCAGGTGAAAGCATTGTTTGGGGCGCCTCGTTTGATAACAACATGATCTGTGTGCTGGAAAAAGAAGTGATCGTGGTGGATAGCGTGTGTGACGCGCTAAAAAGCGAGATGAAAAAAAATAAAGCCGTTGAGTTGAATGCTGAGCAAGCAGAGCGTTTGCAAAAAGTATTGCTGACCAAGGTTGATGAAAACGGCCACGGCACGGTGAGCCGTGATTGGGTTGGCCGTGATGCCACCAAGATTGCTGCCGCGATTGGCCTCGATGTACCCGCCGATACGCGTTTGCTCTTTGTAGAAACACCCGCCAATCATCCCTTTGCCGTGACCGAGCTGATGATGCCCGTACTGCCGGTGATTCGCGCGCCAAATGTGAATGCCGCAATTGATCTGGCGGTGAAATTAGAAGGCGGCTGCCGTCATACAGCAGGGATGCATTCACGCAATATCGACAATCTGGATCGCATGGCCAATGCCGTGAATACCAGCATCTTTGTAAAAAATGGTCCCCATCTGGCCGGTTTAGGTTTTGGAGGTGAAGGCTGGACCACGATGACGATTTCCACCCCAACCGGTGAAGGCGTTACCTCGGCGCGTAGTTTTGTTCGTTTGCGCCGCTGTGTGATGGCCGGCAATTTCCGCATCGTGTGATGAGATGACCACCATGATTCCTCGTGATATTCAAAGCTGGTTACAGCCTCGTTTAGATTTAGCACATGCCTTGCAAAACGATGCAACGCCTGCCGAGGCGGAGCCCGTGATGGCCTTGGGGATTGATTTAGGCACCAGCGATGTGGTGTCGATGGTGGTCGATCAAAACGCCCAACCTTTGGCCGTGTGTCTCGATTGGGCGGATGTGGTGCGGGACGGCATTGTTTGGGATTTCTTTGGTGCAGTGACCATTTTGCGCCGTCATCTGGATACCTTAGAAACCATCTTTGGCCAGCGTTTCAGCCATGCTGCCACCTCGTTTCCACCGGGTACAGATCCGCGAATTTCGGTCAATGTGCTGGAAGCCGCCGGGCTGAATGTGACTGGCGTTTGTGATGAGCCCTCAGCGGTGGCGCATCTGCTGCAGCTCGATCGCGCTGCGGTAGTGGATATTGGCGGCGGCACTACAGGGATTGCAGTGGTGGAAGGCGGGCGGGTGATTTACTCAGGCGACGAGCCTACTGGCGGCCATCATATTTCGCTGACGCTCGCAGGTAGTTTGCGCATGGCCTTAGAAGACGTCGATGTGATTAAAAAAACGCAGGGTAAAGACATCTGGCCGGTGGTCAAGCCGGTGTTCGAAAAGATGAGCGATATCGTGCGCGATCATCTGGTGGGGCATGAGGTGGAGGATCTGTATCTGTCTGGCGGCTCTTGCACCATGCCGGGCGTGCAATCGCTCTTTGCCCATGAGTTCCCCAATCATCGGGTTCATCTGCCCCGGCACCCTATTTATTTGACGCCACTGGCGATCGCGGCTTACGCCCTAAGCATCGCAGCAGAGAATGGAAATGCCCATGTTTAATCAAAATGAGATGAATAACGCGATTTATCAAACGATAGATTTGCTCCATGCGCAAACGGTGAGCGCTTTTAATGTGCCACCGACCACCTTAATGGGGGCAGGGGCTGTTGCCAAAGTGGGGACCGCTTTAAGTCAGCGTGGCATCGTGCGCGCCTTTGTTTTGATTGATGAGTTCTTATTAAAAAACGGCCTGGCCGATGGCTTGTTTCGCTCGTTGGCGCGGCAAGGCATTGCCTATGAAACGATGGCTTATCCACAGGGCGAGCCAGATAGCGCAAAAGTGGAAGCCGCCTGTGCGCAGCTTCGCGCCAGTGTTTGTGATGCGGTGATTGCGTTTGGCGGCGGATCCGTATTGGACACAGCCAAGGCGATTGCGGTGCTGGCTTTGCACCCCGAGCTGGCCGTGGCTCAGTTGGTTGATCCCGCCAATATCAGCCGTGGCCGCTTGCCACTGATTGCTATTCCAACGACTGCAGGTACTGGCTCAGAAGCCAGCAATGTCTCGGTGGTTACAGATTCTATTACCCATATCAAGCAGCTGATCTTGCATGAAACCATGCTGCCTGATTTAGCGATTATTGATGCCAGCTTAACGCTTGCCGTGCCTGCATCACTCACTGCAGCCACCGGTGTGGATGCGCTGACGCACGCCATCGAAGCCTATGTGGCGCTGGGGGCTAATCCGCTGACACAGGCGTTGGCCTATCGGGCGATCAGCTTAATTGGGGATGCTTTGCCGATTGCGGTTGGGCAGGGAAAAAACGCTGCCGCGCGCGAGGCCATGATGCTGGGCTCCTATCTTGCGGGCATGGCATTTTCTAATGCGGGACTTGGTTTAACCCATGCGATGGCGCATCAAATTGGCGCTCGTTATAGCATTCCTCATGGTATGGCCAATGCCTTGCTACTGCCTTCGGTTATGCACTTTAACCGCTTAGTTTGCAAAAAATCCTATGCCGAATTGGGCTTGGCCTTGGCAGGGCATGCACTTTCGGATCTTGAGCTGATAGCTGCTGTGCAAGCGTTGATTATTGAAGTAGGGCTGCCCGCCAGCTTACAAATTGCCAGTGTAAACCCCGATGATTTTGCAGAAATGGCCGATGCCGCCTTGATTGATGTGTGCGCCGCCAGCAATCCAAGGAGCGCCACACGCGCGCAAATTATTGAGATTTATATGCATGCCTGGCAGCGCTAAGACATCGATAAATATTGAAATTTATACGGATGTTTGGCAGCGCTAAGACATCGATAAATATTGAAATTTATATGGATGTTAGGCAGCGCTAAGGCATCGATAAAAGGGCATCGCGGCCATGGTGGCTGTTCGGGCTTTGATCTAGAGGGGAAGTAAGCATGGGTATCAACGACATAATCATGTGGTTCATGATGATCTTTATGATCATTGCCGCTTTTGACCGAATGTTGGCGCAGTTTGGTGGCTCCGAGGCGGTGTTGGGCAAGATTGGCCTTGGCTCCGTGGGGCGACAAATTGGCGGCTCGGGTGAGCAATTTGATGAAGGCTTTATGGCAATGGGGGCTTTAGGCCTTGCCATGATCGGGGTGATTGCTTTAGCGCCGGTGCTGGCGACTTTGCTTGGGCCGGTGGTGATTCCGCTTTATGAAGCAGTGGGCGCAAATCCAGCCATGTTTGCCGGAACCTTGCTGGCTAACGATATGGGCGGCTATTTCTTAGCCAAAGAATTAGCCAGTGGCGATACCGCTGCCTATCTGTATTCCGGCTTATTGCTGGGCGGAATGATGGGGGCAACTGTCGTATTTCATATTCCGGTGGCGCTGGGCATCATCGAAAAAGAAGATCGTCGCTTTCTGGCGCTGGGCATTATGGCCGGCATTATCACGATTCCCCTTGGCTGTATTGCCGGAGGTTTGGTGGCGATGGCTATGGGCGTTGCGGTAAATGGCCAAGTGGCTGATTTCAATGTGGTGATGCTGCTGAAAAATATGATCCCCGTGATTATCGTGGCGGCATTGCTGGCGTTGGGCCTGAAGTTTATGCAAGAGAAAATGGTTGCGGGCTTTCAAATTTTTGCCAAATGCCTTGTGGTGGTGATTACTTTTGGCTTGGTTTTAGCCGTGCTTGAAGTGACCGTTGATTGGACCATTATTCCTGGGATGTCGCCTATTTTCTCTAGCTCTGGTCAAGGTGGTGAGATGCTGGGGATTGAGAATATCGGCTTTATTGCCTGCGTATTGTTGGGTGCTTATCCCATGGTCTTTATGCTTACACGCTGGTTTGATAAACCTTTAATGCGTGTGGGTAGCCTGCTGGGTATGAACGATACCGCTGCGGCAGGTTTGGTGGCGACATTGGCTAATTCGATCCCGATGTTTGGCATGCTGGCCAAGATGGATAACCGGGGCAAGGTGATTAACGTGGCCTTTGCCGTATCTGCCGCCTTTACGCTTGGCGACCATCTGGGTTTTACCGCAGGCAATATGTCGGCGATGATTTTGCCGGTGATCGTGGGTAAATTATTTGGTGGTTTTACTGCCGTAGCCTTGGCAATGAAGCTAGCACCTAAAGATGATATGACTCCAGCGGCCAAGCCAGTGAGTCAGTTGTCTCACGCTTAAGGAGCTGCAGATGTCACGTCGGCAAATTCAAAGCGTGGGTATCGATATCGGGACCACCACCACCCAAGTGATTTTCTCGAGGCTCGAGCTGATTAATCGGGCCGGTGTCTCGCAGGTGCCGCGTTATGAGTTTTCTAAGCGTGACATCGTGTATGTTAGCCCCGTGGTGTTTACCCCCATCGATTTTGAAGGGCGGCTTCGTGAGGATGAACTCGCGGTCTTTATCCGTGAGCAGTACGCCACGGCCGGGATGGATCAGCAGAGTGTTGAATCTGGCGCAATCATCATTACCGGTGAAACGTCCAAGGCTCAAAACGCCCGCGCTGCGGTACTGGCTTTGGCTGAAGAGCTGGGCAATTTTGTGGTGGCGAGTGCCGGGCCGCATCTTGAGTCTGTGATTGCAGGGCACGGCTCAGGCGCAGGCGAGCTATCTCGCCGTGAAACCAGCCGTGTCGTCAATATTGATATTGGCGGTGGCACATCGAATTATGTGGTGTTTGAAGCGGGCAGAGCAGTCGATAGTGCCTGCCTTAATGTGGGTGGTCGCCTTATCGAGCTGGATGAGCAGGGGCGTGTGCGGCAAGTGCATGCACCCGCACGCCTGATTTGCACCGAGCTATTTGGCACGAGCTTTGATCCTCTTCAATTGGATCGTGCGGGCATAGAGCGTGTGGCTCATCGCATGAGCGAACTCATATTTGAAGTGCTGATTGGCGAGCCTTCGCCCTTAGCTCGTGCGCTTTTGATGACCGATTGCCTGCACCTAAGCAAGGCTTACGACACCGTGATGTTTTCGGGTGGCGTGGGCGAGTGCTATTACCACCTTGCTGCCGATGTGCTTGCTTTTGGCGATGTTGGCCCCTTATTGGCGCTGGCGATGCATGGGCATTTAGCTTTATCCAAGCAGCCGATTCAGATGCCGGCCCAAACGCTCCGTGCAACGGTGATTGGTGCTGGAGCTCACACCTTGTCTTTATCGGGCAGCACCATTTGGCTGAATCACCGGCATTTGCCGGTGCGCAATATTCCTGTTGTTCATCCTTTGATTGCATGGAGCGAAGTCACGCCGGGGGCGTTGGCCACCGAGTGGGCGCACGTCGCCATGCTGATGGATATTGATCTGCAACACGATTTTTTTGCTTTATCTCTGCCGCGAGATTTGCCGCTGACTTATTTGCAAATTGAGGCTTGTGTTGATGAATTAGCCGTATTTGGGCGGCTTTATCCCAATGCAAACCACCCCCTCTTGGTGACTGCCCGCCAGGATTTGGGCAAGGTTTTAGGCATGTTGTTACAGCCGCATCTTGTTGGCCGCGAATTGGCCGTGATTGATGAAGTGGAAACTCGTGATGGTGATTACATCGATATCGGAGAGCCTTTATTCGGCGGCGATATCGTACCGGTCACCATTAAATCTCTGGCATTTCCTTCTTAGTTCAGGTGATAGATATGAAATTGAAGACCCAGTTGTTTGGTAAGACCTACCAGTTTCGGGATGTGAAAGATGTGCTGGCGAAAGCCAATGATCCTCGCTCTGGCGATGTTTTAGCGGGCGTAAGTGCGGCTAGCTCGCAAGAGCGTGTGGCGGCCAAGCATGTGCTTTCTGAAATGTCGGTGGCGGATCTGCGCAATAACCCCGTGATTCCTTATGAAGAAGACTGTGTGACGCGGATTATTCAAGACGATATTAATGTCGCCGCTTACAACAGCATTCGCAGTAAAACCATTGCTGAATTGCGCGAATATATTTTGTCAGACACCACCAGCGTGGCAGACATTGATTTTATGCGTAAGGGCCTGAGCTCTGAAACGGTGGCTGCGGTTGCCAAGCTTTGCTCAAACGCAGATTTGATCTACGGCGCAAAGAAAATGCCGGTGATTAAACATGCCAATACCACGATAGGTTTGCCTGGCCATTTTAGTGCGCGTTTGCAGCCAAACGATACGCGTGACGATGTGCGCAGTATTGCAGCCCAGATGTATGAAGGTTTGTCTTATGGCTTAGGCGATGCGGTGATTGGGATTAACCCTGTAACCGACAATGTTGAAAACGTGACTCGTATGCTCAATACCGTGTACGAGGCCATCGACAAATTTGCAATCCCTACTCAAGGCTGCGTGTTGGCACATATGTCGACCCAGATCGAGGCGATTCGTAAGGGCGCACCGGGTGGGCTGATTTTTCAAAGTATTTGCGGAAGCGAAAAAGGCTTAAAAGAATTTGGTGTAACCCTGGAGCTGATGGATGAGGCACTGGAAGTGGGTCGTCAATACAACCGGCTAGCAGGGCCAAACTGCCTGTATTTTGAAACAGGGCAGGGTTCGGCACTTTCGGCCAATGCGCATAACGGTGCAGATCAGGTCACGATGGAAGCACGCAATTACGGCCTTGCCCGTCATTACGATCCATTTTTGGTGAATACGGTGGTGGGTTTTATTGGGCCTGAGTACCTCTATAACGATCGCCAAATTATGCGTGCCGGTTTAGAAGACCATTTTATGGGCAAACTGAGCGGTATCTCGATGGGCGTGGATTGTTGTTACACCAACCATGCCGATTCTAATCAGAGCGCGAATGAATCACTGGCTATTTTGCTGGCCACTGCTGGATGTAATTTCATTATGGGGATGTCGATGGGCGACGACATTATGCTGAATTATCAGACCATGGCATTCCACGATACCGCCACAATTCGTCAGTTGCTTAAGCTACGCCCAGCGCCAGAGTTTGAAGCATGGATGGAGAAAATGGGCCTGATGGAAAACGGCATATTGACGCCGCGTGCTGGTGACTCGTCAATCTTCTTTTAATTTTAGGGTGTAAAAATGGACAAGATGCAAATTGATGAGATTGTACGTGCCGTAATGAGCCAGCTGGCTGTAGAGCCTGCTAGCACTGAGGCTGACGTGTGCCAGAGCAATATGGATCAAACGAGCTTGCCTGATTTGGGCGACGAAGCGTTTCGTACTTATATGGGCGTAGAAAATGCGCATCGCCCTGAAGTGCTGCAAGAGTTTCGTAATTGCACTGCCGCTCGAGTGAATACAGGCCGTGCTGGGCCTCGACCGCGCACTACTGCATTACTGCGTTTTTTAGCGGATCACTCGCGCTCAAAAGACACGGTATTAAAAGAAGTGCCGCAAGAATGGGTAGAAAAGAAAGGTTTGCTGGCATTGCAAAGTGAGATCAGCAGTAAAGATCAGTATTTAACTCGTCCTGATTTAGGTCGCCGCCTTTGTGCTGAATCGCTAGCGCTTTTGAAAACCAGCTGCAAGCAACAGCCTGATGTGCAGGTCGTGATTTCGGATGGTTTATCGACCGATGCCATTACGGTTAACTTAGATGAAATTTTACCTCCGCTGTTAAAGGGCTTGGAAAGCGCAAGTTTAAAAGTGGGGACGCCACTTTTTGTACGCTATGGGCGCGTTAAAGTGGAAGATCAAGTTGGTGAGATTTTAGGTGCCAAAGTGGTCATTTTGTTAGTGGGTGAGCGGCCGGGGCTTGGGCAATCTGAAAGTATGTCTTGCTACATGATCTACAACCCAACGGCTGCAACGGTTGAAGCGGATCGAACTTGTTTTTCTAATATCCACCGTGGGGGCACTCCGCCCGTTGAGGCTGCCGCTGTCATCGTTGATTTAGCAAAGCAGATGCTGGCAAAGAAAGCGTCTGGCATGTCCCTCAGCCGTTCTGCATAAGGAAATACATCATGGCAATGCTCGATCTTATTAAACCCAGTGTGAAAGCGATGCGTTTGATTGCATCGGTTCAGAGTGATTTTAAAAAAACACTCAAGCTGCCTGAGCATATTAATTGCTTGGGGCTGCTGACTGCTGATTCAGATGATGTGGCGTATATCGCGGCAGATGAAGCCACCAAACAGGCGCAGGTTGAAGTGGTGTTTGGTCGTTCGCTGTATGCGGGGGCAGCGCATAGCTCCTCTCCTACGGCTGGTGAAGTCTTGATTATGCTGGGTGGTAGCTCGCCTGCTGAAGTGCGTGCGGGTTTGGATTCGATGGTGGCAACGATTGAAGCAGGTCCTGCTTTTCGTTGGGCGAATGATGATGAAACCATCGCATTTTTGGCGCATGTGGTGTCTCGTACCGGCTCGTATTTATCGGCGCAAACCGGTATTCGCTTAGGTGATCCACTGGCGTATTTGATTGCGCCACCGCTGGAAGCCACTTATGGCATTGATGCGGCGCTGAAGGCTGCCGATGTTGAGTTGGTGAGTTATGTGGCTCCGCCATCAGAAACAAATTATTCAGGCGCGTTTCTCACTGGCAGCCAAGCGGCCTGTGACGCCGCATGCCAAGCCTTTAGTGCTGCGGTATTAGAGGTTGCACGCCAGCCCATAGGCCGGATTTAACAGAGGTCGAGATGATTAATTCTTTGGGTTTACTTGAAGTACGTGGATTTGTAACCGCTCTTGAGGCGGCAGATGCCATGCTGAAGTCGGCGAGTGTACGTTTAATTCGTCAATATGAGACAAGCCCGGGCTGGATTTCACTCGTGGTAGAGGGTGATATTGCTTCCTGCCGAGCTGCTGTAGATGCGGGCGTTGCTGCTGCGGCAAGGTTGGGTGAAGTGGTGAGCCGGCAAGAGATTGGTCGGCCAGACCCCGATGTTGAGCGTATGGTTTTAAAAATATTAGCTCCTCAGCCTAAAAAAACACGCGTTTCCCGCCCCGCACGCGTTGAGACTCCGGCGGAAGTGGTGGACATTAAGCCGCCGGCAGCCTTAGCTGAAGCGGATCAGCCCGTGGTGCTGGCTTCTGCTCACGATGAGAAAAATGAGGCGGCAGGCTGTAATGAGGAGGCTATTTTGGCTGCAGTAGCTGCGGCTGAGAATGGCCTGACACTTGCAGAGCTGCTTGCCGCGTTACCTGAAGCGGGTGTAACACGACGTGCGCTTGAAAATTTGTGTAAGGCAAAACGCTTGGCGAAACTAATGGGCCGCTATTGCAAGCTTACTTAATATAAATCGCTATTTCTTGCTTTACCCCGCCGGCACAGAGCTCAATTCTGTGCCGGTTTTTTTTATTCGAAGGCTCTAAAAATGGCTACTGCCTCATATCCGTTTTTCATCAAACCGCATTTGAATGCTGCTGACATAAATTAATGATAATGATTTTATTGTTTGTAAGATTTGCACAGGTGTTTGATTCGTATCAATAAATTGTGCCCGATAGCCGCTATTGTTGAGCTGAAGTTTGATATGGGTGGCGAGTACATCAAAGGCAAAACGGATGCATGAGAGGGGCATAATGAAGAAGGGAAAAAGTGGTTTTAGCACTGTTTATACAAGGGACGGTGGTGGTTGCCCTCTGGGAACAGCATTTCGTTATCCCCCTCGCCGTGTATTGAGCATTTTACGATGACCGGGACTTTGCCAGGCTTGGGATGGTCTGTTACAGAACCAGCGGGAATGCATCATTTAGTGAGTTTAGCTCAAGGCCCTCAGCGTGATTCGCTGGGGCGGGATGGCCAGTTATATATAGAGGAAAGCAGCGATGTGTGCCAGCAGGCGCGCAGTATTACTGCATGGCAACAGCTTTATGATCAACTCAAACCTGGGCAGTTTCAGGGGTCTTTGGCTGAAACTTGGCTGGATGGAATTCAGTGCTTTGAAGAGCACACCAGCCATGCTTTACGTCAATCATGCATGGTATGGCCTGGCTCTGTATGGGTGGGTATTCCTGCTTCGAGTGAGCATTTTGCACGTATTGGCACGACAACTATTGAAGCAGATACGGTTGCAATACGTGGGGGAGGACTGGAGTTTGAGCTGGGCACGCCAGATAATTTCCAGATTATGGGTTTGGTGTTGGCCCGCAGTGAGCTGGAAAGTTATACATCAATTTTGCAAGGAGAATCTTTGCATTTGGATAACACAATGGTGCTGCATGTGGGGGCAGAGCGAATGCGTAAATTTACGCATTTCATGCGGGCCATGCTGCAGGTCGCGGGAAATGGATCGGGGCAATTGCTTGAGCAGGTCTGCCGTAAACAATTAAGGCATGAATTACTGGAAGGTTTTATAGACTTGATTGATGATGCTAGGCCCAATCGGCAAAACATACGCCGGGTAGAGAGTGCCTGGCAGGCTGTCGCCAAAACGCGTGAGTTTGTACTGGATCGTTCCGGAGAGCCGACAAGCATTGTTGAACTTTGCGAGTATTTGGGTATGAGCCGCCGCACCTTGCAAAATATATTTCATCAAACTTTAGATATTTGCCCGCTGGCTTATTTGAAAGCGATTCGCTTAAATGCGGTCAGACGCGAATTGCTTGCCCCTTACTCGCAATATGATTCGGTGCAGCAAGCTGCTGCAGCACTAGGGTTTTGGCATATGAGCCAGTTTTCGCAGGATTTTAAAAAACTATTTGGCGAGCTGCCATCTGCATCTCTTGCACGGCGCTCAATCGTCAGTGCGATTTCAAACCGCTCACTTTAGCTCCAATCTAACAGAACAGCCCACATGGACTGATTTGATCCATGTGGGGCTGCGTATATATCAAGTAAGATTAATGCTGCCAGCGCAGATTCAGCATGGCATTACGGCCCAGCGTGGCGTAATCTTTTGCCAGCTCGTATTCGGTATCGAATACATTATTGACGCGGGCGCTGGCTTGCCAGTCTTTAGCAAACTGCCAGTTCACACTCAGATTAGCGAGGGCGTAGCCTGCCAGACGGGCGCGTGGACCACCGTAAATATCTTCTTCACGATGCGCTTGTGCTTGTACTTCGCCGCGAGCGCTCCATTGCCCTTGCGCTACGCCCACATAGGCTGAGCCAAATTGTTTGGCACGGCGTGTGAGTTGCTTGCCATCCGTTGACCCACCACCGGAAGTATCTTTGGCATCCAGTAAATCAAAGCTACCACCCGCTTGAAACATCTCGCCTTGCCAGTCTGCGGTGAAGGTAATGCCTTTTAACTTTGCATTACCAATCACTGTTGTGGTGGTTTTGCCTGTTTCTAACATGCCATCGATTTCGTTGTGGTAAGCCGTTGCGCTAAGTTGGATATTGTTCGCTTCAAAGCGAACAAAAACTTCCGTATTTTTGGAAGTCTCAGGTTGCAATGTTGGCGTGCCATAGTTTGGGTAATAGAGCTGATTAAACGTGGGTGCGCGGTAGCCAGTACCAAAGCTGCCGCCTACTTTCCAAGCATCCGCAAGCTGCCAAGATGCTCCGATGCTGCCATTGGTGTTGTCTCCAAACTGGCTGTTGTTGTCATTGCGCAGGTTCACCTGCAATGCAATATCGTCAAAATGAGCAAGGTAACCCGCAAGCAGGCTGTTAATACGGCGCTGGTCGACATCAAATTTGGTGGTGCTGCTAATGGCTTGCTCTAGTGTTTCTGCGCCTACAGTCATAATGCCAGGGCCAACTTTAATTTCATTGAGCCAAGATATTTGAGTCTGCTTTGTTTTAAAGCGGCTCTCACCTGCACGCGTGTAGTTTGTGCTGTCATCGATGCTGACGCCCGCTTGTAATTTGCTGGTCCAGTTTTTTGTAAAGCGATTGTTCATCCAGAATGTAGCGCTACCATTCGTGCCATCATCACGATCGTCATAATTACTTGAGACGGAAGAGTCGTAATGATTTTCTACTTTGGCTTGTAACAGGCTTGCGCCAAATTCGTGGGCTTCATTGATGCGATGGCTGGCATTGATCGATAAGCTGGTGTTTTCATAACCATCGGTATCGGTGCTCATTGTGCCTGCTTTAGGATTGGATCGTGCGCTAATTCCATCCGTTTTACTGTGTGCTAAACCGATAGCATAGCGAGTGCCATCTTCGCCGCCAGAAAGATGAGCGCTGGTAGTTTGGGTGTTTTCTGTACCAAAGCCAACTTCTACAGATGGATGAAATCCTTTATCACCTTGGCGTGTAAAGATTTGAATTACGCCACCAATCGCATCCGAGCCATAGAGGCTGGCCGCTGGGCCACGCAGAATTTCGATGCGTTCAATTTGTGCCAGTGGAATATGCTGTAAGGCAGCCGCTCCTGCCGTTGCGGAACCAAATCGTATGCCATCAATTAGATAAACCGCTTGTTGGCTGCTGGAGCCGCGAATAAAAATGCCACCGCTTTTACCTGCACCACCATTGCTGGTGATCTGTACGCCCGGCTGGCGTGCTAGTAGCTCTGGCAGGCTTACGGTGCCAGCCGCTTCAATTGTTTTTTGATCAATGACGGTTACATCACCGATCACTTCTTTGGCGGCTTGCGGCAAGCGGGCTGCGGTAGTAACCACGGCGGGAAGCTGAACAACTTCAGCTTGTGCACAGATGCTGGCGATTAAAAGGCTTAATGGGGCGATACGGAATAACATTACTCTCTCCTGAGTGCCACACCCGCTGTGTGGCGATGATAGCAGCAGGGGGAGCAGGAGATGATGCATGGCCAAAGCGCGATGAATCTCACCCGCTTCGTGCACCCTGCCGCGCGTTGGTTGCCTAGGCTGAGTGTCAGCCAAGGTCTAAGGCCGGTCTCCGGGCTTGCAAGTGTCGCCATCGATTTGGAAAAACCGACAGATCAATACACCGCCTTCCCATCTTTGTTAGACAGTGGCTGTGGATGTATTTACGCTTGCTTACCGTTGCAGGGGCAGCGCAGGATTTGAACCTGCTTCCCGTTTCACTCTTGTTGAGCACCTTATAAGGGGCGGATTGTATACTGCCTTGGCATTCTTTGCCTTTCGGCTTTAAGACATATTCATGTTAGCTTTGGTAAGTATTTGGAATATAGCAATACACCG
This sequence comes from Iodobacter fluviatilis, assembly GCF_900451195.1. Taxonomy (NCBI): domain Bacteria; kingdom Pseudomonadati; phylum Pseudomonadota; class Betaproteobacteria; order Neisseriales; family Chitinibacteraceae; genus Iodobacter; species Iodobacter fluviatilis. Next base: position 203,049 of record NZ_UGHR01000004.1, read on the forward strand.
GCAAAAAAAACGCCACGCAAAGGGCGTGGCGTTGATTGGAGCAAGTTGCGCTTAGTGCTGCAAAATCTTGGATAAGAACAGCTGGGCACGCTCGGAGCGGGTTTGGTTAAAGAACTCATCCTTGCTGGCGTCTTCTACGATATGGCCCTGGTCCATAAAGATGACGCGCGTTGCCACTTTGCGGGCAAAGCCCATTTCGTGGGTCACGCACATCATGGTCATGCCTTCTTGAGCCAGCTCTACCATCACATCCAACACTTCATTGACCATTTCTGGGTCGAGCGCAGAGGTGGGCTCGTCAAACAGCATGGCGATCGGATCCATCGCCAGCGCACGGGCGATGGCGACGCGCTGCTGCTGGCCGCCGGATAACTGGCCCGGATATTTATTTGCATGGGCTTTCAGGCCAACACGATCCAGCAGTTTCAGGCCTTTTTCCATCGCTTCATCCGTGCTGCGGCCAAGCACGCGCTGCTGGGCGAGGCACAGATTATCTGTGATAGACAGGTGTGGAAACAGCTCGAAATTCTGGAAAACCATGCCGACTTTAGAGCGTAGTTTTGGTAAATCAGTTTTTGGGTCGCCCACCGAAGTGTCGCCAATCAGGATGGTGCCTTTCTGAAAAGGCTCTAGGCCATTTACGCATTTGATGAGTGTGGATTTACCTGAGCCTGATGGGCCGCAAACCACAATCACTTCGCCTTTTTTTACTTCGGTGCTGCAGTCGGTCAAAACTTGAAAGCTGCCATACCATTTATTGACATTCTGTATTGAAATCATACTGCTAACCTCTTTTGCAAACAGCGTTGAAGCAGTGCTTCTGCGCGATATTGTTTGGTTAAAGCTACCGTGTAAGCTTTCTTTACACAGTCAGTTTTTTTTGTAAACGCTTCACCAGCATGGAAGCACTAAAGCTAATCAGGAAATATACAGCACCTGCCAGCAGCAGGAACTCATGAGGCTGGCCAACAATATCGCCTTTTGAGCGGGCTGTATTCAGGAAATCCATCAGTCCAACGGCATAAACTAAAGATGTATCCTGAAACAAAATAATGCTTTGCATTAAGAGCAGAGGCATCATTTTGCGAAAGGCTTGCGGCAAAATAATTAAGCGCATGGCTTGGCTGTAATTCATGCCCAAGGCATAAGCGGCATTCACCTGGCCTTTGGATATAGCCTGAATACCGGCACGCACAATTTCACAGTAATAAGCCGCTTCAAACATCATAAAAGCGATTAAGCAGGAAGTGAATGCACCAATTGGAGTAGGCCGCCCTGTAATCCAGCCAATAATAAAGGGCACCATAAAGTAAAACCAGGTGATGACCAAGAGTAATGGAATGGATCGGAAATAGTTAACATAAAAACCGGCTAATTTGGATAACACCGGATTACTGGACATTCGTGCCAGTGCCAGTAATGTGCCTAATGCTACACCGCCAATGACTGCAAAAAAGAGCAGCTCAAGCGTAAGAATCATGCCTTCCAGAAGCCCTGGCAGTGCCGGGCCAATATTTGATAAATCCATCTTATTTTCCTCCCAGCGACATCAGGCCAGGCACGCTGGTTTTCTTTTCTACCCAGCGCATGATCATCATCAGGCTCATATTGAGGGTGAAATAAATAATGGTGGCAAGGGTAAATGCTTCAAACAAATTAGCGGTAAATTCTGCTGTTTGTTTGGTTTGCGCCAATAGCTCCATTAAGCCAATTAAGGATGCAACCGATGAATTTTTAAATACATTTAAAAACTCAGAGGTGAGCGGTGGAATAATAATGCGGAAAGCTTGTGGCAGTAATACATGGCGGTAAGTTTGGGCGATATTAAGGCCTAAAGCATAGCCTGCATTGATTTGCCCTTTGGGTAATGCCTGAATGCCGGTGCGTACCTGTTCGCAAACACGGGCCGAGGTAAATAAGCCTAAGCAAACCACTACACTGATAAATGCAGAGGTTGAAGGTTTAATATCTTGTTTAAACCAGATTTCTAGTGGCTCGGGTAAAAAATCGGGTACTAGGAAATACCAGATAAACAATTGTACTAAGAGTGGAATATTACGAAATAATTCTACATAAGCACTGGCAAAACCGGAAACCAAACGATTTGGCAAGGTGCGCGCCACACCCATGATGGTGCCTAAAATTAGCGCAATAATCCAGGCAGATAAAGCCAATGCGAGTGTCCAGCCCAGTCCGGAAATAAACCAGTCTAAATAAACTTCACTGCCAATACCGGTGGACTTAAAAAAAACGCCCCAATCCCAGTTGTAATTCATATCTTCTCCCCGAAGGTAAAAGGGAGGCCTGATAGCCTGCCGGGCTTAAGACTGGCCATTTTCAGAAGTGTCGGATTGGCCTAGATTTCCCTTTTTTAATGGGGTGAATCAATGCCAATTGGCTTTTCTTGTTACGGCCTTGCTTAAGTCCAACAGACTACCTGGCCTCCCTGATGATGTGTGTAAACCCGAAAAGGTTTTTTACATCTGTTCTGCAGATTTATCTGTTGGGCTGGCAATCAGCTTTTTCAGATCATCGCTCATAGGGAAATTCAGGTTTAAGCCTTTTGGTGGAATAGGCTGAGTAAACCAGCGTGCATATACGGCCTTGATACGGCCGCTCTTGTAAAGATCAACGATGGAATCATCAACCAGTTTTTTAAACTGGGCGTCATCTTTACGCAGCATGCAGCCGTAAATTTCATTCGATTGTGGTGTGCCAACAATGGCCCAGTCTGCTGGTGATTTGGCTTTAGCAATTTCACCGGCTAATAAAGCATCGTCCATCATAAATGCAGCGGCACGATTTGATTCCAGCATCAGGAAGGATTCACCGTGATCCTTGGCACTGATGATATTCATATTCATTTTCTTTTCTTCGTTCATCTTTTTAATCAGACGTTCCGAAGTGGTGCCGGCCGTTGTGACTACGTTTTTGCCCGCTAAATCAGCAAAGTCTTTAATCCCGGATTTTTTATTGGCGAGAAGTCGTGTGCCAATTTCAAAAATACCGTTAGAAAAAGCAACTTGTTTCTGGCGTTCAACATTATTGGTGGTGGAGCCACATTCCAAATCTACTGTGCCGTTTTGTACCAGTGGAATACGTGTTTGCGATGTAACTAGGTTATAGCGAACCTGAATAAATGGCATATTCAGTTTTTTCTTGATGGCTTCAGCAATGTGATTAGCTACTTCTACAGAGTAACCAATTGGCCGCTGACCATTGTCTAAATAGGAGAAGGGAATAGAAGAATCCCGGTGGCCTAATACCAGGGTTTTTGTTTCTTGAATCTTTTTGAGCGTACCGCTTAATTCTTCTGCTTGCACGGTGGCGGTAAAAAGAGAGGATACAGCCAAAACAAGTAACAATTTCTTCACGAGTGTTCTCCTAAAATCACGGGGGATCTGTATTTGTTTCAGTATAGACTGACTGAAAAAATAAGACTTTGGGGATAATCCTTAGTGTTTCAAACAAAAACGGCCCATAAGGGCCGTTTTGGATGTTAGCTTACAAATATTACTGCTGCATAGGGGCTAGAATCTGACGTAAGAATTGCTTAGCCCTATCGTGTTGTGGATTGGTAAAGAAGTCTTCCGGATGAGCATCTTCTAAAATAACGCCTTGATCCAGAAATAACACCCGGTCTGCCACTTCGCGGGCAAAGCCCATTTCGTGGGTGACGACCATCATGGTCATGCCAGATTCAGCCAGTGTTTTCATCACTTGCAGCACTTCACCAATCATTTCCGGATCGAGTGCGGAAGTCGGCTCGTCAAACAGCATCACGCCCGGGTTCATGGCTAGGCCGCGGGCAATGGCTACACGCTGCTGCTGGCCGCCGGATAGGTTTGACGGATAAGCATTTTTTTTGTCAGCAAGGCCAACTCGTTCGAGCAGTTTTAAGCCAAGTGCATTGGCCTCTTCCTGTTTCATGCCTTTTACACGGATTGGGGCGAGCGTGATGTTTTCTAGTACCGATAAATGCGGGTAAAGATTGAAGTGCTGGAAAACAAAGCCTACTTCAGCACGCAGTTTGTTGATATCTGTTTTGGGGCTGTTGACCTGCACATCACCAATCCAGATTTCACCATCGTTAACGGGTTCCAGTTGATTGATGGTGCGGATCATGGTGGATTTACCCGAGCCAGAAGGCCCGCAAACCACAACCACTTCACCTTGTTTGACTTCAAGACAAATGTCTTTCAGTACATGATGGTCTGGGCCATACCATTTATTGACGTGATTAAATTTGATCATTGGCTTGGATTGGGGCATGACAAGAGACCTGATTCTGTTAAATATTGTGCAATGTTGGCAAGGCGGGGAAACCCTAGGGCAAACGCGAAGCTGCGGGCAGGGCGGGCAAGTGCTCCGCCTGCCTGAGTGAATATCCGGAAGACCGGGGCGCTGCCCGCCTTACAAGGTATTTATCGTCCGGCTGCAACAAGGTAGTTGCTGAGCGCTACATATTGCTCCAGCGTGACGTTTTCTGGGCGGCAGCTTGGGGAAATGCCCAGTGCTTCTAGCTCGGCATCGCTCACAAGGCTTTTTACATTGTTACGCAGGGTTTTGCGGCGCTGGCCAAAGCTTTGGGCAACTAGCTTTTGCAGGTGATGATAGTCGCTGGCAGGCGCTGGCAGCTCTGCCCACGGCACCATGCGTACGATGGATGAATCAACTTTAGGTGGCGGGAAAAATGCCTCTGGCGGTACGTCAAACACGCGCTCCATATTGAAGCGGTATTGCAGCATGATGCTGAGGCGGCCGTAATCCGATGTCGATGGCTCGGCCACCATACGGTCAACCACTTCTTTTTGCAGCATAAAATGCATATCAAAAATCGAGTCGCCAAAGCTCGCCAGATGAAATAACAGCGGCGTGGAAATATTGTATGGCAGATTGCCGATCAGGCGAATTTTGCTGCCAGGCGCAATCTCTGCAGCTAGCGCGCCAAAGTCAAAATTCAGCGCATCTACATTGTGGATAACCAGTTTTTCCGGAGAAAACTTTTCGGATAAATGCGCCACGATATCGCGGTCGATTTCGACTACGTGCAGCGTTTCAGTGCGATCCATCAGTGGCATGGTCAGTGCAGCTAGGCCCGGCCCAATCTCAACCAGTACATCGCCTTTGCGCGGGCTGACGGAGTTGATAATGTCGGAAATGACACTTTGGTCTTGTAAAAAGTTTTGCCCGAAGCGTTTACGAGGGATATGCGAAGTCATTATTTTTCCAGCGAGTTCTGTCGCGGCGTAAGCCGCGGTCATTATGTGTACGGTATGCCGGAATGTCCGGCACAGCGCTTTAAAATTGCGTGCAGCTTGGGTTAGCAGTCTGCGTTCGAGGTTTACCTCGTCCAGTGAAAGCGCAATCCATCCTGCAAAATGTGGGAAAACTGATGCCCGGCTACTGATCCGCCGGCCATGTTCTGGTTCAAGTCGTATGGCTTGCCAACTCAACCGCTAGTTGGGTTGCAGCAAGCAGGCTGCCAGCGTCTGCTTTGCCAGTACCCGCCAGATCAAGTGCCGTGCCATGGTCAACCGAGGTGCGAATAATCGGCAGGCCCAGCGTAATATTGATGCCGTGGCCAAAGCTGGCATATTTGAGCACTGGCAGCCCCTGATCATGATACATGGCGAGTACCGCATCGCCAGAGGCGAGGATATTACGATTAAACAGGGTATCTGCAGGCAATGGTCCGATCAGCGTCATGCCTGTTTGGCGTAATGTATCCAGCACGGGGCTGATAATTTCTATTTCTTCACGTCCTAAATGGCCTGATTCCCCCGCGTGAGGGTTTAGCCCCGCCACAATTATTCTGGGTTTGGTCATGCCGAATTTAGTTTGTAAATCGTGGTGCAAAATATTGATCGTGGTGGTGAGTGATTCGGCCGTAATGGCGGCTGCAACGTCTTTTAGTGGCAAATGAGTGGTTGCTAGCGCCACGCGCATTTCGCTGCAAGCCAGCATCATGACAACTTGTGGGGTTTGCGTTCGTTCTGCTAAATACTCGGTGTGCCCGTAGAAAAACCGTCCTAAATCCGCGCCTTCGTTAATTACGCCCTTATGAATCGGCGCAGTGACGATGGCAGCAAACTCGCCGCTCTGGCAGCCGTCTGTGGCTCTGTCCAGTAGATCAAGCACATAGCGGGCGTTGCCGGTATTGAGCTGGCCGGCGGTGCAGGATGAGGTGAGCGGGATATGCAAAATGGAAACCGGGGCCGTTTGCTCTGGCGAGTAATCGGGCCAGCTGGCATCAATTTGGCAGGCGTTTGCCCGTTCTGCAAGCAGGGTTTTATCGCAAAGAATCACCAGCTGGCAATTGGGCAGGCCGGTGGCTGCCAGCATGGCGCTGATTTCAGGGCCTATGCCTGCAGGCTCGCCGCTGGTGAGGGCGATGCGGGGCAGTGTGGGTTTGTTCATTGATGTTCACACGGCTTGAGAGGTTATGGCTGCAGGTCTGCATAGTGACAGCGCGGGCTTGCTGCTCGCGCTGTCAGAATTGCTTTACTCGTCTTTTAAACGTAATTCAACAAAAGCGCGGTCTCTTTGCTGGCGCAGCCAGTCTTCAAACTGCTCTTCGCTCTTACGTTGTTTTAGTTCATTTCTTACACGGAAACGCTCGCGCTCTTTGGTCATATCTTTTGAGCGGCGTTCCAGTACCTGAATAATATGCAGGCCAAACGGCGATTGAATGACTTGGCTGATTTCACCTGGCTTGAGTGCATTCATCGCGGTTTCAAATTCTGGAACGGTTTCGCCTGGCGTGAGCCAGCCTAAATCGCCACCTTTGCTGGCGCTGCCATCGTCGGAATAGAGGCGGGCCAGTTCTTCAAATTTGCTGCCATTTTTTAGCCGGTCGGCCAGTTGATTCAGGCGCTGGCGTGCATCGCCTTCTGAAACCAGCTCGTTTGTGCGGATCAGAATATGGCGCGCGTGGGTTTGCTCAACGACGGTTTTTTGTTCCTGGCTGCGTTTTTCAAGCAGCTTCACAATATGAAAACCACCAGGGCTGCGCACTAAATCGGTGATTTCACCGGGGTTTAGTTTTTCCAGAAGCTGGGTAAAAGCAGGGGGGAGTGAGCCTGCCGCGCGCCAGCCTAAGCTGCCGCCGCTGGTGGCATCCGGTGCGCTGGAATAAACCGCAGCAATCGAGGCAAAGTCTTTACCGGATTTAATTTCTTCAATGGCGGCAAGCGCACGGGTGCGTTTGGCGGTGATTTGTTCCGGGCTGGCGTTTTCTGGCAGCGGAATCAAAATATGCGCAAGGCGGAATTCTTGCTGTTCTTTGCCGGTGTTCAGCTTGATGTATTCGTCGATTTCGCTGTCGCTGATCACAATACGGTTGTCGATTTCGCGCTCTTTCAGACGGGTAAGGGTGATTTCGCGGCGGATATCTTCGCGGAATGATTTCCAGCTCATGCCTTGTTTGGCAAGGGTTTCGCGAAACTGTGGCAAGGACATTTTATTTTGCTCGGCCATACGGCCAATCGCGCGTTCCAACTGGCTGTCATCAACCCGTATCCCCATTTGGTCGGCGTACTGTACCTGCACCAGCTCCAGAATCATTCTGTCCAGCACCTGCTGTTTAAGCACGGCAGCGGGTGGCAGGGTGATGCGCTGGCTTTCCATGTTTTTCTGGACGCTGCTGATCCGTGCATCAAGCTCTTGCTGGGTGACGACACTTTTATTCACTACGGCAACAATGCGATCAATCGTTTCAACCGATGCGCTTGCAAGTTGGGATGTGCCGATCAGGGCAACGAGCGCTAAGGCGCGGGAAATGTGGCGCAGCTTCATATAATCAGTGGACCTTGCTGTAGGTATCGGTATAACCAGGAATAGTTTGGCGCAGCACATCAATTGGATTGCTGCCTAAACCGCCTAAACCGCCCAGTTCAAGAAGGGCGAAGAAGTTGGTGTTGAATGTGCCGTCATTGGTAATGTAGCGTTGGGCAGCAAAGCGTAATGCCCAGCAGCCGGCATTATATTCAACGCCACTCAGCGTTTCTAAAGCCTTGTTGTCACGCAGCGAATAGTTAGCGCGCCCAATCGCGTACCAACCCCCGCCAAGTGGCCACTGGCCAGAGAAATCAAGCTGTTCGATATTATTGTTGCGGCTTTGTACATAACGCATATTCAGCGCACGGTAAGCACCCGGGCTCCAGCCCAGATTAATATCGGAGCGGATGGTGCTGTCGTCCCGTGCATTGTATTGCAGGCTGTAACCTACCATAAAATCACGCCAGACCTGCCCGCTTACCGATAGTAATAAATCGGATGACGTTGCTTCTTCGGGCCTGCCTGGAGCATCTAGGGTGACTTTTTGATCGGTAAAGTAAAAGCGCTGGCCAATCGTGGCACGGACACGTTCAATCCCGGTTGATGATTCGTACAGGCGGGAAGAGAGGGCCAAGGTCAGCTGATTGGCATCATTAATACGGTCGTTGCCTGAAAACTGGTTTTCAGAAAACATTTGTGCAAAAGAGAAATCAGTAATGGCCGAATCAAAATTAGGCAGCTTGGATTGATCGCGGTAGGGCACATAGGCGTAATAAGCCCGAGGCTCTAGAGTTTGCGTGTATTCCTCTCCACCCAGTGTGGTTTCTTTTTCAAAATACAGGCCACTATCAACGCTGAAAATAGGCAAAACACGATTTTCGGAGCTACTGACTTGATTAGGGCCATTGGCTCGCAGCTGATAGCTGGAGGCGTGTACGCTGATCTTGGGCTTGATAAAACCATAAGAACCAATAAAAGGCATGCTGATCTCAGGCTTTACCCAGACGCGCGTGCCGTTGATTTTGGTCGAGTGATCAAACTCAGTGGCTTCTGCTGAAACGCTCAGTTGTACGCCTTTAATCCAGTCTGGCGTGGCAGAAAAACCAATTTGCGGTACACGGGCATAGGGCTCGTCAACCGGGTTGGTTGTACTTTGAATGGTTTGAAAGCGCTGCCAGCGCCCAAAAGTCTGCCAGTTATCACCGCGATAACTCAGTACGGCTTCACGTGGCAAATTAGTTTGCGAGGCCACACTTAAGCGATCGCCAAAATCGTTAAAGTAATCGTCATCCGATACTTTTTGCACATTCAGGCTGAGCGACAAGCGATCGGTCAGCGCTTGCTGATGTTGAAATACAATACTGCTGCGGCTGCTGTCTGAAACCGTATCGTTGCTTAAGCCTTCCACTTTCAGCGTGCCTGCGTAATCAGGCTGCATATAGCGAAACTCGCCACCCAGCATTACACCCCGGCGCGACATATAGCGCGGCGTTAAGGTGAAATCATAATTGGGCGCGATATTCCAATAAAAAGGCGTGGAAAATTCAAAACCATTACGGTTGTTGGTGCTGAAGGATGGCGCTAAAAATCCGGTTTGCCGATTGCTATTGAGCGGGAAATTCATCCACGGCATATACATAATCGGCGCGCCTTTGAATTCCAGCCAAGCATTGTGGGCTACGCCTTTATTGGTGACGTAATCCAGCTCCAGCTCATTGGCGTGCAAAAACCAGGCATTGTCGCCAGGCTTGCAGGTGGTAAAGCGGCCATCTTCAAGGCGATATTTATCATCGCCCTCAAAGAGCAGCTTTACCGCATCCCCTCGGCCCAAGCCTTGGGCAATGGCATAGTCTGGATTGGTGAGCGTGCCATATTTGGTATCGAGCAGATAATCGAGCTGATTGCCTTTTAAGACATCCCCCTGGCGTGTCATCTCGATCTGATCACCGGCGGTCACCTTATTCGACTTTTGATCGAAGGTGGCCCACTCGGCATTGACATCAAGATCGCCTCTGTGGAGTTGAACATCGCCTCTGGCCTCAGTGGTCCCGGTCGTGGTGCCAACGACGTTGTCGGCTTCCACATTGATGGGAAGAGGCTCGGCCGAATGCGCCATCGCACAGAGGAGTGCAGCGGCAATTGCGGTGAGACGGAAATGAAATGGTGTGTGGGTCGCGGACATGCGGCCATCAGGAGCTGATAGAATTTGCAGATTCTACTGCATTGCTGGCACCTAAGACCATGACTAGAACAGATTCACTTCATTCCTGGCTGACCGAAACACTGGGTCAAGCCCCAAAAACACTGGAAATTGCGGCTGCTGACGCCAGCGTTCGCTCGTATTGGCGCGCTGTTTTTAGTGATCGAAGCCTGATTATTATGGATGCACATCCCGCTGATTTTGATTGCCAGCCTTTCTTACAACAGCAGCAACGCCTTGCCAGTGCGGGCTTACCGGTGCCTGCTGTACTGGCACAAAACCTTGAGCAGGGCTGGGTTGTGCTTGAAGATCTGGGTACAAAAACACTCGCCAGTCTGATTGATGCAGACAACGCCGCCAATTATTACCGTCAGGCCATTTCTTTGTTGGTGAAAATGCAGGTGAGTACACCCATCGATGGCTTAGCGCCTTTTGATGGTGCATTTATGCAACGCGAAATGGATATTTGCCGCGAATGGTATTTTGGCAAAGCCTATGGCGTGACGCTGGAAGGCAAAGATTTGGGCGTCTGGGAGCGCAGCTGTGCGCTGATCGTTGCACATAATCTGGCTCAGCCAACCCTCTATATGCATCGTGATTTCCACTCCCGAAATATCATGGTGCAAGACGACACGCTTCGCCTGATTGATTTTCAAGATGCGGTGCTTGGCCCGATTACTTACGACCTGGTGTCTTTGCTTAAAGACGCTTACCTCGCATGGGATGAAGCCTTTGTGCTCGATTTGGCGATTCGCTATTGGGAGCAAGCTCGTGCTGCAGGCTTGCCGGTGCACGAAGATTTTGGCGATTTTTATCGCGCATTCGAATGGCAAGGGCTGCAACGCCATCTTAAAATCCTGGGCCTGTTTGCTCGCCTGAAGCACCGCGATGGTAAAGAGCAATATCAGGCTGATATTCCGCGTGTATTTGAATATGTACGCAAAGTTTGCCTGCGCTATAGCGAATTAACTCCGCTGGGGCGTTTGCTTTTAAACCTGCATGGCGAGCCGGTAGCCACTGGATTCACCTTCTGATGAAAGCGATGATTCTTGCTGCGGGGCGTGGCGAGCGCATGCGCCCCCTTACTGATACCTGCCCTAAGCCGCTATTAGAAGTGGGCGGCACGCCCTTAATTGGCTGGCATTTACATCGTCTTGCCGCTGCGGGTATCACCGAGGTGGTGATCAATCATGCATGGTTGGGTGCGATGATAGAAGAGCGCTTGGGGGATGGCAGTGCCTACGGGGTGCGCATCCAATATTCGGCAGAAGATGTCGCGCTGGAAACGGCAGGGGGGATTGCTAAGGCGCTGCCGCTATTGGGGGATGAGCCGTTTTTATTGATTAGCGCTGATATTTTTACTGATTTTGATTTACACCGTTTGTTGGCTTATGCAAAGACAATGGATCAAAACCATGTCGCTCATTTGGTGATGGTGCCCAATCCTGAATATCATCCTCTGGGGGATTTTGCTTTGGAAAACGGCTTGATTGTGCCGAATGGGGCAGAGAAATACTGCTATGGAAATTTAGCGATTTGTCGAGCTGGATTACTTGCAGACGTTGTTCTTGGTGAAAAAGCCAAATTAGGTCCCATGTTGGCTAAGTACGCGGCTGAGGGTCGGGTGAGTGGTGAGTATTTTGAGGGTACATGGGTAAACGTAGGTACGCCTGCTGATTTACAGCAGGCGGATACTTTAGTCAGAGAAGGTAATGGCAAGTTGCTGGGTGTTTGAGAGACGTGATTTTTAAAACTTTTGAATGCTGATCGATCAGATCATTGGGATTTGCATCAGACAAGTAATACGTGGCCTCAGTTGTTTATGAACACTTCAGCCTCCGTAGGACAGGGGGCGTTTTTTTTGATTTGGGTCAATAAAACGTATTTACCTGCTTTCATCGTAAATAGAACCTTTTTAAGTTGCAACGATAGGAATAAGATTGATAGTGGTTCGTATTTAAGAATGAATACGACATATATCGCTGTTTTCCTTAGCTTAAAGGTATGTTTATGAAATATCTGGTCCCCGCGATTGCGCTCGCGCTGTCTGCACAAGCCTATGCCGCAGAATATCCGATTGGTAAGCCAACGATTAAAAATGGTATGGAGCTGGCTGCCGTTTATTTGCAGCCGGTGAAGATGGATCCGGATGGCATGATGCGTAAGGCGGAAGCTTCGGATATTCACCTTGAGGCGGATATTCATGCCGCGAAAGGTAATCCGAATGGTTTTGGTGAAGGCGAGTGGGTGCCGTATTTATTGATTAAGTATGAGTTGCAAAAAGCGGGCAGTAAGAATGTGATCAAGGGCGATTTTATGGCCATGGTTGCTAGCGACGGCCCGCATTACGGCGACAATATCAAGCTGGAAGGCCCCGGCAAATATAAGCTGAAATACACCATCCTGCCGCCATCAGAAAACCCGCACGCCCACTTTGGCCGCCATGTGGATAAGGAAACGGGCGTAGCACCTTGGTTTAAGCCTTTTGATCTGAACTATGAATTTACCTACGCCGGAACAGGCAAGAAGGGCGGTTATTAAGATCGTCTGATTCAAGGCCCTCAGCTTTTCAGCCTACTGATCATCCGTTCAACAGGCTGCTGGCTGGGGGCTTTGTGCTTTCTTATGGCTTAAATTGTTGTTGGTTTATGGGACGAAATGATATGCGACGTATTGTGGTGGCTTTGTTAAGCACATGCAGCCTGATGGCGAGTGCGGATGATTTGCTGACATTCAGGGTGGAGCTTAACGATGGCAAGGTCACGCCAACGCGTATTGAAGCTCCGGCAAAAACCAAATTCAAACTGATCTTGGTGAATAAGGGCAAGTCGCCTGCTGAATTTGAAAGCCTGCCGCTGCGCAAAGAAAAAGTCCTCGCCCCTGGGGTTGAATCCTTTGTGGTGATTCAGGGCGTATCTGCTGGCGAATATATTTTCTTTGATGATTTCCACCCACAGGCTCGGGGTGTGATTGTGGTGAAGTAAGGGGGCATTATTTTAGTGCCTTCGGCACGTTGATTTAGGTGCGGGATCCCCGCGAAGTCTTTAATTTCTGCTTCGCCAGAAATCATAGTACGCAAAGAAGGCGCCCCCACGAAGTACGAAGGCTCCTCCGCTGCGGACAGCGGCGGCTGCGGAACTCGCTTCGCTCAGACAGGCATCAAAGAAACCCCGCCCGCTTGTTCCTCGTGTCGCGGCTTCAAGGGGGGATTTAAGCCCCGTGCCACGATAGCGGGAAAGTTTTGGGTAACTAAGAGTTTGAAAGTACCCAAAACCTTAAAACAAGCGTCTTAATTCAAAACCTGTTTTTCTCCGTGAAACTCCGTGTTCTCTGTGCCCTCTGTGGTTCAAGATTTAGGTTTTTGTTCTCATGTGTTGTTGCAATTTTTAAAGGTTAAAGACTATGGAACAAGTCGCATTTATTGTCTGGCGAGAAAGCGTTGAAGCGCTGCTGGTGGTTGGGATCTTATATGCGTGGTTGCGTGCCAATCCGGTGGCTGGCCAGCGTGGCATGGCCTATCTCTGGGGCGGTGTGGGCCTTGGTTTGGTGCTATCGAGCTTGCTGGCGCTGACGCTATTGGGTGTTTCCAGCTGGTTGGATGATACGGCTCAGGAGTATTTCCAGGCCGCAATGCCCTTGGTGGCCGCTCTGCTGATTGTGCAGATGGTGGTGTGGATGCGTAAAAATGGTCGCAGTCTTAAGCGTGAATTAGAAGGCGGCCTTGCCAGCAATGCGGCGGAAAAAAACTGGTGGGGCTTGCTGTTTTTAGTGGCGCTGGCTGTGGCGCGTGAAGGCAGTGAAACCGTTGTGTTTTTATACGGCAGCGTGGCAGGTAGCAGCAATGGCGGCTCGTTAGCGCTGGCGGGCTTGGGCGGCTTTGTGGCGGCGCTGGCGACATTTCTGCTACTGCAATTGGGTGGTAAATATATTTCTTGGCGCTGGTTTTTTAAGGTGACCGAAATTTTGCTGCTGCTCTTGGCGGGCGCAATGCTGAACTCAGGCGTAGAGCATTTGATTGGTATGGGTGTTTTGCCCGCGATTATTGATCCGCTCTGGGATAGCTCGGCTTGGCTGGATGAAAGTGTGAGTGTGGGCAAATTACTGGCCGATTTTGCAGGCTATCGCTCGCATCCAGCGTTATCTCTGCTGGTGATTTGGAGTGGCTATTGGATTGCCACCACTTATGTGCTGCGCCGGGTGAGTCGAACAGGGCAATGACTATTTTGAATTCGCGTACCGCTCAGTTCGGCAATTTTTTACGGGACCACGCTCATTGGCTGCGCAAGCTGCAATGGGTGGTGGTTTTTTTCTATTTGTTTCTGCTGATTATTCCGACGTTTGTGAGCCTGCCTGATGAAAGCGCGCGGGTTTTTAATCATCTGGTGATTTTTGCGCAGTTTGCCTTTTGGGGAATCTGGTGGCCATTTGTGCTGATCTCCATGCTGCTGATGGGCCGTGTCTGGTGTGGCTGGTTTTGTCCTGAAGGCATGCTGACAGAATGGGCCAGTGAGCGCGGGCGCAATCATACTATCCCTCGCTGGATACGCTGGCAGGGCTGGCCCTTTGTGGCTTTTGCTTGTACCACCGTTTACGGGCAGCTGCTGAGTGTTTACCAATACCCGCTGGCGGCGATGCTGGTGCTGGGCGGCTCAACCCTAGCGGCGGTGGGCGTTGGTTATTGGTATGGCCGCAGCAAGCGGGTGTGGTGCCGCTACCTTTGCCCCGTGAATGGCGTGTTTAATTTGTTGGCCAAGCTGGCGCCATGGCATTACAAGGTGGATGTGGAGGCTTGGAAAGCGCCGCAAGCCAAAGTGATGCCGATTAACTGTGCGCCGCTCGTGCCGATGCGCAATATGCAGGGCGCAACCGAATGCCATATGTGCGGGCGTTGCAGTGATTATCGGGGCGCAATTGCTTTGAACGTGCGTTCGCCTGAAGACGAAATCACTCACGTTGCCAAGGGCAGTGGCTGGGAAACCGTGCTGATTTTATTTGGCCTGATGGGGCTTGCTGTTGGTGCATTTCAGTGGACCGCCAGCCCGTGGCTGGTGGATGCCAAGCAGATGATGGCGGAGTGGCTGGTAAACCGAGATATCTTCTGGCCGCTGCAAGACAACGCGCCATGGTGGATTCTGACGCATTACCCCGAGGTGAACGATAGCTTCTCCTGGCTCGATGGCGGCCTGATCGTGGCCTATATCGGCTGCAGCATGCTTTTTCTGGGCGGCAGCCTTTATCTGTGCTTAAAGCTGGCCGATTGGATCTTACCCAAGCGTGATGCTTTAAGCGTGCATAAGCTGGCGCAGTCCTTTATTCCCGCAGCGGCTTGTGGTGTATTTTTAGGCCTGTCAGCACTGACGGTGAATTTACTGAAGCATGAAGGCGTAGCAATGGCATGGGCACCAACGGCCAGAGCGGTGTTGCTGAGTTTGGCGCTATTGTGGTCTCTGCGCTTGTTTTGGCGCTTGGCGGGCCAGCGTACGATGCAATGGTGGCCACGTTTGGGCGCGCTGGCGTTGGCGGGCCTCGGCCTGACTTTATATGGCTGGGCCTGGGTGCTGTTGTTTTTTGTGTGGGCCTGACGTAGAGGGTAGCAATTTGACATATTTTGGCTTAATAATCAGCGGGCTCTTTGATCTTACACATTGAGTTCTGCTGCACTGCAACCTAAGCTGGAACAACGATCTCAAGGGGGACGGCCATGTCAGAGTTTACTTTTTTTACGGAACAATCTCAGCGCTACGCTGATTTACAACATAAATTAAGGCAATCGACCGATCCCTTTGGCTTGCTTGCCAGCTCGATTAAGGCTCAGCAGGCATGGCTGCAAAATCCCATGGCCTTATCCAATGAGCTGTTTCGCTATCTGAATGATGTAAGTAAGTGGCAAAACTTTACCACGCGGCGTTTCTGGGGCGAGGCGGATAGCGATGTTTTTCCGCCTCATCCTGAAGATGTACGTTTTGCAGACCCGATCTGGAGCGACAGCCCCTATTGGGATGGCATTAAAGAATGGTATTTACTTAATACCCATTGGCTGCAGGATGCGCTTTATGCCACGCCGGATATGGGCGAGCACGAGCGTAATCGCAGTGCTTTCTGGTTAAGACAAGTGTTGAACGCCGCTGCTCCGACCAACTTTTTGCTGACTAATCCGGTGGCAATTGCCAAAGCATTAAGCACCAATGGTGACAGCCTCGTTGCAGGCTATAAAAACTTTAAAGAAGACAAAGCGCGTGGCGATATCAGCATGACTGATATGAACGCGTTTAAAGTGGGTGAAAATCTGGCGACAACGGCAGGATCGGTGGTGTATCGCGGGCGCTTACTGGAAGTGTTGCATTACGAGGCGACTACTCCCACGGTGCACAGCGTGCCGCTGGTGCTGGTGTCCCCATGGATTAATAAGTATTACATCCTCGATATGAACGAGAAAAAAAGCCTCGTGAAGTATCTGGTTGACCAAGGCTTCTCGGTGTTTATCACCAGCTGGAAAAACCCCGATGGCAGCATGCGTGATGTGGCCTTTGATGACTATCTGAACGATGGTGTGGCACAAATTATTAAAGTGGCGCAGGAAATCAGCGGCAGCGAACAAGTCCATTTATTGGGTTACTGCCTTGGCGGCACCTTGGCTGCAACATACCTTGCGTGGGCCAATAGAAAAATGCCGGGGAAAGTGCCCGTGGTTTCAGCAACCTTACTCACCACGCTGACCGATTTTGAATATCCGGGTGATATTGAAGTCTTTTTAGATGAGGAGGGTCTGGATTTTATTGATGGCGTGATGGAGAAAAAAGGCTTTCTGGATGGCAAAGATATGGCCGCTTCTTTCAGAATGCTGCGCTCCAATAGTCTGATCTGGAATTACTGGGTAGATAACTATTTGCTGGGCCAAACGCCAAGTGAATTCGACGTTTTATATTGGAATATGGATTCCACCCGTATGCCAATGAAAATGCACCGCACCTATTTGCGCGAATTATATTGGAAAAATAAGCTGGTTCAGCCAGATGCCTTAGAAATTGCTGGGCAAAAAATCGATTTAGGCCAAATCAAGCAGCCGCTGTTTATGGTGAGTGCAGAAGAAGACCATATTGCCCCATGGCGGCAAACTTATACCCTAGCGGATCGCAGCGGGGGCGATGTCACCTTTACTCTCTCCACATCCGGCCATATTATCGGCATCGTTAATCCACCTGGCCCCACATCCAAACGCAGCTACTGGCAGGGCGTGCCTGAGACTGGTGAAAGTGCTGAAGACTTTTTAGCCCGGCAAAAAAAGGTAGCGGGCTCTTGGTGGCCCAACTGGGTAGAGTGGCTTAAGCCGCAGTGTGGCGGGCAGGTCAAACCCAAATTATCCAGCCGGGCCTATCCACAACAAGGGGCTGCACCGGGGACTTATGTTTTGGAGTAGTGGCATAAGAATTCAAATTCTTAATCATGAAGACCACAGAGGTTCACGGAGAAAAAATTGATTAAAATGGGGGTAATATAACTTCACCGAATACGGTCCGCTGGCGTAACCCAGCGGGGTCGGTGAAAAAAATGTTGGGTTACGCGAAATACTCGCTAACTCAAGCTACAAAATCGCGTTATTCGGGAAGTTATGCTCTTATTAATATGAGCTCACCACTGCGTCATCTTTATTTTTTTAAGTAAAAACGTCTACAGGTTTTAATTTATTATAAGGCGGGCGAAAGCCCGCCTTAACACTTTGAGCCAGCTCAACGCTATCCGCGTTATCTCGTGTTAAAAATGATGTGGTAATTTGATATTGTTGCAGACACAGTCCCTCAGTGATAATGGGGGCAGCGATTCACTCTTATGCCTTTTTACGGTATTTAGAGTCATAAAAAGACTTGATGATGATTGGCCTTTCGGTCAAGGCAACGGGGCTTCCTGACAGATTGGGCAAGTCGCCCTGGCCTCCCTCCCCCTTAGCTTCTCTTTGTAAGAGAGGCGGGCGCAGTTTCACCTTAATGCACACAAGGAAAAGATATGGCAACGCGTAATGATCTGGCAAATGCAATCCGCGCTTTAGCAATGGATGCTGTTCAAAAAGCGAATTCCGGCCACCCTGGTATGCCGATGGGCATGGCGGAAATCGGCTTGTCGCTGTGGGGCAACCATATGCGTTTCAACCCGACTAATCCACAATGGGCTGATCGCGATCGTTTTATCTTATCTAACGGCCACGGCTCCATGTTGCAATACGCTTTGTTGCATCTGACTGGCTACGATGTAACGCTGGATGATCTGAAAAATTTCCGTCAGTTTCATTCTAAAACGCCAGGTCACCCTGAAGTGCATTACACCCCGGGCGTAGAAACCACCACCGGCCCGCTGGGCCAGGGGATTACCAATGCCGTAGGTTTTGCATTGGCAGAAAAACTACTCGCACGTGATTTCAACAAGCCAGGTCTGGATATCGTTGATCACCATACCTATGTATTCCTTGGCGATGGTTGCCTGATGGAAGGCATCAGCCATGAAGCTTGCGCTTTAGCGGGTACATGGGGCCTCGGTAAGCTGATTGCATTCTGGGATGATAACGGTATTTCTATCGATGGCCATGTAGAAGGCTGGTTTACCGACGATACCCCTAAGCGTTTTGAAGCTTACAACTGGCATGTGATTTCTGTAGATGGCCACGATGTAGATGCCCTCGATGCAGCCATCGTTGCCGCTAAAGCCGTAACAGACAAACCAACACTGATCTGCTGCAAAACTATTATTGGTAAAGGCTCTCCAAATAAAGCGGCCAGCCACGATTGCCACGGCGCGCCACTCGGGGACGCTGAAATTGCCGCGACTCGCGCAGCCATTGGCTGGAACCACGGCCCGTTTGAAATCCCTGCGGATGTGTATGCAGGTTGGGATAAAAAAGAATCCGGCGCGCGTTTAGAATCTGATTGGGATGCGCTGTTTGCTAAGTACGCAGCAGCCTATCCAGTGGAAGCAGCAGAATTCAAACGCCGTATGAGCAATGAATTGCCAGCAAATTGGCAAGATGTAGTACAAGCAGCCGTAAGCGATGCCAATACCAAGGCAGAAACCATTGCCTCACGTAAAGCATCACAAAACGCACTGAATGCCTATGCGCCCCAAGTACCAGAACTTTTAGGTGGCTCGGCTGATCTGACCGGCTCTAACCTGACCAACTGGAAAGGTTGCGTTTCACTGAAGCGTGAAGGCAATGAGCTGATCGGTAACCATATCAGCTACGGCGTGCGTGAATTTGGTATGAGCGCCATTATGAATGGTGTGGTGCTGCACGGCGGTTTCCGTCCTTATGGCGCAACCTTCCTGATGTTCTGCGAATATGCACTGAACGCGCTGCGTATGGCTTCCTTGATGAAGACCAACAACCTCTTCGTTTACACCCATGATTCGATTGGTCTGGGCGAAGATGGCCCGACGCATCAGCCGGTTGAGCAATTGCAAACCCTGCGCTGCATCCCTAACCACCATGTATGGCGTCCATGCGATACCGTAGAATCCATGGTGGCTTGGGCTCACGCCATTGAGCAAAAAGCAACGCCATCATCCCTGATTTTCAGCCGTCAAAACTTAATGTTTATGGCGCGTGATGAAGCCACCATCGCCAATATCAAAAAAGGCGGCTATGTATTAAAAGACGTGGCGAATCCGGCGGTTATTCTGATTGCAACCGGTTCTGAAGTAGAGTTGGCTGTGAAAGCGGCCGAAGCACTGGCTGCTGAAGGTGTTGCTGCCCGCGTAGTGTCTATGCCATCAACCAATGTATTTGATGCGCAAGATGCTGCTTACAAGGCTGCTGTATTGCCTCGTGGTGTAGCGCGTTTGGCCATTGAAGCAGCAACTTCAGATTTCTGGCGCAAATACGTTGGCCTAGAAGGCGATGTTATTGGTATGGATACATTTGGTGAATCCGCACCTGCTGGCCAACTGTTTAAACACTTTGGCTTTACTGTAGAAAATGTAGTGGCTAAGGCGAAAGCAATTATTGCTTAACTGGCTTGGGCTGAAGAAGGGGAGTAATAAAACCCTTCTGAATAAAAAAACGGGCATTTATGCCCGTTTTTTTATGATAAAAATAATTTAAAGATCAAGAGAGAATAAGTTTAGTTCTTTATGCAGAGACAGTGTTTTAATGAGTTTAAAGTTTAATTTATTCAGTAATTGTATTGATGTTTGATTATTTAAATCAGTTGTTGCTAGCAAGCGCGGCATGTTTAATATTTCTTTGGCGTATTTAACAACACCCGTTGCCGCCTCAAAGGCAAACCCCTGGCCCCAGTATTGCGGCAAAAAGGCATAGCCCAAATCTGCGTCTTCCAAATAATCTCGCTTTAACAGGCCACAAAGGCCAATGGGTGTTTCAGAATCGCTTAGCTTTACAATATACAGGCTAAAGCCTAGCCGGTTTTGCATATCAACGGGGCCATTTATAATGGCGGTTTGTGCTTCTTCTAAAGTGCGAATGCCCCGGTCACCAATAAACTGATGCCACGATGGCTCGTTAAGTAGCTGCAAATAAAATGCGGCATCATTTATGCTGATTGTGCTGAGGCAAAGGCGGGCTGTTGTGATATGTGGCATGGCAGTATCTGCTAAATGGGCATGAATTATTCTACCGCGATTTGCTAGTGAATAAGTTTTGGGCTGGTTTCCTGATGTGTAAAGTTAAATAGCCACATGGATAATTCAGCTGTAGCCATAGGCTTTGCATAAAGATAGCCCTGAATATAGTCGCCACCAAGCTGAGTAATGCAGCTGGCTTGCCCAGGGGTTTCTACGCCTTCGCAAATGACTTTCATATTTAAGCCATGCGCCATTTCGATGACGGCCTTAATCAGCGTCTCACCGCCCTGGCCAATTCTGTTAACAAAAGCACGATCAACTTTTAATATGCTGATTGGCAGCGCATGCAGGCGGGCTAAAGAAGAATAGCCGGTACCAAAATCGTCAATATGAAATTTGATTCCTAATTCGCAGCATTTCAGCATGGTTTCGGTCATTTCAGATTCATTTTTTGCAAATAAAGACTCGGTTACTTCAAGATTTAATAAATGGGGAGGGAAATCAGTTTCTAATAGAATGGCGTGCAAATCATCAAAAAAATCATTTTCTAGCATTTCCTGAACACTGATATTAACAGAGAGGCGTAAATCTGGATAAACGCCAAATTCCATTTTAGCTACCATGCAAGCTTTCTTTAGTACACCTAAAGTATAGCGGCGGATAAGCCGGGCATTTTCTGCAATAGGAATAAAACGATCCGGGCTGATTAAACCAAGCCTAGGGTGAAACCAGCGCCCTAAGACTTCCAATGATTCCAGTTTTTTTCCGTCGGTAGATAAAATAGGCTGAAAAGAAATATCAATTAATTCGCCATCGACGCTCGATCTTAAATCGTTTTCTAATTTTTCATATTCATCCAACAGAGATTCCATGGCCTTATCAAAAATAACCGTCCTGTCCCGTCCAGCTTGTTTTGCCTGATACATGGCAATATCTGCCTGCTTGATAATATCTTCGGGAAGCAATGTTTTACTAATGTCATTATTTAAATAAACCAAGCCAATACTGGCTGAAACGCGTAATGTTTTATTCGCAAAATCTACGGGTAATGAAAGTTGTACGCGAATTCGCTCTGTGATTTGCTCCGCAGTAGACATGCTGATCGGGTTTGTCAGCATAATCGCAAATTCATCCCCCCCCAGCCGTACTGCACAATCACTTTCACGAATGGTCTCTAAAATTCGTTTTGAAAGCACAATAAGCAGCTGATCACCTGCCGGGTGCCCGTGCACATCATTAATCATTTTAAAACCATCTAAATCAATTAATAATAAGCACAGGGCCTGCATTGATTTTCTGCGCAATAAACTAAGTGATAACTTTAACTGCTCATTTAAACGGCTGCGGTTGCCAAGCGATGTGAGCGGATCATAAAGCGCATCCCTGATCAATTTTTGATGCTGATTTTCTATTTCGTCGAGTAATTCATTGACGGAAAGGGCAAGAAAATCTATTTCATCAATGCCAGAATGTTGCAGGCGCCCGTCTGATTGTTCCCCTAAGCGAATCCTGTGCAGTTTCTGGCTGTAAAAGGTGATCCGCTTAATGACCAAGTGGCCCAGCCCCAGCATCACTAATATCAGTGATATGGCCCATACAGAAATTAAATTAATAAGCAGTAAAATATAAGCAAATTGCCCTTCTTTATAGAGCGGGCGTACACCATCAATGCTAATGATAAATGGATGGGCATCTTTGATTTGCCGTATTGCATGGTATTTCTGATCGCTAAAGCTGATGCTTTCAGTCTGAATATCGGGAGGTAAGAGTTTAAAGGGGGTCTGGCTTAGCTTTTGCATATGCTGCAACCTGCTGGTATTGATATGCCTGCCCATAATCGTCATGCCCATTGCCGGGCCACTGCCATTGCTTTTTACGATCGGTGAAAATGCTAAAATATAGGCCTGATCATTTAAAAAATATAAAGCTGATCTTGAGCTGGAGATGGCCATTTCTTTTTTAATATTTAGTTTTTTTAAAAGCGTGTTAGTTTCTATGCTGTTTGAATTAATGATGGATTTTCCTGATTCCTGGCCAAGGAAATCGCTAAGAATCACCGATAGTGCTATTTCACCATTGGGATGAATTAAAAAGATAAAATCATTTCCCATATTGCTGATGGCTTCATAGGTGTAATTTGAAGCAATATATTTTTTATTGCCATCCTTCATAAAAGCGCATGTGTCATCCCAGACGGAATAATCGGTCGCAAATTTTTTATGAGAGAGGAGTTGTTCGTTAATTAGTAAATTAGCAGCATCTAAATCACTTTGGATGCTTCTTTTTTCAAATTGAGTGAATTTCTCAGAAAGTATCTGGTAAGAGAAATACGAGCCGAAGCTAACGGTCACCAAGAGTGTGATGCCGAGCAGCCGTAATACTCTGATTCGTAATTTGCTGATCAAGAGATAAATCCTGGTGCAGGGTTTATGTCAGCATAGTTCTTGAATGGTTTTTTTGCTTGTGGGACGTTGTTGTTTTTCTAAACAAGAACCTGGCGCGTTTCTTTGAAAAACTGATAAATCTGTTGCTCAATGGCATCGTCTATCATCATTTCTGGTCTCTTGCCGTGAGGGCAGGCAAGCGCGGGGGTGGTGCCAAATAGCCTGCAAATCAGTGGGCGCTCTGAATAGACGGTGCAGCCTTTATCGGCGAGGTGGGGGCAGCTCAGGTTTTCCAGCGCATCGGCCTGTTCAGCGGCGCTTTTGCGGGGCAGGCGGGCCATTTCTTCACTGGATGTGGTGACGGGGCCGCAGCAATCATGACAGCCTGGAATGCATTCAAATGAGGGAATTCGCTGGCGGAAAAAACGGATTTTTTGACTATTCATCGCTTGGCCACGGAGTATTAAAAGTGAGGACGGGCTATTTTATGGCACTTTGCTTTTTTGTATTGAAAAAGTAAGGTCATTGATCTGTTTTGACGATAAGTCTGTGGTGTTTTTTCATGCTTTTACTTGAAATTGATCATAAAGGCATCATATTGCCTTTTAACCTATGCGCTCAGCGCTTTTTAATGATGCCACAGAGTGGTGTCATCTTTTTTGGAGTTTTGAAATGGTACAAGCGACAGCAAGCCACCTTTTAGTAAGCAGCGAAGCCAAGTGTGAAGAATTGAAGCAAGAAATTTTGGCCGGTGCTGATTTTGCTGCCGTTGCTAAAAAGCACTCCAGCTGCCCTTCTTCTGCTCAAGGCGGTGATCTGGGCTCGTTCGGCCCAGGTATGATGGTGCCGGAATTTGATAAAGTGGTTTTCAGTGCGCCATTGAACGAAGTGCAAGGCCCAGTAAAAACTCAATTCGGTTATCACTTGCTGATTGTTACTAGCCGCGGTTAATAAACGGCTAGTTTAAAAAAAAGCGCACTCCATCTGGGTGCGCTTTTTTTTGCTTAAAATAAAAAAATCTATTTTTAGAAGCTGTAGTTTGCACCAATAGTGAATGCAGATAATTTTACATCTTCAATTTCAGCATATTGTGTGTATTCAGTACGCAGGCTGAAGTTTTTATTAAATGCATATTGTGCACCGATACCAAACATCGCTTTCGTTTCTGTTTTTTCATCGGAGTAGAAGGTATAGCTATTCTTTGTGTTAGCTTCAAGAGTTGCTTTAATGCTAGCAACGCCTAAGCGGCCATACACGCTGAATGCTTCAGTAAATGGGTAGGAGCCGATTACGGATGCATTTACTGATTTTGCGTTTACGGATAAGTTGTAAATGGAGTATTTCTCTTCGGCTTTTCCGTGGTCACGATAACCAATTTCAGCGGCAAGATAAGGTGAGAATTTGTAACCACCGTGAATGCCAAATGTTGTGTCATTGCCGGAAATAAAGTCGGAGCTTACTTTGCTGCTGCCTACATCTGCACCAATATAGAAGCCTTCAGCAAATACAGGAGATGCGATCAGTGTGGAGAGAAGCAGGGATGCAAGAATATTCTTTTTCATTTTTTTCTACAAAGAAGTATTAGAGAGATGCGTCAGAATGTATAGGTAAAACCCCTTATTTTTCTGACCTTGCCTGTAAACTGGCGGCAAATATTAGCACTCTCTTCTGATTTATCTATTGTGAATATTCCCGTGCCATGGTGGGTGAATAGTTTAGAGTTGTAGTTGCTAATTAGGTTTTGATTGTAAAACTATTTTTTTCAAAAACTTATCTTCAATAATAAAAAACGCCACTCTATAGAAATAGAGTGGCGTTTTTTATTTTAGAGTGCAAATACTTAAAGATTACATCTCTTGCAGCACTTCAATTCCCAATAAATCCAAACCTGTTTGCATGGTTTTAGCTGCAGCCTGGCAAAGGGCTAAGCGGCTGCTGCGAATCTCGCCTTCGGCTTTAAGCACTGGGCAGGCGTCGTAAAAGCGCGAGAAGCGGGTGGCTAGGGTATAGAGATAGCTGCATAAAACGTGCGGGCAGGTGTCGTTTGCTGCTTGTTGCAAGATATCCGGGAATTGAACTATGGTAAGGGAAAGCGCGTGCTCGGCTGGCTCGATTAACTCGATTTTTGCATTGGCGTCTACTTCACCCGCCTGACGGAAGATGCTGGCAATACGGGTGTAGGCGTATTGCAGATAAGGCGCGGTATTGCCTTCGAAGCTCAGCATGCTGTTCCAGTCGAATACATAATCGCTGGTGCGGTGCTTGGACAGATCCGAGTATTTGACCGCAGCAATGCCTACTGCGTGGGCGATATGGTGGCGGGTGGCTTCGTCCATATTTGGATTTTTGCTGCTCACCAAATCAAAGGCGCGGCTTTCTGCTTCGGAGAGTAAATCCACCAGCTTGATCAACTCGCCACTGCGGGTTTTGAATGGCTTGCCATCGTCGCCCATCATGGTGCCAAAGGCGACGTGTTCTAGGTGGGTGTCGGCGGGCACAAAGCCTGCTTTGCGGGCCACGGTAAACAGCTGCTGGAAGTGCAGCCCCTGACGGGCATCGACCACATACAGAATACGGTTTGCGCCCAGCACGCCAGTGCGATAGCGGGCTGTGGCTAAGTCAGATGTGGAATAAAGAAAACCACCGCCTTGCTTTTGTACGATAAAGGCAGCGGGATCGCCGTCTTTATTGCGGAATTCTTCAAGGAACACCACTTGAGCGCCTTGGCTTTCGGTCAGTAAACCTTGGGCGCGCAGATCATCGATCACGACGGGTAAATCATCGTTATAAGAGGACTCGCCTTTAACATCATCGCGGGTTAACAACAGGCCCAGCTTTTGGTAAACGTCTTCGCAATGCTTCATTGAAATATTGAGGAAGCGTTGCCACAGCGCGCGCACTTGTGCGTCGCCCGATTGCAGCTTCACGACATATTCGCGGGATAAATCAGCAAAAGCAGGGTCGGCATCAAAGCGCACTTTGGCGGCGCGGTAGAAGCCTTCTAAATCGCCCAGCGCTAATTCCGAATTTTGATTTTCATTTTCCAGCATATAGGCGGTCAGCATGCCAAATTGCGTGCCCCAATCGCCCACATGATTCTGGCGGATGACTTTATGGCCCAGATAGCCGTAAATACGGGTCAGCGAATCGCCAATAATGCTGGAGCGCAAATGGCCTACATGCATTTCTTTTGCGAGATTCGGCGATGAATAATCAATTACGACGGTTTCTGCTTTGGCCACCCCTGTGCCAAGCCGGGCATCGGCCTGCTGGGTGCTCAGGGTTTGCGACAGAAACGCATTACTCAGAGTGATATTAATAAAGCCCGGGCCCGCGATTTCCAGCTTATCAGCAATGCCTGCCAGATCAACACAGGCCAGCACTTGTTCAGCCAAGGCGCGTGGATTGGTTTTCAGGGCTTTTGCCGCGCCCATAATCCCATTGGCCTGGTAGTCGCCAAATTCTGGTTTGGATGCGACTTGAATATTCGGTGAAGCATCAGGAGCGCCAACCTGGGCCAGTGCAGCAGCAAAGCGGGAGGTGAGTAGTTGGTGAATAGCCATAATGGGGACTCGGTATGAATTTAGCCTCTATTGTAATCGCATTCGAAAGGCTAGCGGACGTAGATGTCATGATTGCCGTTGTTTTAACCTTATTGGGTGGTGTTGATTCACTGAAGACAGAATCCGTTTTATCAAACTGCCCGTATTGCCTTAGTTCCCGGATGCCTTTTTTATGCAAAGATGATTTATCGCAGTGTGTGCTTGTTCAAATAATGGATTAAGTGCAGTGATCAAGGCTTGGCATTGCTTGTTAATCACTCTATTCTTAAATGAAAAATATATTGATTCAGGCAAGCCCGTCGGGGCCGCCGTGAAACATGAGTTTGAACTCAGGAAAATAATTAATGGCACTTGATCATGATGAAGACTGGATGCTGGAGGATGATGAGAATGATGCGTCAGCCTCTGCAGCGCTTGTTCGTCAGCCTTGGAAGCTACTCATTGTGGATGATGAGCCTGATGTACATCGCGCTACGATTCTGGCCCTAAAAAATATCGTTTTTAAAGGGCGTGGTTTAGAAATTCTCCATGCTTATTCAGGGCAGGAAGGGTTTGAGAAGCTCGCGGAGCATCATGATATTGCTTTAGCGATTTTAGATGTGGTTATGGAAACCGACGACGCAGGCTTACGCCTCGTGCGGCGTATTCGTGATGAATTAGGCAATCAGCTGGTACGTATTGTGCTGCGTACCGGGCAGCCGGGGCACGCTCCAGAGCAGCAGGTTGTACTTGAATACGATATCAATGATTACAAAACAAAAACTGAGCTGGTCGCGAATAAAATATTTACCACAGTGATTGCTTCATTACGCAGTTTTGAGAGCCTGCATGCTTTAGAAAAAAGCAGCCAAGGCTTAGCTAAAATATTGGAAGGCGCAACCAATCTTTATCAATTACATTCATTAAAAGAGTTTGCCTCCGGTGTTTTGAAGCAGGTCGGTGCGATTTTAAATTTGGGCGAATACGGCATGCTCTGTGCTCAGTCTAAAAGTAATCTGCAGAGTTTTGAGGTTTTAGCCGCAACGGGCCCATTTACTAATCTTTTAGATGGCCAGACCCTTGCCGAAGACAGCCGCCTATTAGTAGCCCTTAATACCGCATTACAAAATAAATGCAGTCAGTCTGATTATCCTTACGAAGTGTTATATATCGCCGGGCGAAACAGCTACGATTTTGTGGTTCATTTCTCGCCGCCATGGCCTTTAGAGGCGGTAGACAGAGATTTGCTGGATATATTCTGCGAGCGCATTTCTGCCGCGATGGATAATCTTTATTTGTATCAGCAATTACGCCGCTCACAAGAGGCGACTGTAATGGCTTTGGCTGATTTAGGGGAGTTTCGTGATCAGACAACTGGCGATCATGTCTTACGTGTGCAAAAACTGACCGACGCAATTGCGGGCCGGCTCAAAGCCAAAAATGCATTTCCGGAGCATATGGATAATGCATTTATGGAAATGGTCGGTATGGCCAGTATCTTGCATGATGTGGGTAAGGTAGGGACGCCAGATCATATTTTGTTTAAGCCGGGCAAGCTCACCGCAGAAGAGCGCGCAATTATGAATCAGCACTCTCCTATGGGCGCGGCTATTTTAGCCAGAACGGTGGCTCTGGTTGAGGGGACAACTTATTTATCGCTGGGAGCCGAAATAGCGGGGGGGCACCACGAGCACTTTGATGGCAATGGCTACCCCTTGGGTATTAAAGGGGATGAAATTCCGCTTTCAGCACGGATTGTGGCCTTGGTGGATGTGTTTGATGCCCTGCTGCATAAGCGCCCCTATAAAGAGCCATGGACGCTGGATGAAACGATGACTTATGTCCGAGAACGCTCTGGCACACAGTTTGATCCGCTGATTGTGGCCGCGCTGGATGAGGTGGTTGCCGAAGGCCTGCTGCCTTTGGATTTATTGAAAGACCCTGATGCGTAGCAGGCCGCCGCTTGATTCTTCTTCAGCATATAGAAAAGCCGTTCATCTTCTCAGAAAGGAACGGCTTTTTTATGGTGAGGTTTAATTATCTGGTTTTAGATGTGCTCATATTGCCCGGCTTAAGGCGTCTTAGGGCGAGGCCATCCTGATTGAAGACATGAAAAGCCGCAGCAGGTGCTGAGACCTCTAAATGTGAGCCAATATGAACCTCCCGATCACCATCGCCACGCACCACAATATCTTGGCCGTTGTTCAGGGTGAGATACACATAATTCGCTTCGCCTAAATGCTCGACAATGCTCACCGTACCACTAAAGCGCTCGTTAAAGCGCTGATCTTCGGCAAGGTGCTCGGCGCGAATACCTACTTTCACTAAATCACCTGTTTTGACATTGCTGCCATCCACTTCGGCCTGAATCGTGTCGCCGGTGCTGAGTTTAATATTTACAGTGGTGGCGCTGGCATTGAGCACGGCGCCTTCGATTAAATTCATTTTGGGCGAACCAATAAATGTTGCCACAAACAGATTGGCAGGCTGCTGGTAAAGCTCCAGCGGTGTACCGGCTTGCTGAATTTTACAATTATTCATCACCACAATTTTATCCCCCAGCGTCATGGCTTCGACCTGATCGTGGGTGACATAAACGATGGTGGCATTCAGGCTGCGATGCAGCTTGGCGATTTCCAGCCGGGTTTGTACCCGCAGCGATGCATCCAGGTTTGATAGTGGTTCGTCAAATAAAAACAGCTTAGGCTCGCGCACAATGGCACGGCCAATGGCCACTCGCTGGCGCTGGCCGCCGGATAATTCACGCGGCAGGCGATCGAGCAGGTGGTCAATTTTTAAAATACCCGCTGCGTGCAGAATACGTTTTTCAATTGCGGCCTTGTTTTCCCCGGCCACACGCAGGCCAAACGCCATGTTTTTATACACATTCATATGCGGATAAAGTGCGTAGCTCTGAAACACCATGGCAATGCCGCGCTCGGCAGGGGGCAAGTCATTCACTACTTTTTCATCGATCAGCATTTCGCCGCCGCTGATGCTTTCTAGGCCGGATAGCATGCGCAGCAGGGTGGATTTGCCACAGCCTGAAGGGCCAACCAAAACCACAAATTCGCCGTGTTTAATATCCAGATTAATATCGGTCAGAATCTGAGTTTTATTGTCGTAAGACTTGCTTAAATGATTGAGTTTTACAGTTGCCATTGCATGCTCCATGAGGATTGGATTCTGAGAGGGCTTCTCTTTGAAATTCCGTATCCTCTGTGTTCTCTGTGGTTCAAGATTTGGGTTTTAGCGCCAGAATTTATTTAACCGCGCCGGAAGTCAGGCCGCGTATCAATTGCCTTGAGAAAATCACATACATAATCAGCACCGGAATCACTGCGAGGCTGAGCGCCGCCAGTACAGAGTTCCAGTCGGTAACGTACTGGCCAATAAATTGCTGCACACCCAGCGTGACCGTTTTGGTGGAATCGCCAGGCGCTAAAATCAGCGGGAACCAAAGATCATTCCACACCGGAATCATGGTAAATACGGCTACGGTCGCCACGGCAGGGCGAATCAGCGGCAGGATAATCTGGAAGAAAATTTTGTATTCACCCACGCCATCACAGCGTGCCGCTTCTTTCAGCTCTTTGGGCACTTGGGCAATAAATTCGCTGAGAATCATCACCGCTAGCGGCAAGCCTTGGGCGGTATAAACCAGCACTAGCGCGGTGAGGGTGTTGATTAAATCCAGCTTAACGATCAGCTCAAGAATCGACACCGTCCCTAGGCGAATCGGCACCATAATACCGATGGCTAAAAACAGCGCCAGCAGGCGGTTGCCGCGAAATTTATATTCAGACAAAGCCCAAGCTGCCATCGCGCCAAATAGCAAAATCAGCGTCAGAGAAATTAGTGTTACCGATAGGCTGTTGCCAAAATAAAGCAGGAAATCTGACTTAGCCAAAACCTTATGAAAACCAATCAGGGAAAAGGTTTCTGCGGTGGGGAGGGCCAGCGGATCATCAAAAATGCCTGCCCGGCTTTTTACTGAGTTAATTAAAATCAACGCAATCGGGAAGAGGGCCAGCAGGGTGTAGCAGAGCAGCGTGAGCTGCACGACTAAGCCACCCGCTTGGATTTTTTTCATGGTGTTTACTCGCTAATCAAATATTGCTAAAGCCTTGGTTTTATATAGGGTGTGCATTCGTTTTTCTTGCGCACCGCTTTCGGTGCGTAAGGCCTACGGCCTTTGCACCCTATGTTCAACATTGCTAGGGGAGGGGGATTCCAATCCTATTAACTTAATAGGGCAAGTTGGTTTTTATAGGGTGTGTCTTTGTTTTTCCCATCCTACAAATGCATTTACAGCTCAAACCGCTGCAACTTGCGTTGGATAAAGAAGAAATAAGCACCCACGCCGCTTAAAATCACAAGGAACATCATGGTGGCCACCGCTGCGCCCATCGTGGGGCTGCCGATCTGGCTCTGGTAGCCAAAAAAGGTGCGGTAAAACAGCGTGCCCAAGATATCCGTGCTGTAATTTGGCCCCGCAATCGCGCCTTTCACCGAGTAAATCAAATCAAAAGCATTAAAGTTACCAACAAAGGTCAGAATGGTGACCAAGCCCAGCGTGGGCAGAATTAGCGGCAGTTTAATCTCCCAGAAAATACGCAGGCTGCTCGCGCCTTCCACATGGGCGGCCTCGACGATATCTTCTGGCACGGCCAGAAGTGCGGCGTAAATCAGCATCATTGGAATACCGACAAACTGCCATACCGAGATCAGCGCCAGCGTAATGAGCGCCGAGCCTTCATCACCTAAAAAAGGCGCAAAGTAATCGGCTAGGCCTGCAAAGCCCATGAGCTTTTCACCCACGCCCCATAAGGGGGACAGAATCAGCTGCCAGATAAAGCCAATAATGACGACCGATAGCAGGGTGGGCAAAAAGATCAGCGTGCGGTAGGTTTTTGCACCTTTTAAGCTTTTCAGGCTAAGCAGTGTGGCCAGTAATAAGCCGATTGGATTTTGAATTAATAAATGCAGTAAAAAGAATTTACAGTTGTTCCACATTGCATTCCAAAACGCATGTGACCATTCAGGATCAAACAAAATGGTGTGGTAATTGGCGAGGCCTGTAAATGTTTGATGACCGCTTTCACTGGTGGTGAAAAAGCTCAGTCGTAAAGTATCCAGCAGGGGTAGGGCGCTGAATACGGAGTAGATCAGCAGGGCTGGGGCAAGAAACACCAGAATATGCCAGGGGACTTTGCGCTGCATGGCGCGCCTCCGCAAAAAAAATGTCGGCAGCGATTCGCCGCCGACCAAGATCCACAGTCGAGTGTGAAATAGGAAAAAGACTTAGATGAACTCTGGCCGGGCGGGGTCGCCGCCCAGGCGCTTACAAATTATTTTTGCTGCGGTTTGTACCACTTAGCAAAGCCCGCTTGTACCTGAGCTGCGGCTTCTTTTGGTGCGAGTTTGCCGTTCAATACCTGGCTGTTTACATTCCACAGCTGGTTTTCCATCGAAGGCTCACCACGGTTTAAGATTTGCGCATTCAGACGGATGGTCGAGCCACAGCTCTTGCGCCATTCCAGCATTTGTTTTGCCACAGGGTCTTTAACGGTGATCAGGTGGTTAGACAAGCTGAAGAAGCCGGTTACTTTATTGGTGTAAAGGTCAGCAAATTCCTGAGAAGACAACCAAGCCAGAAATTTATAAGCATCTTCTTTGTTTTTGGATTTGCTGTTTACGCCCATACCAATATCGGTGTGATCAGAAATCTCGCACTTATCGCCTGCTTTTGGAACAGGGGGAGGGAATGCGCCAAATTCAAAGCTGGCTTCTTTATTGAAGTAGGCAATATCCCAAGAGCCCGTCGGGTAGATGGCGGCTTTGCCCATTGCAAACAGATTTTGGCTGTCCGCATAGGTTTGAGCAGAAGCGCCCTTAGATAAATAAGGAGCCCATTTGCTCATTGCATCCCAAGCGGCCACAAATTGTGGATCAGTAAATTTGGCTTTTCCTGAGATCAGGGCTTTGCGGCCCGCTTCGCCTTTCCAGTAAGGTGCGCCTACGCTGGTGAAGACAATTTGATTGGCCTCCCATTGATCCGCTGTGCCAAGCGCAACAGGGGTGTATTTACCACCTTTTTTGATGGCTTCGCTGACTTTCAGAAACTCATCTGTAGTCTTAGGTGGATTCAGGCCTAATTCTTTAAAGATTTTTTTGTTGTAGAAGAAGCCGTGAATGACAGAAGCCATAGGCATACAGAAAGCATCTTTGCCATCATCTGTTTGCCATGCTACTTTGGCCGATGCAGGGAAGTTTTCCATACCCGCTTTGCCATCTAATTTATCTAGGCTGCCTTTTTTGTAGTTAGCCAAAGAGACATCAAACGGACGGCAGGTAATCAGATCGCCCGCGGTGCCACCAGCCAGACGTGCAGTCAGGCTGGAGTCATATTCTGTTGGGGTAGTGGGTGCAAATTTAACCTGAATGCCTGGGTTCTTTTTATTGAATGCAGGCAATAGTACTTCTTCCCACAGCGCTTTATCATCAACACGCCATGATTCAATGGTCAGTGTGCCAGCTTGTGCTGTGCCCGCTGCGAGTAAAGCGGCCAAGACGGCGCTTCGTGCAAGTGTACTCATTGTGGTGACTCTCCTCAGGGTTAGCCGTACTCAGCGTTATTTTTTTGTACGCTTTATTCGCGGCGAAATCACAATAGCATTACTGAGAGGGTGACATTTAAGTAATTTAATCTGTGTTGTGTTTTTGTTAAGTTATTGATTATTAATGGCAATGTGTTTTTTGTTGCGCTGCGGCATGTTACATTTTCTTACACGTAAATATTGCCTTTTTTTGTTTTAACTCAATGCAGCATGAGTTGTTGTTTGTTTTGTATAGCCGTAAAAATACTGAGCTAAGAAACATTTTTTTACAAATAAGCAAGATAGCTTACGTTATAGTCCGCAGCACCTTCCAGATAGGTTTGAAATTTTGCTGATCGCATTGTACAACGCGCTTTTGTGTGCACTTTTTATGCTTATGGCTCTGCCCGCATCTGCTGAAAGCTTAGAGGTATTGCACTGGTGGACTTCGGCATCAGAACGTCGTGCGGCAGATTTTCTGGTAGAGCGCCTCGATAAAGAAGGCCTAGAGTGGAAAGACGCTGCTATTCCAGGTGGCTCTGGGCTGGGGGCAATGAAGGTGCTTAAAAGCCGTGTGCTGTCTGATAAAGCACCGCAAGCGGCACAGCTAATTGGCCCAGCCATTGCAGAGTGGGGAGATTTAGGCCTGTTATTAGAGCTCGACAACGTGGCGAAGCAAGCGAAATGGGGGGCTTCTATTTTGCCCGCGCCCTATGCATCGGTGCGGCTGCGCGGCCATGTCATTGCTGCGCCTCTGGGCGTGCACCGTATCAATACTCTTTTTTATAATCAGAAGATATTCAAAAAACTGGGTCTGCTGCCTCCGCAAAACTGGTCTGAATTTGAGCGGGCCGCAGAGAAAATTAAGCGGGCAGGATGGACACCTCTAGCGCAAAGCGGCGAGCCTTGGCAGCTGGCTACTCTGTTTGAAACATTGGTATTGAGTGAAGGCGGGCCTGCTTACTACCGCGATCTGTTTGTGCGCCGCCGGGCTAATGCATTTTTTGATCCACGTTTAGCAAGAGCCTTAGAGCGGCTGCGCGCATTGCGGCGCTATATGCCCGATCCCGTCGCAGAAAAGCCATGGACACAAATGGCTAAAATGCTGGCCAAAGACGAGGCCGGTATGATGATTATGGGGGATTGGGTCAAGGGCGAACTCAATGCATGGGGCCTAGCTACTGATACTGCTTTTGGCTGTGTGGCGGTGCCGGGAACGGCGGATATGCATCTTTACAGCATTGATACGCTGGTGATGTTTGCGGGTAATTATTCGCGGCAGGATGCCCAGGAAAAGCTGGCTCAGCTGATAGTCTCGCCTGCTGTGCAGGCAGGATACAATCGGATTAAAGGCTCTGTACCCGTGCGTCGTGATGCCGATATCCGCCAGATGGACAGTTGCTCGCGTTCGTCATGGCTGACCTTTGTAAAAGGCGGCATGGTGCAAGCGCCAAGCCTAACGCACAGGATGGCATCGGATGAAACGGTAAAAGACGCCATTGTGGCGCAGGTTCACCGCTATTTTATGGATACCCAAATGCCCACCAGCGAGGCACAGCGCCGCATGGCAGGCATCGTACGTGCCTTAGGGGCAGGGGAAAAAGATATTTGATTAACAAGATGCTTCAGCAGGCACAGACAGAGGGCTAAACCTTGAATCACAGAGAGTACAGAGTTTCGCAGAGGAAACAGTAGATTTGATGATTTTCTCTGTGGAACTCTGTGTCCTCGTTTTACTCTGTGGTTCGGGATTTTACTTCCTTAGCTTTAAGCTGAATCGGCCTGCTGTAGCTTGTATTTGCAACGCATAAAACACTCACCAAGTTAAAAGGCCACCCATGAGTCGTAAAATTTTAGTGGTCGATGACGATCAAAAAACGCGTACCCTGCTTAAAACCTATCTGGAGAAAAACCAGTACGAGGTTTACTTAGCCCATGATGGAGCAAGCTTTCTGGCAGAATTTACCCGCTATCAGGAAGAGCTTAGCCTAGTGATTCTGGATGTGATGCTGCCGGACACCGATGGCTTTGCGCTTTGTCAGGCGGTAAGGCGGCAATCGAATGTGGCGATTATTATGCTGACCGCCAATTCGGATGAAACAGATCGAATTGTAGGGCTTGAGCTGGGTGCGGACGACTATATTGCCAAGCCCTATAATCCGCGCGAATTACTGGCCCGTATCAAGGCGATCCACAGACGCAGTGGTTTAGATAATGCTATTGCTCCGCGCTACTACCATTTTCTTGGTTTTTGCTTAGATACCGTGGAGCGCAGCCTGGTTGATCCGGCGGGTGTGAATGTGGTGCTGACTGGCTTAGATTTTCAGCTGCTTAAATACTTTGCCGAGCATTCAGGGCAAATCCTAGATAGAAACATCCTAGCAGAGCAAACACGTGGCCGGGATGTGGGGCCGCTGGACCGATCATTAGATGTGCAAATCAGCCGCTTGCGCCAGCGACTGCATGATGATGGCAAACAACCTGAGCTGATTAAAACAGTAAGAGGCGCGGGCTATGTTTTTTCTGCTCAGGTGAGCACCAGCCATGCGCCTTAGCCGCCTAGCCCGGCGTTTGATGCCGCCTTCTCTGCTGGGGCGATTATCTTTAGTCATGGTGCTTGGGGTACTGACCACCATGCTGATTGGTAATTTGCTTTGGGCTAATCAGCTTAAGAGTAAAGCCGCACTGGAGGCCGGCGCTGCAGCCCAGCATATTGGTGCTGGCGCAGCGAGCGCCTTACGTTTTTTTCAGAGCCTGCCACCCAATTACCGGCCTATTTTGATTGAACAACTACGGGATATGGGCGGTACGCGTTTTTTTGTCAGCGTGAACCGCGCCCCGGTAGACATTAAAGATATCCCTGAATCTGTGCTTTCTAAAGCGGTGCTGGATACAGTAAGGCGCACGCTTATTCATGATTTACCAAGATTAGCAGAGGCCCGCATTGGCTTTGCCATGCCCGATGGGCTGGTGGTGTCTGATGAAGGCGTAACCGTAGCCGATCTGCCCGAAGAATGGGTGCAGCACACCCTGCTGATTAAGCCTCGGCCTGCTCCAGTTTTGGTGATTCAGGCAGAGATCGAGCCAGGGGGCTGGCTGTATCTTGCCACCCTGATGCCGGATCCGTATTTTTTAGACAATGGCAATCCATTGCCGTTTGATCGTCTGCTCTTGCAGGGGTTAACCCTTGCCACTGTCTTGTTGCTTTCAATTTTGGTGGTGAGCTGGATTACTCAGCCTCTGGCTGCCTTATCAGAAGCGGCAGTCGCTTTTGGTAAGGGTGAATCGCCTGCGCTGCCAGAAACAGGCAGTCAAGAGTTTGTGCGCACAGCAAGGGCATTTACTGCGATGCGCGAGCGTATTCAGCAGTATTTAGAAGACAGAGAACGCCTGTTTGCTTCAATCTCACACGATTTACGCACGCCGATTACCCGGCTGAAATTACGTGCCGAGCTGCTGGATGATGAAGAAGCAGGCCAGGCATTTCATGAAGATTTAGACGAGTTGGATATGATGGTGAAGGGCGCTTTGCAAAGCGTAAAAGACACGGATATCCATGAAAACCATACCGAGCTGGCTCTGGATCAGCTGATTGGCCGTATGGTGAGAGATGCCTTGTTGGCAGGGCATAATGTGGTTTATCAGCCTTGCGGTCTGAAAGTAAAAGCAAAGCCGCTGGCCCTGCGCCGTGCCTTGGTAAATTTGCTGGATAACGCCCTGTTGTATGGCAAGGCCGCAAGGATTGCAGTCAGCAAGGTGGAGACAGGGACAAGCATCACCATTCATGATGATGGGCCAGGCGTTTCGCCCGAAGCTTTATCTACCTTGTTTCAGCCCTATACCCGTTTAGAGCATGGCAGAAACAGCAATCAGCAGGGTATGGGGCTGGGATTAGGCATTGCACAAAATATTATTCAGGCTCATGGCGGAACACTTGTGCTGAGTAATCATCCACAGGGCGGGCTGTGGGTCTCCATTACTTTGCCCTGAATTGCCTCATGTTTATTTCAAACAGGCCGGAAAATCAGGGCGAGGCCCGTGAGCGTCCCCTTGCTGTTTTTTAAATGAATCACTGATTCCTGAATAAGCAACGATTGCTGATGGGTATTGAGCAGTACGGTTCTTGAAGCAGGATTTTTTTCTACAAAATCCAGTGCAATTGAAAATAAGGAAGTTAAAGGGCTGTGGTCTTCTGAAGAAACAACCCGATAGATATGATCAATATGTTTCCCTATACTTGCTGCGGTGCGGCAATTAAGTAATCGTACCGCAGCAGGATTAATGAATTCCACATCGCCATTTAATGCAATAGTAATGACGCCATCGGCCATCGAATTTAATATAGAAGCTATTCTTTGCTGCTCAAGATGAATCGCCTGCTCATTGCTTCTGCTGGCCGTAATGTCATAGCCCACTCCGCGGTAGCCCAGAAACTCTCCCTGCTCATTATAAAAGGGTTGCCCTGAAATACGGACAATCAGGCTGTCTGTTCCCACCTTGAGCGTGTAAATAAAATCATGAAAGCTGCGGTGGGCTTCCAGCAACGCTTTATGTATCCGCCATTCCTCTGTTGATAAACGCCCATCGCTTAGTTCCCAGCGATAATGGCCAATGACAGATTTGCGGCTAAGCGCGTATGAATTAAAAAATCCGGGTGATACCTGAGTAAAGCGGAAGTCTTTATCCTGCTCCCAGTACCAGTCAGCAGCAAGATCAACTAAAGCCGAAAAACGTTCGCGGCTTTTTTGTAACTCAATAATAAGCTCTTTATTCGGGGTGGTATTGTGTGCAAACATGGCCGAACCCGAATGCTCATTGTCCTGATTAAAAAGCGGGAAAAGCGTGAGTTCAAAATAATGCAATTCACCATCGCTATGCCGGTGCTGGCATTCTTGCTGTATGGGGGTTTCGTTGATGGCCAATTCTGCAGAAAGTAGAAGAGGTTTATTCTTTCCAAGTAAAATGGGTGTGTTGTCGGCGAAATAAATGCGGGCCGCACGATTTGCATAAGTGATTTTTCCATTTAAATCACGGCTGATAATCAAATCATGTGCATCTTCTGTAAGCTGGGCAACTTGCTGGTAATGAAGCTCGTTTTTGCGTAAGTCCTGAGTGATTTGTTCAGCCAGATCCAGTGCAGATTCCCGATTATTGCGTTGTCTTTGCAAAAGGAAGGCAATAAAAGCGGAAAGAGAAACGCCCAGTATCCAAATAAAATAATCTAATGAATAAGGTCTTGGGAAGCTGCCTGATGTGGCAAATACGCTAAGCCGCCATTGTCTGCCAGGAAACTGTATTAATGAGCTGGCACTTAATTCATGATGGTTGATAATAGATTTTGTTGCGTAAATAATTTTACTTTTCTCAGTATCATTTAAACCGGAAGTAGTACCTGTATCTTGCAGCTGAATGCGAATGTTTTTTTCTACATCATGCCCAATCCACAAAATCATTTTATCGATTGTAAATGTGGCGCCTAATGATCCTATAAATGCAGCACGTCTTTCTTTTTGATTATTCAGTGATTTATTTGGGGTATATACAGGAAAGCGAATAACAAAACCAAGAGGGGCATTTTTATATCCCTTTAATTGATAAGTAGGAGATGCTACGCCACGGCCCTGATCCCGTGCATATTCTATTGCTATTAAATTAGCGGTTTGCGCACTGATTTCTAATCCTTCGGATTCATGTAATACAGCATGCTCGGGGAAAATGTAATCAATGATTTGGTAAACAGGTCGGGGGCTGTCTTGCTTAAGGTTAAAGGCGGGGTCATCAAACTGGCGATTTTTGATAAAACGTTCAAGATCTGAGGCAATGATTTCCCGGATAAACTGAACTGATACAAAATCGGGAAAACGCCCTTGAATATTTTGTTGCTTTAAAATGGCCGTGAATGTTTTTTTATCAAGATCAGGATTGGCAATAAAGGCATTTTGTATGCCGCGCAAAATATTGATTTCTGCATCTAATCTGGATTCAATCCGCTCAGCATAGAGGTGGGCAAGCTGGTTGAGCTGAGTTTGTACATGGGCTTGATGTTGAAAATTAAGCCAAAGCTGTAAGCAGGCTGTGAGCAGAAGCCCCACTAGAAAAGTTCGCAGTGCCACGGGATAGCGGCGAAAAAGCGAGAAAATATTCATTTAAGCGGGTCTCTGCTTACATTGCTCTTTTTAGAAGGGCTGAAATTCAGCGCCTTCCATGGCTGCAAATATCCTTATACAGCGCTCCATGGCTTGCCAAGCGGGCTGAACGTAGGCTTCTGGCCACCCCAGAGTTGTTCCAGATCGTAGTAATCACGTACCGGTGGCAGCATAACGTGAACAACCAGTGAGCCTGCATCCACCAGTACCCATTCACCTGATTCATGGCCTTCGGTACTCATGATTTCATAGCCTTTGGCTTTCAGATCAACAACGACATTATTCGCCAGTGCGCGAACTTGGCGGTTTGAGTCGCCTGTGCAAACAATCATGCAATCAAACAGATCAGTGAGTTCTGTGGTATCCATATCCACAATGTCTTTGCCCTTGATGTCTTCCAGTGCTGTCATTGCAAGTGCGCGCATTGCTTGAGTGTATTCGTTCATTGCCATAATTATGTGTTTCCAAAGTAAAAGTGGCTATTGCAAAGGGGCCGCAATAGCTGTGCTGCCTGAAAGTTGAGTCAACAAAGCAGTATTTCAAAATATAAAAACACATTAAGTGTTTTTAGAGTAAAGGCCTGATTGCTGCAATATCGCGGCAATTGGGCTCAGATCGCTTACATCTTCGCCGCGCGCAAGCTTCTCACGAATCAGTGTGGATGAAGCGGGCATCAGTGGCAGAGGCAAAACGCTGATTTTACCCCGAGCCAAGGTCTGCGGCGAAGCTTCTGCATGGCGTTTGGCAAATTCACCGGCAATTTCTGCAGGAAGTTTGCTAAAGCCGGGGCGATTGGCAACCACCAGATGCCCCATTTCTAATAGCTCTTGCCATCGATACCAGCTTGGCAGATGGGCGAAAGAATCGCCACCTATCAGCCAGACTAACAGGCTATGCGGTTGTTCTTGTTGTAATTCTGTCAGGGTGTCAAAAGTAAAGCTGACATTCCCTTTTC
Organism: Iodobacter fluviatilis; assembly: GCF_900451195.1. Classification (NCBI taxonomy): domain Bacteria; kingdom Pseudomonadati; phylum Pseudomonadota; class Betaproteobacteria; order Neisseriales; family Chitinibacteraceae; genus Iodobacter; species Iodobacter fluviatilis. Next base: position 243,220 of record NZ_UGHR01000004.1, read on the forward strand.
TGACCTCTCTGTCATCTGCGACCAAGTTTTGTTCGCCTGATAAAGAAAGCTTCAGCCATTCCAGACGTTGTGCAGCGCTGATGTCTGGTGTGCGGTGTGGTGGCACGCCCGTTGGTATGAGCCGGACTTCGCTTAAAGCAAAGCGATCCCTCAGGGCACGAGCTAAAGCTAAATGCCCAAAGTGCACCGGGTTAAAAGTGCCGCCATAAATACCCAGCGCCTGTTGCATCAGTTGCGGATTTCGCCGTTACCAAAAACAATCCACTTTTCGCTGGTTAAGCCGTTGAGCCCAACTGGGCCGCGGGCATGAATTTTATCGGTTGAGATGCCAATTTCAGCACCTAAGCCATATTCAAAGCCATCGGCAAAGCGGGTAGAGGCGTTAATCATGACGCTGGATGAATCCACCTCACGCAAGAACTGCCGTGATTTAGTGTAGTTTTCAGTGACAATCGCATCGGTGTGATGGCTGCCCCATGTGTTGATATGCTCAATCGCCTCGTCTAGATCGCTGACGATTTTAATGGCTAAAATAGGCGCGAGGTATTCTGTGGCCCAGTCTTCTTCCGTTGCTGCGTTGATTTGCGGGAGAACGGCCAGTGTTTTAATGCATCCACGCAGCTCTACGCCTTTGCTGGCGTAGATTTCGGCCAGTGGAGGCAAAATGAGTTCAGCAACGGTTTCGTGAACCAGCAGCGTTTCCATCGTGTTGCATGTGCCATAGCGATGCGTTTTGGCGTTATCGCTGATGGCAATGGCTTTTACTGGGTCTGCTTCTTCATCGATATATACATGGCAAATACCGTCTAAATGTTTGATGACGGGCACGCGCGCATCGGCGGCAATCCGGGCAATCAGGCCTTTGCCACCACGTGGCACGATCACATCGACAAATTCGCTCATCGTGATCAGCTCGCCTACGGCCGCGCGATCAGGCGTTTCAATAATCTGTACGGCAGTGCCTGGTAAGCCGGCTGCTTTCAGTCCTTCGCTTACACAGAGTGCGATGGCCTGATTGCAATGAAAGGCTTCACGGCCGCCGCGCAAAATAGTCGCATTGCCCGATTTAATACATAGACCAGCAGCATCTGCTGTGACGTTGGGCCGGGCTTCGTAAATAATGCCAATTACGCCTAAAGGCACACGCATTTTGCCTAGCTGGATGCCGGAAGGGCGAAATTTAAAGTCGCTCATCTCGCCAACAGGATCAGGAAGGCTGGCAATCTGACGCAAACCCTCTGCCATGCTTGCAATTGTTTGAGGTGTAATCAGCAGGCGATCAAGCATGGCTGGCTCTAAGCCATCCTGCTTTGCTTGTTCCATATCGAGATTATTTGCAGTGAGCAAAGCTTCTGCATCGCGTAGCAGCGCATCGGCAATTGCATTTAATGCCTGATTTTTGGTCTGCGTGTCCGCTTTTGCCATATGGCGGCTGGCTGCACGAGCCTGGCGCCCCACTTGCTGCATATAAGCTTTGATATCCATGTCTCTACCTTTTCGCCTTTGAACTGCAATTATCAGGGTTTAGGCGGTAGTTGCAAGACTGTTACACCCACGTTATCGGCTTTTTTACGATTAAACCAGTCTGGAGCAGAACTTTGCACTGCAATAATTTGCGGGCCGCTTGCAGTGTTGATCCAAATTGGCGAGCCTGAATCACCCGCTAAAGTGTCGCAGCGATGATAAATTGTGTTATTTGTGCGTAAGCGGGTGAGCTTGCAATCTTTGTGTGCAGTCAGCTCGGTGTCGTGATCTTCGGCAAAGCCCGCCTGAGTGATCAGCGATTTACTGTGTGCAATGCCCGCTTTTAATTCTGTTTTATTGCCGCTGAATAAGGCGAGGGGGGCGGGTGCTTTACCGTCAATTAATTTTAGCTTTAGCCAGGCAATATCATAAGCGGCAGCAGAATCCTGAATATAAACATCATCGCCTTTATAAACTAAGCCTTTTTTAAAGCGCGGATGGAATGTTTGGGAGAGCACCTGATAGCGAGCCTGGTATTCACCTTTATGAAAACCCGCTTTAAACCACCGGCCAGCATCCAGTTTTTTTGCATCCATTAAAAAACAATGCGCTGCAGTAATCGCTAAATCTGGTGCAACCAAGGTTGCTGTACAAGTACTTGCGGCGGCTGTTTCAAGCTGGCCTATTGCCGCAAAAGGCGCTGCATAGGGGGCTTCAATAAAAACACGGTTATCAGCGCCAAAAAAAAGAGCTTTTTTTTCTTTATTGCTTAGTGCGAAAGCATTGCTTGATAAAGCAATCACTAAGGCGATCAGGTATCTGCGTTTCATTAATCTGTGTTCTGAAGGGGTAAGGTTGATTTAGATAAGAAACGGAGCGATCTGTTCCCTGTTGAAATCAATCTTTTACAGAAAAACAAAAACGGGGACCGAGGTCCCCGTTTTTGGTACTGCAAGTGTTATTACTTAGCAGCAGAAGCGGCAGAAGCAGCAACTTTCTTGGCTTGAACTTTTTGTACAGCAGAAGCAGCAGAAGCAGCGGCTTTCTTAGCTTGAGCTTTTTGTACTGTAGAAGCAGCAGAAGCAGCAGCTTTCTTAGCTTGAGCTTTTTGTACTGTAGAAGCAGCAGAAGCAGCGGCTTTCTTAGCTTGAGCTTTTTGTACTGTAGAAGCAGCAGAAGCAGCAGCTTTCTTAGCTTGAGCTTTTTGAACTGTAGAAGCAGCAGAAGCAGCGGCTTTCTTAGCTTGAGCTTTTTGTACTGTAGAAGCAGCAGAAGCAGCTACTTTCTTAGCTTGAGCTTTTTGTACTGTAGAAGCAGCAGAAGCAGCGGCTTTCTTAGCTTGAGCTTTTTGTACTGTAGAAGCAGCAGAAGCAGCTACTTTCTTAGCTTGAGCTTTTTGTACTGTAGAAGCAGCAGAAGCAGCGGCTTTCTTAGCTTGAGCTTTTTGTACTGTAGAAGCAGCAGAAGCAGCTACTTTCTTAGCTTGAGCTTTTTGCACTGTAGAAGCAGCAGAAGCAGCGGCTTTCTTAGCTTGAGCTTTTTGTACTGTAGAAGCAGCAGAAGCAGCGGCTTTCTTAGCTTGAGCTTTTTGTACTGTAGAAGCAGCAGAAGCAGCAGCTTTCTTAGCTTGAGCTTTTTGAACTGTTGATGCAGCAGATGCTGGAGCTACTTTTGCTTTTTTAGCGTGCTTTTCAACTTTAACTGTCTTAACAGTAGAAGCAGTAGAAGCTGTAGTGTCAGCAGCGAATGAAGTAGCTGAAGCGAAAACTGTAGCGAGCAATACGGCAAGAAGCTTGTTCATTTGTTTGTCCCTAGAGGAAGTATGTGATTGGTGTTGCTATGAAATGGATTATCAACACTTCTTCTTTAAAACTCGATAAGCCCTTGGTAGCAGTCTGTAACGCTATGTACGCGCATCGCCGGGTAATGAAATTAAAGTACGTTTTTAAGTGGGCTGGGCCAGCACAGTGTGACGCGCGCACCACCCAGTGGAGCATCACTGATGACTGCGGCCCCGTTGTGCCCGCGCATAATCATTGAAACAATCGCCAGCCCCAAGCCAAAGCCACCAGTCTGGCGATTGCGGCTGACTTCTAAGCGCTCAAAAGGCTGCAAGAGGCGCTGTCGTTCGGATTCTGGAATCCCTTGGCCGTTATCATCAACATGAAGTTTAGCCAGCCCGTTTTCCCATTCAATCGTGAGCAGGATGGCTGTACCGCCATAGCGTCTGGCATTGCCCATTAAATTGGCCAGTGCGCGGGTAAGGTAATGGCTATCTGCTTCCAGAAAAGGCGTTTTTCCGGGTAAAAGATTGATGAGTTCGGGGGTGATATTGCCCTGGCTGCTGAATTCACTGATCTGGCGTCTGAGCCACGGCAGAATTTCAATCGCCTGGGTTTCAAGCTTCAGCTGCGGCTTATCTAAGGTAGACATGGTGAGCCATTCTTCGATCAATTCATCGATTTGCCCTAGATCCCGTTCTATGGCCACAATTTGCTGGCTGCTCTCTGCCCCGCCTTTGATTGCTTCTAAGCGATAGCGCAGTCTTGCCAGCGGGGTGCGTAAATCATGCGATACCGCATCAATCAGGGCTTTGCGGCTGGCAGTGAGTTCTTCTACGTCATGCGCCATCCTGTTAAAAGTGACGCCCAGCGAATTCAGCGTTGAGCCTTCGTGCAGGGTAACGCGGGTGCTGAAGTCGCCTTCACCCAGCTGGCGGCTTTGTCTGGCCATATGTTGCAAATCCCGCCACAGCGGGCGCAGCCACAACCAGGTAGGCACACCTAAGGCTGCACACATCAGCAGCAGGGCCACTAAATCGGCCCAAGCAAAGTTATCTAATCGTTGCAGATAGGGAACAGGGCCAAGGACAACCATCAGGCCAGTGTCTGGGATACGGTGCAGGTAAACATCTTGGTTTTGTAAAAAAATAATATCGCCATTGATCAGCGCGTCCTGATTGCCTGGGCTGAGCGTATAGGTATTAAGCGTTTCAATTTCTACAGGCAGGGGCAGCTTATTTTTGAGGCGTTTTACTTCATCGTGCCAAATGGATGGTGGTAGATCGCCCAAGGTGGATTCAACAACACTGATTGTTGTTTTGAAAATATCAGAAAGATAATGCTCATTGCTACGCTCCAGTAAGTTTTTATAGAGCGCACCAATCACAAGGGACGAGGCTAAAAAGCACACCACCACGGTAAGATAAAAACGTAAAAAGAGTTGGCGCATAGTTTAGCTGTCTGGATGTGAGGGAGTCAGTCGTCTGAGACAGGGGTAGCGCATGGCTTAGCGGTTTATTACGGCTTCAGGGGAATAAACCGGCATAAGCCCATGCGAAGGAAAAAATTCTGGAGCCCAGCCTTTATTGCCAGTGCTCTGTGGACACTCTGGCTTGCTCCCGTATGCCCTGATTTATTCTTGCCACCAGATGTCGGTTGCAAATAAATAGCCTTTATGACGGATGGTTTTGATTTTGCGCGGCTCGTTAGGATCGTCGTCCAGTTTTTTACGCAAACGGGAAATGGCAACATCGATACTTCTGTCCATGCCATCGTATTCAATCCCGCGTAATACTTTTAATAAGTGATCGCGCGACAAAATATCACCTGCCTGGCTGGCTAAAGCCCAGAGCAAGTCAAAATCACCTGTCGATAAGCCCAGCGCTTCGCCGCGGTAGCTGGCGGTGCGGTTACGCAGATCAACTAAAAGCTGGCCAAAATTTAGCGTGGAGCGGTCAGGTGCAGGTGCCGCACTCGATACGATAGGCGTGCCGCCTGCAGTTTTACGCAGGTGAGCACGAATTCGGGCAAGCAATACCGAAGGGGGGGTGGTTTTAACCACATAATCAGTTGCGCCAATTTCAAAGCCCAGAATCTGGTTCATATCGCTATTTAGCGAGGTGAGCAAAATGACTGGCCCTGTCCAGAATTCGCGTAATTCCCGGCATAGGGTAAGCCCGTCTTTGCCGGGCAGCATAATATCAAGCAAAACGAGTGAAGGCGGGTTATTGCGTACCGCTTCGATCAAGCCACTGCCATCGGGCAGGACTTCAATATTAAATTCAAACGAGCGTAAATAACTACCAACCAGTTCCGCCAGTTCAGCATCATCTTCAACAAAAAGAATGCGGTGATTCATTTGAATATTCTCTGGAATGGGACAGTGGGCTAAATGATCTCAAGCAGTCTGGCTGGCTTGAGCAGGGTGAAGCAAGCAAGAAATTGATTGCGTATCGCTGGAGACAGGGGCCGGCGATACGCTGTGTATACGCCTTAGGCGCTGATAATCAGATATTTTTTATGTAATTCTTCTTTGGTTTCCTGATGCTCAGGATCCAGCGGGATACAGTCTACAGGGCATACTTGCTGGCATTGTGGTTCGTCATAGTGACCCACGCATTCAGTGCACAGATTAGGATCGATGACATAAATTTCATCGCCTTGGCTGATGGCGCTGTTGGGGCACTCTGGCTCACAAACGTCGCAATTAATACATTCATCGGTAATGATTAGGGCCATGACGCTAAATCCAATGCAATAAAAAATAGATATGCAAATTGTCCCATGTTCTGCCATGCCTCGACAACGATGCCGTAAAAATGCTGAACCGATAAAAGGGTGAAAACATGGATATTTACATCTTCTTCGGCATGGAACTGCTTTATTGTGGGTGAGGTTTTGTCTGGATTGAGGCCATTTTGATGGGGGAAGCGGGTTTCAGAGGCGAATATTGCCCCCTGAATAGATGGTGTTAATTCATCTGGAAAAGTCTGACTTTTTACCTCTTTTTTAGGGCAGAATGGCTGCTCGCTCATCTCACTGGAGTAAACCGTATGGGACTTATCGATCAGTTGGCCGGACAGTTTTTGGGTGGAAAAGAATTACCGGAAGGCTTTGCACAATCGTTGTCAGGCCTTTTGGAGCAGCAGGGTGGTATTTCTGGTTTGTTAGAGAAGTTTCAGAGTGGTGGTTTATCTGAGTTAGTGCAGTCATGGGTGGGCACGGGTGAAAACTTAGCTGTGAGCAGCGAGCAAATTCAATCTGTGCTGGGCAGTGACGCAGTGGCGTCTGTTGCAGAAAAGCTGGGGATTGATCCGTCTGAAGCGGCGGGGAAAATTTCTGAATATCTGCCTCAGCTGGTAGATAAGCTTACACCGAATGGTGAAGTACCCGAAGGCAATAATGTTCTGGCCGCTGGCCTTGATCTGCTGAAGGGCAAGTTATTTGGTTAAGGATGGATTCGCCATCAAAAAAGCCCCGTTTGGGGCTTTTTTGATGCATGGCGATTGTATTAAGGCTGAATTAAATCGCTTAAATGTCTGCCCATTCTGCGGCCTTCGCGAATCGCGTAATTGGTGCCCCGGTCTTCTGGATAGATTTGTGCCATCGAGGCTAAAAACAGCCCGCGTTTCGGGCTTTCGCAAGCGGGAATAAGCTGGCTGTAGTGTTTTTCAACCACGGGCTGTGCCCAGCGCGCATGCCAGACATGGTGGTTTTTTATCCATGCTTCCTTAAATTCAGGGAACATGCGTTTTAAGTGCGGCAGTGCAAAGGCGAGCAGCTCATCATCGCTCATTAAATAAAGTGCGTCGGTATGCGGTAGGTATTTAGATAAATACACAATATGCTTGCCGTTGTAATTTTTAGTGCTCTGGAAATTAGTGTGCTCAATCACGCCTACAAAGGGGAAGCTTGGGTCGTTTACATTCAGCCAGTAGGTATCTGATAGGGAGTGATCCAGCTCGAGTACAAGACAAACATTGGCCAGATAATTGATACGGCCTAGTTTGGCCAAATACTCCGGGCTGGCCCAGCTTTCAATCATATTGGCGAGCAGTGGCAAGGCCGGGGTGGAGATCACTCTGTCTGCCTGAATATCGCCATGGGCGGTTTTAATCAGCCAGCCACCGTTGTCCGGTGCAACTGAAATAACCGGGCTGAGGGTTTGAATTTTGCCGCCAAGTTGTTTGATTTTTGCGGCCAGTGCTTCAACCAGAGCAACAAAGCCGCCCTTAAAGTAGGCAAGCCGCTCTTCGCCGCCTTTACCCCGGCTGCTGCCGCGCAGTTTGAGCTTATTCCAGAACCAGACCGCTGAAATCTCATCGGCGACAGCACCAAATTTACCGCGCAATAATGGCTCCCAAACGATTTTATAAACGTTTTCCCCGCCTAATTCCCGCAGCCATTCTGCTGCCGTTTTGTGCTCAAGCTCCTGCCAGTTTTCTACCTTGCGTGCTTTTAAGGCGAGTAAGCCAAGGCGAATCCGGTCAGGAAAAGCGAGAGGTTTAAATTTAAGTAAATCCCATGGGGTGGACAGCTTGAAAAATTGATTGGCAAAATACATGCCGGTATTGCTGGGATTTGTTTTGACTTTATCGCAAAGATTTAGCTCTTTAATGAGCTGCATGACTTCCAGATCATTGGTGAACCAGTGATGGTAAAAACGATCCAGTTTTTCTGATTGATCACCAATATCAAATGCGGCCGCTAGGCCGCCAATATCTGCTTCTGCTTCCAGAACAAGCACGCTCACGCCTGCTTTGCTGAGCTCATAAGCGGCAGCGAGCCCGGTAAAACCTGCGCCGATGATGGCAACTTGGGTGTGCTGGGTTGTCATTTATTTCTCCGGGAAGGCAGATTGTTTTTTATCACTGAAAGACAAAAGAGGGCGATCATTTCTGATTGAGTCAATTCATCAGCCATGGAGTGTTCCTTCATGGTTTCTTCCGCGAAATTAAGAGCCAAATCCCGCCTGCCAAGGTAGGAGGGAGCCAGATCAGTAAGTGGGCGATAAGGGCAAAGGCGGCGGCAGATAGGCCGTCATTGTTTGTGAGTTTCATTGCAAGAATGGCAAAGTAATCAAAAGTGCCCACATAGCCGGGGGTGCTGGGGATTAATGTGGCCAGTGTAGCCAGTGGCAGGGCAAACCATGCGCCTGCACTATTGATGATCCCTGGCACACTTTGGGCTACGCACCACAAAGTCAGCCCTTCTAAGCCCCATACAATCAGGCTGACGGCGATCAGCGGCAAAATGCGTTTCCCACCAAGGGCAGCCAGCAGTTTGATGGCGTCTGCTGCTTCATCGGCCAGATGATTGCCACTACTGGGTGCCAGTTTATGAATGAGGCGCAGGCAGGCATCAATAAGAATCTGTAAGAAGCGTGGAAAGGCCAGTAATACAAAAATGAGCAGGGCGATAAGCGCAGCCCCTCCCGCTCCAATTTTTCCAAAGGTGGGCAGGCTGTGTATATCAAAAGCCCATAAGCCAAGCGCCAGAAACAGCAGTAGGCTGGCTAAATCGAGCAGTCTTTCTACAAAGATAGATGCGAGTACCTGGCCTGGGCCTGTGCCCAGCTCCTTGTTAAATGCAAAAGTACGCGCTAGATCTCCGGCACGAAAAGGTAAAATATTATTAAGTGCTAGGCTGCTTAAGAAGGGCTGCAGGCAGGCGCGTGGTGTGGCTTTGGGGCTGTTGGCCCGCAACATGCTGCTCCAGCGGGCTGCACGGCCAGCCAGCCCGAGCGAAAACACGATTAAGCCTGCCAGCAGCCAGAGCGGGTTGCTGCTTTTCATGGCCGCAATCAGCTGAATGCCGTCGGTTTTCTGAAAAATAAGCCCAATTAAAACAATGGCAACGATAAGTCCAATAATGGTGCGGATATGGCGTTTCATAAAGATTCTTTAAAAGAGGCGGCTGCAATCCGCCATGAGCTGCTTATGGCAGTTCAATGGATTATTTTCTATCGGTCACGGGGCTGCGTGAAAAAGTGATCTCATCGCTAAAGCCACAATATTCCTGCACAACATAGAGTGGTCTTTGCTTGGATTCTGTATAGATGCGGCCAATGTACTCGCCTAAAATGCCGACGCAAATCAGTTGAACACCCCCTAGGAACAGCACTGCAATCATTAGGGCCGTCCAGCCTTCTACCCAGATATTGGTAAAGATGCGTAAAAAGAGGGCATAAAAAATACCGATCAAGGCTAGGAAAGAAGCCCCCATGCCCATCGCCATCGCTAGCTGCAAAGGTTTGGCAGAGAAAGACATAATGCCATCGCTGGCAAAGCGGATCATTTTAGACAGCGGGTATTTACTTTCCCCGGCAAAGCGCTTGGCGCGCTGATAAGGCAGCGCAATTTGTTTAAAACCCGCCCAGCTCACCATGCCCCGCACAAAGCGATCACGCTCGGGCATGGCTTTGAGTGTGCTGACAACGGCACGGCTCATTAGCCTGAAATCACCCGTATCCAAGGGGATAGGCACATCAGATAGGCGATTAAGCAGGCGGTAAAAACCTTTGGCGGTAGTGCGTTTAAATGCCGATTCACCTGGCCTGTCGGTGCGCGTACCGTAAACTACATCGTAGCCCGCCCGCCATTTTTCTAACATGCCGTGGATGGCTTCGGGCGGGTCTTGCAGATCGGCATCGATCAGTACAACGGCGTCACCTCGGGCAGCATCGATACCGGCGGTGACCGCAATCTGGTGGCCAAAATTACGTGAAAAGCCAATCAGGCGAATACGGTTATCGTGGGTAGCGTGCTGTTTTAATATGCTGCGTGTGGCATCTTTGCTGCCATCATCGACAAAAATAAACTCTGTATCCAGATCATGAACTTCTCTGCTGAAGGCGCTCAGGCGCTTGAGTGTTTCAGCAATGACCGCTTCTTCGTTATAACAGGGCACGACAATCGACAGCAGCATCTCGTCATCCTCGGTGATATGGGCCGTGCTGATGCCGGCTCATTATTATTTTTGTCGTTTAATCCAAAGCCCCATGCGGGTATCGGGCGTGTCTAGGAAGGGGTGCCAGTCGTACCCGGGGCTAATTGCGGCATTGATTGTTTGCCATGCGGGCGACGTGCTTTCAGGCCTGCCCCAAACGACATATTTAACTTTGTTTTGTTGCAACCAAGCGAGCGGGTTATTTTGCGCTCCAGCGTAGAAGTCTTTGATTTGCTGATTGAGCAGCCAGACTTCCTGAGGTGCTCCATGCCACAGGCTGACGTGATTGGGCCAGCCAAGCAAAGAAGGCTGTTGGGAATAAAGCGAGTAGAGTGTTTGATTGGTGTAAGCATCACCTAGCCAGTTTTCCAGCACAATGCCCTTGGAGGACTGACTAAGATAGCGGATGGTGTCTTTGACTGGCGCGTCATTGCTAAACCATTGTGTACCAGCCAGTTTGCCCATATCACCCTTGGGTGTATGCCAGATATATTGCGCGGTATTGATGGCATAGCTGCAAGTAAGCAGCAAAACGCCCGTCGCGGTGTTGCGTACCCAGCGCTTGCCTGATCCTAATGCCATCGCACCTGTTGCCAGTAGCGCGCCACTCCACATCCAGCCCCACCATTTCATGGTGGTATTGGTACGCTCAAATTTACCCACGCTGGGGTCGTCTACAAAAATAAATTCACCCAAGAGCAGCATGATGGCAAAGGCGGTGACCAGAGTGATGGCCAGCGGGCGCTGGCGCTTTTCGGTGAGGGCCAGCGCAAACAGTGCAAACAGGGGCCAGAGCAGCAGAATAAACTGGGCCAGTGGGGTATGGTCTATGGAGTGCACTAGGCGGATAGGTGTGCCGATGGCTTGGCTGGCAAAGCCAGCAAGAAAAGGATAAATCAGCAGAAATCCAAGTGTGCCGCCTGCAAAAATGGCACCCCAGTCAGGTGGATTTTTGCAGTAATGCCGCCAGCCTGCCCAGGTAAACAGCAGTACCGCTAGCATGGGGGTGATCCATGTATTGGTGATCAGCATGACTGGCAACGTGAGTGCCAGCAGGCCTTGGGCAAAGCGCTTGTACAGTATTTCGTCAGGCTGATCGCGGTGTCTTTGCTCCAGCCATGCGATCAGTGCCAGCGCTAGAAACAGCAGAAAGAAGCCTCCAAGTGGTGGATGGTAATCGCCCAAGAAAAACTGATAGCCAAAGTTTTCCAGCGGCAAATCACGAGCTTCAAAATCAGCAGTGGGTTTGGTTTCCGGGGTCAGCAAGGGGAAAAGTTGTCGGCCCAAATCAGTATTGATCCGCGCATCATAGCTGCCAATAAAACGCGCACTGGCCCACATTTGATCGTTGGCCTGCCAGCTCATTGGGGTGTCGCTGGCGGGGGTCACAAATAAATTTAAAAACGGTGAAACACCGGTTCCGCCCAAGGCAAGGGCGATTATTAATACCAGACGATGTATGTGGCCTGAAACAAAGCGGGTGGTGAATTCCCATGCAAGGCTGAGGCCCAGTGCCATTAATAGTGCAAAGGAGATGTTATAGGCAAAACCAATCTCCCAGCCAAACAGCCGTCCCATGAGGGCCGCACCGTAGTGTTGAAACGCATAGTAGAAATCAAAGCGATGGCCGGCAAACCAATGATCGGGCGGCGGTAATACGCTGCCCGAATAATAATTGGCCATAAAATACAGATCAGTGACCCGCTCGGATGTTGGATAAATCGCAGGGAATATAAATTTCCAAATTAGCCCATAGGCGAGGGCCAATAGAAAGGCGATTTCGGCGGCTTTAAAACGGCTGCTTCGTGCCTCTTGTTTAAACAGATAAAGAGACGCCGCGGCTAATATTGCCGTGATGGGCCAGACGCCATTGAGATTACCTAGGCCAATAAAATGCTCAATAAAAAACAGTATGAGCGTAATCAACAGCACACCCGCTGCTCTGGCTATTGCATAGGGCAGCCAGCGGCCCAGCACCAAGGTGAGGCCAGCCAGATGCAGCCACAGCAAGGCAAGGCTTGCGGTGAGGTGAATCATCGTCATTTGTGAGCATCCCTTCTTTTTATCTAGCAGCCTGTCGGACCTAAGCTGTCCTACTGCGTAAACGCCGGACTTGGCCATATTTCGATAGTTTTTTCGTTAAATAGCCCGCTATTTGCCTCAAAAACTATCAAAATCTGTCTCAAGCCGGACATTTCCTCGTTACGGACGCTTAAGTCCGACAAGCAGCTGGGCGATGAGCGCGTGAGCCTCGTTTTTATCCTATTTCTGCATTAATTACAAATGGCGATTGTCATTTTTTATTGATGTTGATTGCATATATTCATCCGGCTTTCGTTTTCTTGTAATAATTTTAATGGGGCAATTGCTTGGATGGTCATTTTTTATTACAGATCATCCTCTTTTAAGATTTAGTCAAAGGGGATTGCTGTTGCCGGTAGCGTTCCGGAGAAAAACCAATTAATTGTTTAAACATGGCAATAAAAGCCGATGGCGTGCTATAGCCCAGCTGCCATGCAATATCCTGAATTGTTTTCCCTTCTTTTAACCATGCCAGTGCATGTAATACACGAATGCGATTGCGGCACTGGCCAAAACTCATTCCCAGCTCGCTTTGAAAACGCCGGGCCAGCGTGCGCTCGGTACTGTGCACTTCGCTGGCCCAGCTGCTTAAGCTGCGGGCATCGTCAGGCCCGGCTTGCAGCGCTTTTAAAATAGGGGAGATCAGCGTGTCGCTGCTACTGGGTAAGAAGTTTGGCGCACTTTTACACTGGCTTAACCGGGTAATCAGCAGCTCTGCCTGATTCTGATCGCTTTGATCCTGCATATGGCCAAGCTGTCGCTGACCAAAGTCGCTGATTAAAGCACCGATGAGCGGTGTGCTGGTCAGTAGGCAGGCTTCCTTTGGCAGCAGCTGGGCTAAGTGGTCTGAAACATAGATGGATGTGTAATTGAGCGCCTGGCGTACATAGGCAGAATGCGGAATATCTGCAGGTACCCAGATCAAGTAATTAGCGGGTGCGATCAGGTGCTGTTGTTCCAACTCAAGATCCATAATTCCAAGGCTAATCCAGCTTAGCTGGCCCCATGGGTGCTGATGAATACTATATTGGGTGTCAGCCTGCATCTGCTGATAGCGTAAATACAGCGGATTGGGGGCTGGAAGGGCTAAGTCGGCAGCAAAATAGGCGTTGGTCATGGTCTGTTTACTTTAACTTGTCTGTTTCTGAATATAAATTGTCTGTTTTGGCGTACTTGCATTAAAAAAGACAAGCTTATACTAGTGGCAATTTATTCATTCAGAAAGATAAGCTTGATGCCCATCCTTTTTCCCCTGCTGGCGGTCATGATCTGGGCCACCAATACCGTGGTTTCCAAAGCTGCGGCAGGCGTGCTTGATCCTGCCGCCATTTCTTTTTACCGCTGGTTTTTAGCGGCTTTAGTGCTCACGCCTTTTTGTCTGAAAGCAGTTTGGCAACAACGACTCGCCATTCGCCCCTATTTGGGTCAATTTTTAGTGCTGGCATTGTTGGGCATGGTGTTGTTTCAGTGCATTGCCTATTACGCAGCACATAGCACGACCGCCACCAATATGGGGGTGATTACTTCTTTGGTGCCGCTTTCATCTTTGCTACTGAATGCATTTATCACTAAAACCAAGCCTAGTGCCGCTGCCGCTCTGGGGATTTTTTGCTCGTTTTGTGGCGTCTTGTATCTGCTGGGTAAAGGGCATCCTGCCAGCTTGTTACTGAGCGGGGTTAATCATGGTGATGCCCTGATGCTGATCGGCACGGTGGCCTATGCCCTATATGGCATTCTTTTACGCCGTTGGGCCTTGCCGTTTAGCCACTGGCAGAATCTGTACATACAAATTGTGCTGGCTGTTGTGATTTTGATTCCGGTGGCGTTTAGTGCGCAAACGATGGCGATTCCGCAGCAGGGCATAGGCTTGGTTCTGTTTGCAGGGATTGCTTCGTCTTTGATTGCCGCTTATTGCTGGATGCAGGGTGTACATCGCTTAGGTGCTGATCGTACTGCGGTATTTATGAATTTGCTGCCTTTATTCACGGCTTTGATTGCGATGTTCAGTCTTGGGGAAAAAATTCAAGGCTATCATTTATTAGGTGGCGGTCTGGTGCTGTTCGGGGTTGTTTTGGCACAAATTAAATCATGGCGATTTGCATTGATTACAAAATAATGAAATAAAACGTGTTGGGTTTTATTCACAAAAACGCACTTTATTCTTTTGATTGCAAAAGAGGAAAGTGCGTTTTTTTTTGTGGCTCTGTTAGGTTTTTTTGCCACGGACGCTTGTATTTACTGAGTCATAAGACCTTGCCGCAGATGATTGCCAGCACTTGTATAGCGTAGCTTTTGTGTCTGCTTGTGTGAGCATCATCGCATTGCGGTGTAAGTTAAAACCCTAGGTGCTGATGTTTTTGGCATAATCCGGTTTTTGGTTTAAAAGTGAGTCCTGAGCGATGTGTTTTAGTCGGGCTGAGTATCTGGCTTTAAACAGTATTAGTTGCTTCTTATTTATTTAATGGTAATGAACTGATTAATTAAACGAAGTGACCATTAATGATAATTAAATAGCGGCTTGCTATAGTGTTTGGGGTTTCTGCAATCGTAATCCATAGAATGATACGAGCAGATTAATGCTTGGGAATAATTAAATACTTATTTAGCTAGCTTGCCCTTGGCTTATTGTTTTTTAGTGTATTTTTTTTAAAAAATAATGTCTTAGCCTAGCAAGGGGCTGTGTTTGGTTATGCGGCATGACTGAAGTTTTAAAATTAAATGGTTTGATGCGCTGGCATCAAGCCGGGGAGATATAAACATCATGCGAGTGACACATATTATTGCAGCGCTGGGTATTACGCTCAGCGCGTACGCTCAGGCTGGTATTGTTGATTTTGGCGTTGCCAATGGTTATAGCGGCTTTTTCTTTGGCAATGTGAATGCGGCTTCGGACATTGAAGGCCGTTTGGCTGTGGGTGGAAACCTGACTTCAGGGTTTGACATCGGCTATCGCAATCCCTATGGCTCCACAGCACCTTCTTTGGTTGTACAAGGTAATGTATCTTTAACTGGCCCATGGGGCAAAGTGGGCTCTGTTTATAATGGGCCAAAAACTAATATTGATACCAATACATCAATTGGCCCCAGCTCGATTGATCTCAGCTCCTTGAATAAAGGCAATCTTGTTTATGGTGGTTCATTAGCTGCGGTTAACTGGCAGTATGGAGTGGCTGTAAAGAATGCCAGTTTTCTTGATTTTGCTGCAGCCAAGACGCAGTTGAGTGGTTTATCTTCCTTCTTATCCGGGCAGGCTCAGCTGGGGAGCTGGACAAACAGTGGTGGTGGCCTAGTTTTGACGGGCGATGGTCAATCAGATGTGCAGGTTTTTAATCTGGGCAATACGGCACTGCAAAATATCTCACTGAAAAACGTGAAAGCCGGTGCCAATATCATCATCAACAGCACTTTATCTGATGTCGTATTTTCGGGAGATTTTGGCGGTAATTTAGCCGGATCCAAAGACCCGCTGGCCTTGCATCGTGACCGGATTATTTACAACTTAAGCAATGCTAAGAGTGTAAACGTTTCGACCTTCTTAAATGGTAGCGTACTTGCCGTCAATGCAGATGTTGTTGGCTCGGGGCATCTTGAAGGCACGTTGATTGCTAATTCATTAAGTGCCGGAGCAAATGGCAAACTTGAATTAGGCTACGAGCCCTATAAAGGCAGCGCATTGCCTGTACCAGAGCCTGAAACCTACGCCCTGATGGGTTTAGGGCTGGTTGGCTTAGTGATGCGTCGCCGTAGTAAAAAATAAGCAGTGTGATGAATAAAAAAACGGGGAAGCTTTGGCTTCCCCGTTTTTGTATAGATGGCTGAATCACTCCAGCCCTGATCAATCGCTTACAGCCCCGCAGCAGCGCGCAGGATCTCGACTTTATCAGTGCGCTCCCACGAGAAATCTGGCTCTTCACGGCCAAAGTGGCCGTAGGCTGCAGTGCGTGTGTATACCGGACGCAGCAAATCAAGCATCTGGATAATGCCTTTCGGGCGTAAATCGAAGTGCTGTTTGATCAGCTCTACAATCTCGTGCTCAGGCAATTTACCTGTGCCCCATGTATCCACCATGATCGATACCGGTTGTGCTACACCAATTGCGTAAGACACTTGTACTAGGCATTGCTTGGCAATACCGGCAGCAACGATATTTTTTGCCACATAACGGCCAGCGTAGGCGGCTGAGCGGTCTACCTTGGATGGGTCTTTACCCGAGAAAGCACCGCCGCCGTGAGGGGCTGCACCGCCGTAGGTATCCACAATGATTTTACGGCCGGTTAAACCGCAATCGCCCATCGGGCCGCCGATGACAAAACGGCCTGTCGGGTTAATCAGGTATTTGGTGCCCACTAATAATTCGGGCGGGATCACTGGCTTAATGATTTCTTCAATCACGGCTTCAGCAAGCTGAGCGTGGCTGACATCCGGGTGGTGCTGGGTAGACAGTACGATGGTGTCGATGCCGGTGGCCATACCGGTGTCTTTGTCGTAGCGCACGGTTACTTGCGATTTAGCATCCGGGCGCAGCCAAGGCAGGCGGCCGTCTTTGCGAACTTCAGACTGGCGCTGCATCAGGCGGTGCGAGTAGTAAATCGGCATAGGCATCAGCTGCGGTGTTTCATCGCAGGCATAACCAAACATCAGGCCTTGATCGCCAGCGCCTTGGTCTAAATCTAAGCCTTGACCTTCGTTTACACCTTGAGCGATATCCGGGCTTTGCTTGTCGTAAGCCACCAGCACCGCGCAAGTTTTGTAATCAAAGCCAATATCGCTATGGTCGTAGCCAATGCGCTTGATGGTATCTCTGGCAATTTGAATATAATCCACATTGGCATGCGTGGTAATTTCACCAGCTAGGACCACAAGACCGGTATTTACCAGCGTTTCGGCGGCCACGCGGGCGTGTTTGTCTTGCGTCAGAATAGCGTCAAGGATGGAATCCGAGATTTGGTCTGCCACCTTATCTGGATGGCCTTCAGAAACCGATTCAGAGGTAAAGAGGAATTCTTGCATTATTGTTTCCCTGTCAATGAGGGGCTTACTAAGGGTTTTCTTCATAAAGTGATTTGTTACATGCTTGCACAAATGACTTATTGTCCTAAACGCTTAGTAACAGCCTGTTTT
The DNA here is from genome assembly GCF_900451195.1 of Iodobacter fluviatilis. Taxonomy (NCBI): domain Bacteria; kingdom Pseudomonadati; phylum Pseudomonadota; class Betaproteobacteria; order Neisseriales; family Chitinibacteraceae; genus Iodobacter; species Iodobacter fluviatilis. The sequence continues at coordinate 260,616 of NZ_UGHR01000004.1, forward strand.
GCCGGTAGAATCCGGAGCCTGCCCTTGGATGCGTAAAAACCTGATGCTGCTGCTTAAACCTATTGCTTACTTGCCCCTATGGCTATTTCATGGCCTTGGAGCCTTGCTTGGCTGGCTGGCTTGGCTGTTATCGCCACGCTACAGACAGCGTTTGGCTGCCAACTTGCAGCAGTCGGGTATTGCGCAAAATGGCGGAGATTATAAGCGATTGCACCGCTTAAGTGTGAGTGCCCATGGCATGGGGGCGTTAGAACTTTTACCAGCTTGGCTTAGAACGCCAGAGCAGGTTGGCCGTTGGGTGAAGGAACGCGACGGCTGGGAGCATGTTGAAGCGGCAATGCAAAGTGGTCGGCCCATGATGTTTGTTTCTCCGCATCTTGGTGGAATCGAGGTCTGTGGTGTGTATATAAGCACACAGATTCCCTGCGTGCTGGCCGCTTTATACCGGCCTCCCAAGCTTAAATGGTTAGAGCCTTTGATGGTGACAGGGCGAAACCGCGCCAATGGCCGTGCTGCGCCTGCGAATGCCAGTGGCGTAAAGATCTTACTGCGCACCTTAAAAGAGAAGCAAGCAATTTATATACTCCCGGATCAGGCTCCCGGGGCAGGGGAAGGAGCTTGGGCTCCATTCTTTGGTAAGCTTGCTTACACCATGACTTTATTGCCTCGTTTAAGCAAATCAACTCAGCCTGTGATCCTGATGTGCTTTGCCGAGCGCCTGTCTTGGGGGCGTGGATTTAAAATGCATTTTGCCCCGCTGGATGAAGCCTTCGTGGGCGATACACAGGCTGATGCCCTTATTTTGAACCGCAATGTAGAAGCCATGATCCGCCGTGCTCCCAGCCAGTATTTGTGGAGTTACAACCGTTATAAGCGCCCCGCAGGCGCACCCTTGCCCGAGGATGTATGAGTTACCGTTTGTTGATTATTTTGTTCTGGTGTTTAAGCTGGCTGCCTTTATCACTCTTACGTTGCCTAGGATCTGTGCTGGGCCGGGTACTCTATTTTGCAGTAAAAAGCCGGCGTAAAATCGGGCTGACTAATTTACAACTCTGCTTTCCAGAGTGGCCCGAGGGGCAGCATGAGTGTGTATTAAAACAACACTACCAAGAGCTTTGCACCTGCATTTTTTATTACAGTAAGCTTTGGTTTGGCTCTCAGGCGCAAGTAGAGCGCTTGGTGCGTCGCGAAGGTTTTGAGCATTTTACTAAGGTAGAAACGGAGCACGTCATTATTCTGGCTCCACATTTTTTGGGGCTGGATTTTGGCGGTGTACGGCATATGGTTGATCATCGCGGCGCGAGTATGTATTCATCGTCGCACGATAATGCGTTTGATTTAATGCTTCTGCGTGGGCGCAGTCGTTTTAATGAGCCGCTCCTAGTGAAGCGCAGCGAAGGTATTCGGGGTATTTTGCGGGCCATTAAACAGGGCGTTTGTTTTTACTACCTGCCCGATCAAGATCTGGGGCCTAAAGAATCTGTATTTGTTCCATTTTTTGGAATTCAGACGGCCACCGTACCTGGCTTATCGCGTCTTGCCTTAATGGGCAAAGCAAAAGTACTGCCGATGATTACCACGCTGGAAAAAGACGGCTTTGTTAGCCGTTACTACCCCGCATGGGAAAACTTTCCCAGCGATGATGCGCTGGCGGATACGGCCCGTATGAATGCTTTTATTGAAGAGCGGATTCGCGAGCACCCTTCGCAGTATTACTGGCTGCACCGCCGCTTTAAAACCCGACCTGAGGGTGAGGCAAGCGTATATTAAAGCCTTGAATGGGCCTGTTGCTGCCCTAGCTGTTTTTTTGTGTGGGTAAAGCAGGGCAAAGAGACAGGCCTTTACCAGACTTTGCTAGGTAAAGGCCTCTGCTGCTTAAAGCCTGTTGAGGTGTTTTGTAATCAGCCAGGGCTGCTATTTATCAGTCATCCTGATGCAGCTGCTGCAAAAGTTCACGCAGGCACTGGCTGTCTTCTGCAACCAGCATTTTTTCTACCAAAGGCTTAATTTTCTGCATTTGGCCGGTCAGAATTTCTTGTTTTACCTTCAGCAGCTGAATCGGCAGCATAGAAAATCGTCTTAGTCCAAGGCCCAGTAAAAGCCGCGTGAGCGCCGGGTCGCCCGCCATTTCCCCGCACATCGAAACTGGCTTGCCAAGGCGATTGGCCGTGCTGATCACATGGTGCAGCAGCTGAATAACGGCCGGGTGCAGCGGATCATAGAGGTGTGAAACTGAATCATCGTTTCGGTCAACGGCCAGCGTGTACTGAATTAAGTCATTTGTGCCGATCGAGATAAAATCAAGATGCGCTAAAAACTGGGCTACCTGCACGGCTGCTGCGGGCACTTCGATCATGCCGCCCAGCTCGATATTTTCATCAAAAGCGATATGGTCTTCGCGTAACTGTGCTTTGGCTTCTTCCAGATGCTTACGGGTTTGCCTTACTTCGCCCACATAAGAGAGCATGGGCAGCAGTAGCTTAATCTTGCCATAGGCAGAGGCCCGCAGTAGAGCGCGCAGCTGGGTGCGAAACATTTGTGGCTCGGCCATGCAAAGACGAATACCGGTCAGCCCCAGCGCCGGGTTAGGCGTTTCACGCTCTTGCTGCCATTTAGGTATTTTGTCTTTGCCCAAGTCTACGGTACGAATAATCACCGGCTGGCCTTTCATGGCTTCAGCGACTTGCTTATAGGCGAGGAACTGTTCTTCTTCTGTGGGTAAATCGGATTCGGATAAAAATAAAAATTCGGAGCGGAACAGGCCCACGCCTGTCGCCCCGTTTTCTATAGACAAAATGCAATCGTCGGGTACTTCAATATTGGCAAACAGCTCGATTTCTTCGCCATCTTTGGTAACAGGGCGGCTGGTGCGGATATCTTGCAGTGCTTGTTGTTTTTTCAGCCAGTCTGCTTGCAGATGGCGGTATTCTTTGAGGATGATTTCATCGGGGTCGATAATCACCACGCCGTTAATGCCGTCGACAATAATCAGCTCATCTTCGCGGATTAGCTCGCGGGCGTGGCGCAGCGCCAGTACCGATGGCAAATCTAAGCTGCGGGCCAAAATCGCGGTGTGAGAAGTCGGGCCACCCACATCGGTAATAAAGGCAAGATAGGCCGTATCTTTAAACAACACCATATCGGCCGGGCTGAGGTCATGTGCAACCAGAATGCAGTCGGGGGCAATTTCGGCAAGAGCGTGTGAATGGTTTTCGTGGCCTGCCAGCGTTTTAAAAACCCGCTCTACCACCTGAATCACATCGCTGCGGCGCTCTCTGAGGTATTCGTCTTCGATCTCATCAAACTGAGCGAGCAGTACTTCCAGCTGCAGCTTAAGCGCCCATTCCGCATTGCAATGCTGCTGTTCGATCAGATTGCGTGGCTCTTTGGAGAGCATATGATCATTTAGCAGCATAATATGCAGCGATAAAAATGCGCCCAGCTCGGCGGGGGCATTTTCAGGGATACTACCCCAAAGCATTTCTAAGGATTTTCGGGTTACCCGGATGGCATCATCAAAGCGGGCCAGTTCGGCGGGGATGTCTGCATCAGTCAGTTGATAGTGAGCAATTTCGATATCGGCATGCGATATAAGGTGGGCCTGCCCAATTGCAATCCCACCCCCAATGCCAATCCCTTGCAGCGTAATGCTCATAAATCTTCCTCTTTTGCCACCGTGCCGGTGATCGCGGTCGTTATTTTGAGTACAAAACTGATCTGAACTATCCCTGATAATGCCTGTTGTCTTGCAGTTTTAAATAAATATTTTATGACGGAATGATGAGACAGAGCCTTATTCGCCTTCGCCAAACTTATCAGCGATTAAGGCAGAGATTGCCGTCATTGCGCTTTCTGCATCCGGACCGTTGTCAGTTTCTAGCAGAATTTTGCTGCCTTTGCCTGCAGCTAACATCATGACGCCCATAATTGACTTGGCATTCACCCGTTTTTGATTGCGGCTGAGCCAGACTTCACACTGAAACTGGCTGGCCAGCTGGGTGAGCTTGCTGGATGCACGGGCATGTAAACCCAATTTGTTTATGATTTCTACTTCACTTGTTGGCATATCACTTATTCCTGAGCGCTGCTGAGCAGCTTATAGAGAACACCTTCCAAACCGCCTGAAATTGCTTTACTGACGGCAATCTATACGTCACTTTGCTATCCCGCTGATTTCTGCATGCTGCCGCGCAGCATGCAAAAAACGCGTTTTACTTTTATTTCTGCTACCTATTCCTGAGCGCTGTCGGGCAGCATATAGAGCACACCTTCTAAGCCTCCGGTAATGGCCTTACTCACGACAACTTCAAGCGCCTGGTGGCTGTAGCTCAGTGTTCTGACCAGCATGGGCAGATTTACACCGGCAATCGCTTCTACTTTGCCTGCCCTGACTAAACGCTGAGCGACATTTGATGGCGTGCCGCCATAGATATCGGTCAGCAGCAGTACACCCGAGCCATCGTCTAATTGGCTGATCATTTCGTTGGCGCGTCTTACTACGTCGTCGGGCTCATCTGCTTTGCTTACTGATAACTGCAGTAAGTTTGGCAGATCCCGCGCCATAATATGTTGGGCACACGAGACTAAGGCTTCGCCTAAAGACACATGCGTCACAATGATAATACCAACCATACCTTCCTACCTTAACGGGTGTAAGTTTGATGTTATTAAATACAAGAAAGCAAGATGCTCTAAATATACCGCTTTTGCTTGCTACCGTAAGCGGTAAATATGTACTGGGTGCTTGATCCATGTCAGCCGGCGTTGTAAATCTGCTGTCACATAGACACTGCCATCATTACCTACGAGGAGTACATCATGCAATCCAAAACGTTTGGCATGGCGTAATGTATTTCCTATGCCATCAATAAAAATAGGTTTAGTGGCTGCGTCAGAGATCGCTCCTGCCTCTAAGCTGGGCGGGGCAATCACAGTAGCGGCTTCCATGGTGGTGGCTGGCTGGCCGGTTCGCGGGTCGATTAAATGGGAGTAGCGTTTGCCCGCTACTTCAAAAAAACGCTGGTAATCGCCCGAAGTGCCAATTGCTTCGCCATCTCTTAAAGCAATCGTCGCCATAGCTTGCGGCTCTCGCGGGTGTTGTATGCCCACAATCCATGGTGTCTGATCTTTTTTGCCCAGTGCCAGTACATTGCCGCCGACATTAATCAGCGCGTTATTCACCCGGTGTTTACGCAAATAGGCTGCTGCACGATCAAGCGCCCAGCCCTTGGCAAAGCCGCCGGTATCGATTTTTACTGCCGGATTACTGCTGCTCACCGTGGTCGCATCAAAAGTCAGGTCGCTCATTCTGGGCTGGGCAGCCAGCAGATCCGCGATTGTTTCGCTCTTGGGCAGTGTGGCGGTGTAGTTATCTTTATGAAAGCCCCATGCTTCAACGAGGCCACCCATAGCAGGGTTAAACAGCTGCTCAGATTGATCGGCATACTGGCTGGCTTGTTTGAGTAAGCTCGCTGTTTCGGTATCGATAATGGCCGACTCACCCTTGGCAAAGCTGGCATTTATCCGGGTGATTTCGGAGGGCAGCCAAGGGTGCAGACGGGTATGAATGCGATCTAAATCGGCAAATACTGCGGCGGCATGTTTTTGCGCTACATCTTCGGGCAAGCCCCAGATAGACAGCTGTACCCGCGTGCCAAATACATAGCTTTCTTGCTGATAAAGCGGCGCCCTGCTGCAAGCGCTTAATAGCAGCAGGGCAATCAGCAAGCAGAGGCGTTTCATGCTGCGGCGTGCTTTTCTAGCGCATCAATAAAGAGGGCTGCAACGTTGATGCCAGATTGTGCGGTAATCTCAGCGAAGCAGGTCGGGCTAGTAACATTCACCTCGGTGAGGTTTTCGCCAATCACATCCAGCCCCACCAGCAGCAAGCCTTGGGCCGCCAGCTGCGGCCCCAGTGCCTCGGCAATTTCCCGGTCTCTGGCTGTTAATGGCCTTGCCACGCCGCTGCCGCCTGCCGCTAGATTGCCGCGTGTTTCACCCGCCTTGGGAATCCGTGCTAGGCACCAGTCCACCGGCTTGCCATCGATCAGCAGAATGCGCTTATCGCCTTCTTTAATTGCCGCAATATAGCGCTGCGCCATAATGGTTTGTGTGCCGTTGGCTGTCAGCGTTTCGATAATCGAGCCTACATTCGGATCCGCCTGTGTAAGACGGAAAATCCCTGTGCCGCCCATGCCATCCAGTGGCTTGAGAATAATGTCGCCGTGCTCAGCCAAAAACGCCCGCACATCGCTTTCAGACTGGGTAACCAGCGTAGGCGCAGTGAATTGTGGAAACTTTAAAATGGCCAGCTTTTCATTAAAGTCGCGCAGGGCTTGGCCACGGTTAAATACTTTTGCACCCTGTGCTTCGGCCAGCGTAAACAATTGGGTGGCATAGAAATACTGCTGATCAAAGGGTGGGTCTGTACGCATGATTACGGCATCGAAGTCTTTCAGTGCCGTAATGGCGGCCTCATCCTGGGTATACCATTCATGGCCGCTTTGCGTGTCGGTAAAATGCAGCCGGGCTGCCCGAGCTTCTACAAGGCCGTCTTTAACTCTTAGGTTTTCAGCGCCGCAGGTAAACAGCAAATGCCCGCGCAAATCCGCCTCACGCATCATGGCGTAGCTGCTGTCTTTGTAAATTTTTAAGCTGGCAAGCGGATCAAGCACGACAAGGATTTTCATAGCGGCCTTCATGTTGGGAGTTGTGAGTCGGGAGTCGTGAGTGGATAAGTTGGTTTTACTCCCCACTCCCTCATCCCGACTCCCCATCTTTTGAAACTTATTCCAGCTCTAAAGACCCAGCCAGTAAGGCCAGTCTTGCCACTACGCCGTAGGAGTAGAAGCGGTTGGCTTCACAGTCTGGCGAGCCGTCGCAATCGGGGGTGGAGAGCGGTGATGCAAAGGCAAGTGGCACAAAGTGCGCACCAGGTGCGTTTAGATTTTCATCAATGCCGCGCCCTGTATGCACACGGTAAAAGCCGCCAATGACAAAGCGATCCAGCATATAAACCACCGGCTCAGCTACGGCGGCATTAATTTGCTCAAAGGTTGGCACGCCTTCCTGCACGATCACATCGTGGACCTCCATGCCTTCTTTAATCACGCTCATTTTATTGCGCTGCTTGCGGTTTAAGCCGAGCAATTCTTCGCCGGATTTCACGCTCATAATGCCCATGCCGTAAGTGCCGGCATTGGCTTTTACAATGACATAAGGCACCTGATCAATGCCGTGCTGCTGGTATTTGACGCGGATTTTTTCAATCATCGTGTCAACAGTGGCTGCCAGCTTGTCTTCACCTGCGCGGGAGTGGAAATCCAACCCGTCGACGTGTTCAAAGTAGGGGTTAATGACCCAAGGGTCGATATCGATCAGTGCAGCAAACTCCTCAACCACTTTATCGTAGGCGGTGAAATGCTGGGTTTTACGGCGCACTGCCCAGCCTGCATTGAGCGGCGGCAACAATGTTTGCTCGATATCTTGCAAGATGGCCGGGATACCCGCTGATAAATCGTTATTGAGCAGCACTACGCAGGGATCAAAGTCCGCAATACCAACCCGTTTGCCATTGCGCACAATAGGCTCTAGCGTAACTTGGCCACCATCAGGCAAATCAAGTGTGGTAATGGTCGTGATTTCAGGATTCATGCTGCCTAAACGCACGACTAAGCCAGCCTGACGTAAGATCTTGGCCAGCGCCGCCACGTTTTGTAGATAGAAAGTATTACGGGTGTGGTTTTCCGGGATCAGCAACACGCGGCGCGCATCAGGGCAATAGCCCTCAAGCGCAATCATGGTGGCTTGCACGGCCAGCGGGTGGAATTCCGGATTCAGATTATTAAAGCCGCCCGGGAATAAATTCATATCAACAGGCGCCAGCTTATAGCCTGCATTACGCAAATCGACTGAGCCATAAAATGGCGGAGTGTGTTCCTGCCACTGGTTACGGAACCAATGCTCGATTTCAGGCTGGGCTGCCAAAATTTTGCGTTCCAGATCCAGCAGCGGGCCTGTGAGTGCGGTGGTCAGATGTGGAACGCTCATTTTGGGGTATTCCTTAGTGGTTTCATGCAGGGCATATGCGGGCGCTGGGCTTTGGATTCAACTCCGTAGTGACGCTAATTCGCTTGCCTGCTGTTTATGCTTGGTTTTTCAGGCCAGAAAAACAAACTTCAAGCATGGATTCGATAATGGTTTCGTGATCCAGCTTGCTGTAAAGCTGTAAGTATTCTACGGCCGGATCACAGGTTCTGGCGTAATAGGCAAACAAAATCACATCAACAGGCAGGTCGGGGTTGAGCTGGCCTTGTTTTTGAGCTTGCTGAACGATGGCCTCTATCTTGCCATTTAATTTCAACACTCTCATGACGTATTTCAGGTTACGCGTCAGCATTTCACGAACATGCGCGCTGGTTGAGGGCAAAAAGGGCATACCCCCCTCTAGCCTGATGCTTAAAGCCCATGCCAGCAAATCTTTTAGCTGCTGTATCGGGCTTAGCCCTGAGGGCATGGCATCCAGATAATCAAGCGCACCATCTATCAGGCGAATCATCGCCGCACCCACCAAATCTTCCTTGGATTTGAAGTGCTTATAGAGGCTGGGTTTAGAAATGCCTACTTCCTGGGCAACATCGTCCATGGTCATCAAGTCAAAGCCCTTGCTGGCCAGTATGGCAGTGGTTGCATCGAGGATCGCCGTTTCGCGCAGCTTAAAGGCCTGATCTTTGAAGCTTAATTTGCTTAAAATACTCATTGGTAATTAAAGTTACTCTGTGGTAGATTTAATTGCATGGTGGTTTAGTTGCCATATTAGCCGCTGATGAGAGGAATGGATAGCTTGAATATTCAGCCTTTGCTTCAGCCCTTATTCAGGTGCATGTTTTGTAAACCATTCAAAGGAAAACCCCGTGGCACTGCAAGTCTCTTCTGGTTTCAGACAAAAAATCGCCGTGATTGGCGCAGGGATATCGGGTCTTGCCAGCGCATATTTGCTCAATCGCAAGCACGATGTTTGCCTGTTTGAGGCGGGAAGCTATCTGGGCGGGCATAGCAACACGGTGGATGTGTCTGTGAACGGGGTCAGCCATCCTGTTGATACCGGCTTTTTGGTGCTGAATGATAAAACCTACCCTAATTTAGTGGCTCTGCTGGCTGAGCTGGATGTGGCAACGTACAGCACGGATATGTCGTTTGGCGTTTCTATGGATAAGGGCCAGCTGGAGTGGGCAGGCACAGATCTGGATGCCGTATTTGCACAGCGGCGCAATCTTTGCTCCCCTCGCTTCTGGGGCATGCTCAAAGATATTTTGCGATTTAATAAAACAGCAGAGGTCAATTTACTAAGGGCTGGCAATAGCGGAGAAACATTAGGGCAGCTGCTAGATGCCGGTGGTTATGGTCAGCTGTTCAGGGACGCATATTTGCTGCCCATGGCTGCTGCAATCTGGTCGAGCTCACCTAAAGATATTTTGGGCTTTCCCGCACTGACCTTTTTGCGTTTTTGTATTAATCACTCTTTATTGCAAGTGAATGGGCGGCCTCAATGGCAAACCGTGCAAGGTGGCTCCCGCAGCTATGTGCAGCGCATCGCAGCCACTTTGCCGGATATTCGTCTTAATACGCCGGTACTGGGTGTGCGTCGCGATGTGAGCGGTGTACGGATATTAACCGCCAGCGGCGAATCACGTTTCGATATCGTGGTCTTTGCCGGGCACGCACCCGATACCTTAAGTATTCTGGAAGACGCCAGCCCCTGCGAGCAAAAGCTGCTGGGGGCTGTGCGCTACCAGCCCAATACCGCTTATTTACACTTAGATGAGCAGCAACTACCTCAAAACAAAAAAGTATGGTCGGCCTGGAATTATTTGGGCGGCGTGGCCGTGGATGGGCAGCGGCCCGTTTGTGTGAGCTATTTACTGAATCAATTACAAAATCTGCCGTTTGAACACCCGGTAGTGGTGACGCTTAACCCGTTTAAAAAACCAGATTTAGTCATTGCACAGTTTGAATACCAGCATCCAATCATGGATCAGCCCGCCATTGATGCCCAGCAGCGTTTGCCGCAGTTGCAGGGGCGCAATCGAACATGGTTTGCCGGTGCATGGACAGGCTATGGTTTTCATGAAGACGGTTTGAAATCTGCTCTGCGCGTTGCGGCTGATTTTGATGTACTCCCTGAATGGGCGCAGCTCTGATGCGTGCCGCTTACTTATTAACCGGGCAGGTCATGCACGAGCGGCTCAGACCGGTGCAAAACCGCTTTGTCTACCCGGTGTTTTGCCTGCGGCTGAATCTGGCTCGATTAGGCGAGCTGAATAATCGCTGGTTTGGCGTCAACTGCTGGCGGCCTTTATCGATTGCCACGCGGGATTATGGCGCCAGAGATGGCTCTGATCTGCAGGCTTGGATGCGGGGGCTGCTTAAAGATGCGGCCATCGAGGCGGATGGCGAAATCTGGTTGCAAACTTTTCCCAGAATCTTTGGCTATGCCTTTAACCCGGTTAATTTCTGGTTTTGCCATGACAAAAATGGCGGCTTAAAGGCCGTGCTAGCCGAGGTAAACAATACCTTTGGCGAGCATCATCGTTATTTACTACAAGCAGCTGGCGGCGGGGATATTCTGGCCGATAGCGATTTACACAGCATGAAAGCGCTGCATGTTTCGCCTTTTTGCCCTGTGGCGGGCCATTACCAGTTTTGTTTTAAAAATTCGCCAGATAGCGCTTTTGTGGCGATTGATTATTTTGATCAGGAAGGCCTGCTGATTAAAACGGCGATTGCAGGCCGGCGCCTCTCGTTTACCCCCGCGCATCTGCGGCGTGCTTTGCTGGCTCAGCCCTTTTTAACGCTGGGCGTGGTCGCCAAAATTTATTGGCAGGCGCTGCGTCTGTGGTTGAAACGCGTGCCGTTTTACCGCAAGCCTCAGCCACCATTACACCCTATCAGCCATCCTCTTCATTTGCGAAGTTCAAAGGAAAGCCAATCATGAGCCAAGCACGCAGCCTGTCTGCTTTGCCTTTTGCCGCACCTGCTGCGGCCCGATTATTTATACAAGTATTGCAGCGCTTGCAGTATGGGCATTTGCAGCTGATTACCCCCGATGGCAGCCATCTCACATTTGGCGATTTACACACGCCACCCAGTGCCCTGCTGCATATCCATGACTGGCGCGCTTGTGGCCGGATTATCAAGGCGGGCGATATTGGTTTTGCAGAAAGCTATGCGGCTGGCTGGCTGGATACGCCTGATTTAACCGCCTTGCTGCGGTTGGCATTAAAAAACGAAGCGGCGCTGGAGCGTTTTGTCTTTGGCGGCAAGCTGGCTACGTTGTGGTACCGGCTGAAACACTGGCTGCGCCCCAATACCCGCGAGGGAAGTAAGCGCAATATTCATGCTCATTACGATATTGGTAACGATTTTTACCAGCTGTGGCTGGATAAAAGCTGGACGTATTCGAGCGCTATTTTTGCAGGGGATTTCAGCCAGAGCTTAGAAAGCGCGCAGGCCGCCAAATACCAGAGAATTATCGATACCCTCGCTTTAAAAGCGGGCGATAGCGTGCTGGAAATTGGCTGCGGCTGGGGAGGCTTTGCCGAACATGCTGCCCGCTGTGGCGTTGAAGTACACGGCATTACCATTTCAGAAGCCCAGCTGGCCGTGGCCCAAGCGCGTAATCAGGGCAATGGTTCTAAGCTTTGGCTCAGTGATTACCGTGATTTAAACGAGCAATACGATGCCATTGTGTCGATCGAAATGTTTGAAGCCGTAGGCGAGCGTTTCTGGCCCAGCTATTTTAATCAGCTGCAGCAATGCTTAAAGCCGGGGGCAAAAGCGTTGGTGCAAAGCATCACCATTGATGATGCGCGGTTTGAAAACTATCGCGCTAATACGGATTTTATCCAGCAGTATATTTTCCCCGGCGGCATGCTGCCCAGCCCGGAGCGCTTTGTGGCCAAAGCGGCAGAAGCTGGCCTTAAAACACTCGATCAACATCATTTTGGTGCGGATTATGCCGAAACACTGCGCCGCTGGAGCCAAGCTTTTAGCGCATGTGAAGCCACCATTGCGGCGCAAGGTTTTGATGATGAATTCCGGCGTATCTGGCGGCTTTATTACGCCTATTGCGAAGCAGGCTTTGATGAGGGGCGAACCGATGTGGTGCAGTTCTTATTACAAAAAACCGGCTAGTGCGCTGTTACTGATTCTGCTGCTGACGATGGTGAAAGGTGCATTTGCCGCCAGCTGGCGGGAAGAGCTGCCTGCTGCTACGCCGCTTGGATCGGGAGAGTTTCGCTGGTTTGGTTTTAGGGTATATACCGCCCGTTTATGGAGCGAGCAGCGCCCCTTTACAGCGAGTGCCCCCTTTGCGCTGGAGCTAACTTACCACCGCAGCATCAGCCGCGAGCGTTTTGTTAGCACCAGCCTTGATGAAATCAAGCGTTTATCCGGCAAAGAATATAGTAAGGCGCAGCTGGCTCGCTGGCAGGCCGAAATGGAGCGCGCGTTTAGTGATGTAGAAAGCGGCGATCAGCTGATTGGCGTGTATCTGCCCGGTGTGGGCTGCCGCTTTTATGGCAAGAAGGGCTTGAATGCCGAAGTGGCTGATACCGAATTTGCCAAAGCATTTTTTGCTATTTGGCTGGATGAGCGCAGTAAAGACAGCAATCTGCGCGCGCAGCTTCTGGGGCAAAAGTGAAGCCCGCGCTGGCTTATGGCCTGCTGGGCTTGCCGCTGGCTATGGCGGCTTTGCCAGTTTATGTGCACGCCCCGACTTATTACGCAGGGCAATTAGGCATGGCCTTATCCACCACAGGCTGGGTGCTGTTTGGCGCAAGGCTGATCGATACGGTGCAAGACCCGTGGCTGGGTTATTTAATTGATCGAAGGGCCGGGCGATTAAGCGGCTGGATGCTTTGTGCCGGGCTGCTGCTGGCCATTTCATTTGCGGGTCTGTGGCTGGCCCCGGTGCAAGGCAGTGCATTAATCATGTGGCTGGTGGTGATGCTGATCGGCATTTACACCGCGCACAGCATGCTCAATATCGCCTATCTGGCATGGGGGGCAAGACTGGGGGATCAGGCCGTTTTACTTCATGCCGCCGCTTGGCGCGAAGGCGCGGGGCTGATCGGCGTGGTGCTGGCGAGTATTGTGCCGGGCTATTTAATGGCGGGGCAGCAGGTGGAGCAAGGGATGGCTTGGTATGCCCTGGCGTTTGCACTGTTATTAGCTTTGGGCATTGTGGCACTGCTTTATCGGTCCTTACCCTGGCTGGGCGGGGGTGAAAAGCAATCTTGGCGCGAGCCGCTGGCTAATTTGGCATTCAGGCGCTTATTACTGCCTTACTTTTTAAATGCGGTTTCGGTGGCGATTCCGGCCACATTAGCTTTGTTTTATATCCGTGATCGCATCGCCGCCCCGCAATTATCCGGTGCATTTTTAGCCGCTTACTTTGTAGCTGCGGCTCTGGGCTTGCCGCTGTGGGTAAGGCTGGCGAAAAAAATCGGCACAGCAAAGGCATGGCGCTTGGGCATGATTTTAGCGGTGCTGGCTTTTGCAGGCGCGGCTTTGCTGAGCGCTGGTGATGTGGCTGCCTATGCCGTGGTGTGCATTCTGGCAGGGCTGGCGCTGGGGGCTGATTTAGCGCTGCCCCCCGTGTTACTGGCGGGGCTGATTTCCCCCCTGCACTCACCCGCCAGCTATTACGGAATCTGGACACTGCTGGGCAAGCTGGCTCTCGCCCTCTCTGGGCTCGCCTTGCCGCTTTTGGCTTGGGGCGGCTATCAGCCGGGCGTCGCGGGGCAGGGTGGATTAAGCCTCGCACTCACCTACGCCGCCTTGCCTTGTGCGATTAAATTGCTGGCAATGTGGCGTTTAAATTTAGTCATCCGGCAGCAAGCCACTTTAAAAGGATTCGCACCATGAAAGCACTGTTAATTATGCTTTGCCTGCTGCTTAGCGCTTGCGCCGGGCCGGATGTGCGCCACTACCAGCAGCAACAGCCTGCCTTAGATTTAGTCCAGTTTTTTAGTGGCCAGACAGAAGCATGGGGCACGTTTCAAAAGCGTGATGGTGAAGTGGTCAAGCGCTTTCATGTGCTGCTGACGGGCACCAAGCAGGGGGAGCGCTTTGTATTGGATGAAGACTTCACATACAGCGATGGCAGTAAGCAAAAACGCGTTTGGACATTACGCCAGCAAGCGGGTGGGCAGTGGACAGGCACTGCGGATGATATTAAAGGCGAGGCAGAAGGGCAGATTGCTGGCAATGCGCTCAACTGGAAATACACCATGCTGCTGCCGGTAGATGGCTCGGTTTATGAAGTGCAGTTTGATGACTGGATGTTTTTAATTGATCAGAAAACGATGATAAACCGCGCCAGTATGAGCAAATTTGGCTGGCAGCTGGGCGAAGTCACGCTGTTTTTCCGTAAAAAGGATTAGCCATGTTTGCCAGCCTAAATCCTCAAATCAGGCAGTGGCACGCGCAGCGCGTGTGGCTGATAGGCGCTTCCAGCGGTATTGGTGCGGCGCTGGCCCGAGATTTAATCGGCAAAGGCGCACGCGTGGCTTTAAGCTCGCGCAGCGAAGGCAGGTTGCTGCAAGTGGCTGCGGCGAGTGAGCAGGTGCAGATTATTCCCTTTGATGTGGCTGATGCAGCAGCCTGGCCAGGCGCTTTTCAGCAGATACAAAACGCATGGGGCGGGGTAGATCTGGTGGTGTTTTGCGCGGCAGATTATCGGCCTGAGCGCAGTTGGGAAATTAAAGCCGCACAGGTAGAGCGCACACTGGCTGTGAATTTAGCCAGCGTTTACTTTGGGCTTGAAACCGTCCTGCCTGATTTGCTTGCGAGGCAAGCGGGCAGCGTGGCGGTGATTGCCAGTGTGGCGGGTTATATGGGCCTGCCTAATGCTTCTGTTTATGGCCCGAGTAAAGCCGCGCTGATCAACCTCGCCGAGCTACTTTATGCCGATCTGCACCCGCGTGGTCTTGGCGTGTATTTGATCAATCCGGGCTTTGTAAAAACCGAGCTAACCGCAAAAAATAACTTCAGCATGCCTGCTCTGCAAACGCCAGAGCAGGCCGCCAGTGCTATTTTGCAAGGAATGGAAAAAGGCCGCTTTGAAATCCATTTTCCACGCCGCTTTACGCTGGCGATGAAATGCCTGCAAAGATTGCCCTACCGCTGGCGTTTTTCCTTGCTTCAGCGATTGGCGTGATCTCGCAATATCAGCTTGTTATATTTGAAGGTAAACCATGCTACTTGATGAAATGTTGCAGTGGTACGAGGCCATCAGCCTGCAAAATTTGGATGAAATCGAGCGTTTTTATAGTGCCGACGCTTGGTTTAAAGATCCGTTTAATGAGGTAAGCGGCGTGGCTGATATCCGTCGTATTTTTGCCCATATGTTTGAAACCACACAAAAGCCACGTTTTGTGATGAAAGATCGCGTAATGCAAGGTGAAAACGCGTTTATTACATGGGATTTCGTTTTTGAGCTGCAAGGCAAAGCGTATAGCGTGCACGGCGCATCGCACCTTAAATTAAACGCACAGGGCCAAGTTTGTTATCACCGCGATTATTGGGATGCGGCCGAAGAGTTGTTCCAGAAGCTGCCGGTGATCGGCATGCCGGTACGCTGGCTGCGGCGGCAGTTTGCTTTGAAAAAGCCTGTTATCTAGTTTGCCATGCGTGTTTGATGAATGACGTTTACAAATTCGTGAAGAGCACTGCTCAGTGCTGCTGATATTTCTGGATGACTGACGATCCCTTCTTGGTTTAAGCCGCTACCCATGAGCGGCACCGATATGGATGCTTCTTCTATAATATTTCCCGACATCGTTTTAATCACTTCACGCAGGGCCGCTTGGGCGTGGCTGGCCCTGGGTGAGGTATTGAAAAGCGCAACGGGCATATTGGGGAACGATTCACTGCCGACCAGCCAATCCAGCGCATTTTTTAATACGCCGCTGATACCATGTGCATATTCAGGGCTGGCTATAAAAACGCCATCTGCCGCGCTTAATTCCTGCTGTAAAGCGCTTAGAGCCTGATGAGGCTCATTCTCCAGATCAGGATTGAATAGCGGTAGTTCGCCTAAGTGATTAAATAGCCGAACTTCAATATGCTCTGGTGCTAATTGGTAGATCGCGTTTAAGAGCGCGGTATTGTCTGAGCATTTTCTAAGGCTGCCTGATAGCGCCAGAATACGAATTTTTTTCATAATAAGTGCTCGTGCTGCTGAAGTAAGTGGCGTGGCATTCAGGTTAAATTGTGTAATCTAAACATAAATATGCCGATAGCTTACTTATGTTTTTATACCAGTGTAAAAAACAGTTATATTTGTTGGCATTGTAGCCTTTGGGTGAACTTGAAATGACCATGAAGTGGATCGTGATTGTGTTTTGTACGCTGCTCGTGGGAAACACGCTGGCGAAATCGTCGTCCAAAAGTTATAGCGGCGGGTTTTCTTCTTCCCGTAGCAGTAAATCATCATCGGGCAAGCCTTCTGCTCCGCAAAACAACGGCAGCAGTGAATCTAAAAAAACATCGTTTGGTACTTTTGGTAGCGCTAAAAAAACCGATACTCAAACCACGCCCAGCCAGTCTGCATCGAACAAAAGCATGAGCCGTGCGGCAGAAAAAGATAAAGCCTTAAAGACGCTGAACGAGCGGGACGCAAAGGCGCGGCAATCGGCTTCGAATACTTATATTCCTAATCCAAAACCTGATCAAAATCAGCAGGCTCCTGATCCCTACCGGCAGCCTGATTCTGGGCGCAATCCTAAGCGGGATGGCTCGTTTGGCCCGTCTTTGGCGGGATCGGTGCTGGGCAATATGCTGGGTAATTCAATCAGCCGCTCCAGTCATCAGCAGGGGACTGCACAGAATCAACAGAACCAAGCGCAAAAGCCTGAGCAGTCTTCTGGCTGGCTGGGTGTGTTTTTATTTGGTTTGATCATATTTATTATCGCTTTTTTAATTCTGGCTTTTTTCTTAAGAAAAAAAGCAGCACCGCAGCGTTACTCCTTAGGGGATCGTTAAGATCAACTTTATTTACTAATGGTTTAAACAGGGTTGGTTTTGCATCGGGTGAGTACGCATGGTGAACGGATAGGGGTTTGTCAAAATGGGCTGGAAAGACGCGTTTAATTATGGTTCTAAATTATTTGCAAAAGAAGAAGAGCGTCAGGATGCGGGTCTGCCATTGGGTGCCAGAATTGGCAGCCTGATTACCTTGCAAATGTCGCCCTTTATACGTGCCAATGCCAGTGGGTCGGTGATTGAAGCGCCTGCAAATTTAAGCATGCTGATTCAGGCGGTAAGCCGGGTAAAAATCAATTTATCTGGGCATTTATATCGCCTGTATATTGAAACCGGCAACGATGAAACGCCTGAAAAATTTATACAGGTCTTTCAAAATCAAGCAGGCGTGGTTGAAGAAATCATGTATTGCACACGCTTAACGCGTGTTTTTCCTGCCAGTGCCGAGGATCAGGAAGCCTTTACCGGTGAGGCGGGCTATGGCTTGGGCTGCCAGAGCTACGCTTTATCGCGCGAGCAGTTTGTTGAGCTGGGCTACGGCGATAGCAGAATTGCTGAGATCTTTGGCAGGGAAGAGCAGCTGGAATATCAGCGTGATGCAGGCAGTGCCGAAGTAGAGTTTGTCTCCCCATTTACCGGCTCAGAAGTGCGGATTGATGATGCCATGGGGGTGAAGGGGCTAAGCCAGAAAATCTACTTTATGCCCTATGTGCGCCAATTGGCCAGTGGTCCAGAATACTTATTAATTAGTACAGAAGTCGTGACAAGCGAAGATGGCGATAATTCAAAACGCGCCATTCACGTTGATTTTATGATGGGTTTACCTTTAGAGCTGGAACGAATTACCGTGCAGTAATTGCTGGATGTAGCTTGGCGCTGAGCTTGCGAAGCCCAATATTTACGTGAAAGTCACTTTCTTTAATAAAGGAAATACTATGTCTTCAGGTTGGAATTTAACGGCACGTTTAGTAGCAAAACACTTCAGTGCGCTCGGGGACAAAATCTCTGGCGTGATCGCAAATTTTGATCCAGAAACCGCAACGGAAGCAGACCGTGATCAGCTGCGTAGCGTGTTGCAGGATTCGGCACAAAAATTAGCCAAGGCCAGAGCTGATTTTGCTAAAGAGCAAAAAGATGTTGATGATTTAAAGGCCTTGATCGCTAATGATGAAAAAGCCTTAGAAACCCTGGCTGCACGTTTATCTGCCGGTACGATTTCTGAAGCCACCGTGACAGTGTTTTGCGATGAGCTGGAAGCCAATAAAGGCCGCGTGGCGCAGGAAGAACAAGAAGCTGCGGATGCCCGTGAATTTATGGGTGAGTTTGAAGAGATCGTGAAGCAGCTTTCCCAGCAATTGGCTGATTTTGATGCTGCGGCTAAAAAAGCCCTTCAGGCTTTGGCTGCGGCTGAGGCGCAAAAAGATTTGCAGGCCGCTCGTCAGGCAAGGCAGGAGCAATTGGCCGGTTTTAAAGGCGTGTCGAATAATTCTAACGCTTTAAGTGCTTTAACCCGCCGGGCAGAAAAGGTATCTAATGAAGCGGCCGGGATGAAAATTATTACAGATATCGCTCAAAAGCCATTGGATCAGGCGGCTGAAATTGCGGCAATCAGGCAATCGGTGGCAACGACTTCCAGCGGTGAAACGGCATTGCAGCGTTTGCAGCGCTTATCTGGCAAAGCTTAAGCAGGTACTGATGATTTAAGTAAAAGTGGGCGGAAACGCTCACTTTTTACTGGTTTATATGCTGCTGGTGGCTGTGTCGCCAGAATCAGCTTGTGTATTTAATTCATGCGCAAACAGGGGCGGGCCAAAGTAGTTGCCTTGAAAGGCCACGCAGCCAATTACGGTTAAAAAATCGCGCTGCTCCAGGGTTTCTACGCCTTCGGCAATCACTTTCAGGCCAAGGCTATGCCCAAGCACAATAATTGCACGGGCAATAATGGCGTCGCTTGGGTCGGACATAATATCCTGTACAAAAGATTGGTCGATTTTAAGCTGATCCAGCGGAAGTTGTTTCAGATTGGATAGGGATGAATACCCCGTGCCAAAGTCATCCAGAGAGAAACTTACCCCTTGTTTTTTCAGGTGATTCATTTTTTCGATGATGTCTTCTATGTCGTCGATCAGCATGCTTTCTGTGAGTTCTAATTTCAGCTTTCTGGGGTTTACGCCGGTTTTTTTCAGGGCATAGCTGACGTGTTCAACAAAATTAGCCTGCGTAAATTGCAAGGCGCTCACATTGACGGCCATGCTCCAGTCTGCGGTAAAAGGCTGTAGTGACCATTGATGCAGCTGATTGCAGGCCGTTTCGAGTACCCATTGCCCCAGTGGCAAAATGATGCCGGTTTCTTCGGCAAGCGGAATAAACTCGAGTGGTGCAACTAAACCCCGTTCAGGGTGATTCCAGCGCACAAGGGCTTCTGCTCCGGTTATTTCACCATTGTTATCCACCTGTACCTGATACTGCAGTACAAATTCCTGCTCGGCAAAACCCCGGCGCAAATCCCTGACTGATTCGTCATGTGCCGCGGCTGCGGCCTGCATCACGGGGTCAAAAAAACGGGCTGTATTACGTCCCGCACTTTTGGCCTGATACATCGCCACATCGGCTTTTTTGAGCAGCTCCTCCATGCTTTCCAGGTCTTCCAGAAATAAGACAATGCCAATGCTGGGAGTACTGGAGTAAATATGCTCGTTAAGCGCGTAAGGCAGGCCAAGTTCTTCCAGTATTTTGCTGGCGATCAGCTCGGTTTGCGTAACCGCCTCGTGGGGATTGGTGCTGAGTTCTTCGAGCAGGACAACAAACTCATCCCCACCCAGACGAGCCACGCTGTCCCCTTCCCGCACACAATTTTGTAATCTTTCGGCCACCTGTTGTAGTAAGAGGTCTCCCAAATCGTGGCCTAAATTATCATTAAGCTGCTTGAAGTGATCTAGGTCTAAAAACATCAGCGCCCCATGCTGGCTGTTGCGAGCCGAAGTGATCATGGCTTGTCTTAGCCTGTCTGCCAGTAAGCGCCGGTTGGCAAGCCCTGTCAGCGGGTCATAAAAGGCAAGCCGACGAATTTCTTGCTCGTTTTCGCGGTTTTGCGTGATATCCCTGACCAAGCCAATAAAGGTGATTCTTCCTGTTAGATTGATTTTTGATACCGAAAGGCTCATTGGAAACAACTGGCCATTTTTGCGCAGGCCTTCTACCTCTCGTGGAACACCAATAATGCGCGCCTCACTGGACTGATAGTTTTGCAGATAGCTGTCGTGGTGGCTGCGATGCGGCTCAGGCATCAGCAGGCTAATATTTTTGCCTGTTATTTCTGAGGGGGAATAGCCAAAAATGGCGCTGGCTGCCTGATTAAAAGATTCAATGATGCCGTTTTGATTAATCGTAATGACCGCATCGGCCATATTATCTAAGATCGTTTGTGTGTGTAAGGCGGAGTCATAGCGAACGGCTTCGCTGTGCTGCCAGGCGTCGAGCATGCCGTTAAATTGCTCTGCAACGGCTTTGATTTCCAAAGGGCCATCCACACTGGCACGAGTATGGGTATTGCCTTCTGCAACCTGTTTGGCGGTGCGCACCAGCCTGCTGATGGGCTGAATAATAAAGGTGCTGATGCGCCAGGCCAGCAGCAGTGACAGTATAAGAAAACTGGTACTGAGGATAAGGCTGTACCATAAGTATTGAGTGTATTCGGCAAAAACTTCTGCCTCAGGAATCCCTGCAAATACGCGCCATTTTGTTCCCGGTATTGTGGCAAATGAGTTAAGTCGGCTGATGCCGTCTTCATTTTTTATTACGCTTAGTTCATTGGGCTTGGCCGATGTTGCGTGTTTTGTTTTTTGGCCAATCCATGTTGCAGCATCTCCGGAGTGAAGCAAAATGATATTGCGCTGATCGATTACCGTGATAATGGTTTGTGCGGGCGTGCTATGAAAAACATCTTTGCTGAATTTGAGTAAATCCAGAGGCAAAATCAGCAGCCCGCCCAGCGCGGGATTAAAAACAGGCTGAGCCAGTACCGCAATCCAGCGCCCGGAAGAGCTGCCCATATCGGCATCACCCAGGGTGAAATGCTGTGTTTGTATTGCTTCGGTAAACCATGGGAATTGCTCCAGCTGGCGGGTGCTTGGTGGCTGGCTTAAATAGCTGCAGATGGGCTGTGCATTGATGTCCCGTAGAGACAGTGTGGTGAATTCGGGAGAGAGCTGAACAAACTCTTTGAGAAGTGGATCGCAGTGTTGTGGATCAAGTGCTTTGATCTGCGGCCTGCTGGCGATTCTAAGCAGTGTTTGCTGGTAGCGATGTAAGCGCTTGGCAATGTCAGAGGCCGAGTTATTGGCAATGATTTGTACTTTTGCATAGGCCTCTTTATGTAACTGCTTCAGCTCATGATTCAAAAAGAGGCCCAGCATGACAACAAAAGGCAGTGCAATGGCGAGCGTCAGCAGAAAAAGCTGGATACGGATAGAGAGTCGCTGCAAAGAGGTAATCATCATAAGTCGTTCATCAGAGTCAGATAAAGCGAAATGCCGGATGATGTAATCATCATACTGCTGTTTTGTTCTTCAGAGCGCTGCAGCCCCTTTTGTTAAGAAGGTAAAATAGTAAGAATAAGGAGAAACTTGTTTTTGGCAATAGTAAGCAGCACGCTTGAAAACAGGCTTGGACGAAAACGAAATAAATACAAGCATTCTTCCCGGAAGAAAGTGATCTTTTTGCTCAGCGTTGTATTTCAGGGAGGCTCCTTTTGATCTGCATATTTATTCTTTAAATATAAGCTGCAGAACGCTGAAAATCTCTGATGTTCATGCTGAGTTTTTTATAAAAAAATAAAGATATTATTTTGTATGCAATTTGCATTTTATTCTTTGCATGATGGGCTTTATTTCATGACCCAGAATGGGCTAAACCCAAACTTTGCATAAACGTCATGGTGCGATGACGTGATAAACTCGCGCACGTCTTTTAACACCCTTCTCTTTGGAATTCTCGGCATGACGATAGTCACCCGCAAACAGCAAGAAAGCCTTCAGGAAAGCTTGCAACAGGTTGTTCGACTGTTGGACAGGCATCGCGTTGTTGAAGATATGGTGCATCGTCAGGATATGGCTAAGCACGAGCTGGTTGAACAGCTGGTGCATAAGCAGAATTTGGTCGAGTTACAAAAAAAGCTGGCGAGTTTGCACCCTGCAGACGTGGCGCACATCTTAGAGGCCTTACCTTTATTTGATCGCTTGCTGGTTTGGGAGCTGGTGAAGTCTGAGCATGATGGCGAGATCTTGCTGGAAGTATCGGATGCAGTGCGTGAATCGCTGCTGGCCGATATGGAGAACTACGAGATTATCGCCGCGGCCGAGCATCTGGACGCTGACGAGTTGGCCGACTTGGTGCCGGATTTATCCAGTGAAGTGCGTTCTGAATTATTAGGCGGCCTGGATGAAGAAGAACGGGCGCAGCTGCAATCGGCACTGTCTTATCCTGAGGATGAAGTAGGCTCCTTAATGGATTTTGAGATGGTCACTATCCGGGATGACGTCACCCTGGAAGTGGTGCTGCGCTATTTGCGCCGCTTTGACGAGCTGCCAAATCACACCGATAAACTCTTTGTGGTGGATCACGAGCAGGTGCTCAAAGGCGTGCTGGCGATTAATCACCTGCTGGTTTCCGATCCTGATTTAACCGTGCATGACGCCATGGCCACCGATGTGGTGACTTTTCGCGGCCATGATGATGCCGGGGATGCCGCGCAGGCGTTTGAGCGTTATGACTTAGTGTCTGCACCCGTGGTGGATTCCAACCATAAAGTAATTGGCCGCCTGACTGTGGATATGATGGTGGACGTGATTCGTGAAGAATCAGACGCAGAAGTCTTGTCTCTGGCCGGTTTGAAAGAAGAAGATTTGTTTTCCAGCGTGTGGAAATCCGCTAAAAACCGCTGGCCTTGGCTGGCGGTGAATATTTGCACTGCTTTTGTGGCCAGCCGCGTGATTGGCGCTTTTGAAGAAACGATTACCCATTTAGTGGCGCTGGCTGCACTGATGCCGATTGTTTCGGGCATTGGCGGTAATACGGGCACGCAAACCATTACCCTGATTATTCGCGGCTTGGCTTTGGGGCAAATTACCCCCAGCAATTCTGGCCGCCTGATTGGTAAGGAAGTTGGCATTGCGCTTTTAAATGGCCTAGTTTGGGGCAGTGTACTGGGCGTGATTGCATGGCTGCTTTACCGCCAGATTTCGCTGGGCGTGGTGATGATGGCGGCCATGATGCTGAATCTTTTAGTTGCGGCCCTTGTGGGCATTTTAGTGCCACTCACCATGCAAAAACTGGGGCGTGATCCGGCCTATGGCTCATCGGTCCTGCTGACTGCCACCACCGACTCTATGGGCTTCTTTATTTTCCTTGGGCTGGCTTCGGTCTTCCTGATGTAATAGGCAGAGTATGCGTTTTTCAAAAGCACGGGAACAATGGTTTGTACTGCTGGCTTTAGCTAAATGGCTGTTGCTGGCTGTGCTGGTGGGCATGCTTGCGGGGACAGCATCGGCGTTTTTTCTGTTTGCTTTGGACTGGGCCACTACAACACGGCTGGCTTATCCTTGGCTGCTGGCGGGCTTGCCCTTGGCGGGCGGGGTAGTTGGCTGGATTTACTGGCGCTTTGGTAAGCAGGTTGAGGCAGGCAATAATCTGCTGATTGATGAGATCAATGACCCGCAAAAAATTATCCCGCTCAGGATGGCGCCTTTGGTTTTGGGGGGCACCGTGGTGTCCCATCTGTTTGGTGCATCGGTAGGGCGTGAAGGCACGGCAGTGCAAATGGGCGCTGCGCTGGCTGATCAGCTTACCCGGCTCTTCCGATTACAAAATGGTGACCGGCGTTTGTTACTGATGGCGGGGATTAGCGCGGGCTTTGCCTCTGTGTTTGGCACGCCGCTGGCAGGCGCTGTTTTTGGTTTTGAAGTACTGGCTATTGGCCGTATGCGGGTTGATGCCATCTGGCCCTGTCTTGTGGCTGCCGTAGTGGCTGATCAGGTAGGCCTCTTGTGGGGCGTGCATCATACGCATTATCTGATTGGGGCCATCCCTCAGGTGAGCCTCTGGGTTTTGGCTGCTGTTTTGCTGGCCGGGGCAATTTTTGGTCTGGTTGCACGCAGCTTTGCCAATGTCACACACCTGCTTGCCGCTGGAATGAAAAAGCTCATTCATTACCCGCCGCTTCGCCCCTTTCTTGGTGGGTTGCTGATCGCTTTGGTGGCCTGGTTTTCAGGTACAGAGCGTTATCTGGGGCTGGGTATCCCAACGATTATCGAATCTTTTCAGCACCCTATGGCTAATTACGATTTTGCCGCGAAATTTGCATTTACCGTGGCGTCCCTTGGCAGTGGTTTTAAAGGCGGCGAAGTCACGCCTTTATTTTATATCGGCGCTACCCTGGGTAATGTACTGGCGCCATTTTTAAATCTGCATTTTGCTTTTCTTGCTGGATTGGGCTTTGTGGCTGTATTTGCTGGAGCGGCCAATACGCCGATTGCTTCTACGCTGATGGCGATGGAAATGTTTGGTGCAGAAGTGGGCGTGTATGCAGCATTAGCCTGCGTAGTGAGCTATTTATTCTCTGGGCACACTGGTATTTATCGCGCGCAGCGCATTGTGCACGGCAAATACCGGGCCGCTCCTGAGGGCATTAAACTCAGTGAAATAGCGGCTTATCGTGCTTCAAAAAAATGATCAAATTAAGCGATTTTATGCAGCGAAAACTCAAACCTTAAACCACTAAGGAAAGGGAGAACACAGAGTGGCATGGGGAAAAACATCGCTTTCCCCGTGAAGCTCCGTGTTCTCTGAACCCTCCGTGTTTCAAGATTTGGGTTTCATACTGGGGTGGCGTTTTCACGGCTGTGTACTAATGAACACAATGTCTTATGGAAGCCTTTATGAATTATTCAGCTTTATTGCTGCAAAGTGGTTTGGATAAGTTTGATGCACAAGTTTTGTTTAGCCATTGCACGGGCAAAAACCGCGCATGGTTAATTGGCCATGGTCAGGATGAAGTTGATCCGGCCCATGTCAGTGTTTTTAATCCACTGGCTGCTCGCCGCAGAGCGGGCGAGCCTGTGGCGTATATTATTGGTTTACGTGAATTCTATGGCCGTGATTTTGTTGTCAACTCGAGCGTGCTGATTCCAAGGCCGGATACCGAGTTATTAGTAGAGCTGGCTTTAGAGCGGGTGGCGGATGGGGCAAGGGTGCTTGATCTGGGCACAGGCTCGGGTTGTATTCCGATTACGCTAAAGCTGGAGCGGCTGGATCTGGATGTGAGCGCCGTCGATTTATCCCCATCTGCCTTGATTGTGGCTCAGACCAATGCCAGCCGGCTGGATGCGGCGGTGCGTTTTTATCAGTCAGATTGGTATCAGGCACTGGGAGATGCACGTTTTGAGATCATCGTATCCAACCCTCCTTATATTGAGAAAAATGATCATCATTTAAGCGAAGGCGATTTGCGCTTTGAGCCACGCAGCGCCTTGAGTGATGAGGGTGATGGCCTCGTGCATCTTCGCCATATTATCAGCGGCGCATGTGATCACTTAAAAGAGAGTGGCTGGCTTTTGTGTGAGCATGGCTGGGATCAATCGGCCGCTTGCCGTGCCTTACTGGTAGAGGCTGGCTTTCAGGAAGTGCAAAGCTGGCGTGATTTATCGGGAATAGAACGCGTTACGGGCGGACGCCTAGCCTGATCGTAAACGTATATCTTTGTTATTTTCGGGTGCTTTGGCCGGGAATTTACCTGCCCTGATAAAGCCCCTGATCGATCAAATACATAAGGGCGGCACATCGTTTGATTGGCCTCATGCAAAGAGCCGCTCTGACGCGCGGGCATAAAAACAGCGCGGCTTTACATCTCTTGCTTGCCGCGACTTTTTCATAAAAGTACAATACCTGAGTAAATACATCAGGTATCACAAAGGAAACTCAAAATGAATACGCAAGATCTGATTCGCCAGCAAGTGACTGAAAACGCAGTGGTTCTGTATATGAAGGGCACACCAACTTTCCCTCAATGTGGCTTCTCTGCAGGTGCCGTACAGTTGCTTAAAAACTGTGGCGTCTCTTTTGCTGCGGTTAATGTGCTGGCTGATGCGGATATTCGCCAGGGCATTAAAGAATACGCAAACTGGCCTACCATTCCTCAGCTTTATATCAAGGGCGAGTTTGTTGGCGGCTCCGATATTATGAAAGAGCTGTTTGCTACGGGCGAGCTGCAAAAAATGCTGGAAGGCATTGGCGAAGAGTAAGGCTTAGGGTGGGGTAGACCCCATCTTGCTCGCTTAATGCGCCATATCGCAGGAGCGGCTAAAGCCGTTCCTGCCCCTTTTTTTGTAGGTTTTTCTTAGGTTGACTGCTTTGGTGTGAGGCTGCCCTGTGTGGCATTAAAAAATGCCTCAAATCATCGGCGGTGCAGTTTCGGTAAAAGAAGGGCGCTCTTCAAGCTTGCTGTAAAATTTCTGCAAATTTGGATAGCGGCTCTGCCAGCCAAGCTCTGGCAGGCGAAAATCAAGATAGGCCAAGGTGCAGCCCAGTGCCACATCGGCCAAAGAAAATAAATCCCCACCCCACCATTTCTTCTCGTCTAATTCACCCGCTATATGCTCAAGGCCGCGCTCTATTTTGGCTTGCTGATGCTCAATCCATTCTGTGGATTGCATATGCGGCTGGCGGCTGCGCTCTTGTCTGATTAATACCGCAGCATCGCTTATTCCGTCAGCGAGTGCTTCGCGGCGTTTAATACTGATCGCCTGGCGATGATCACTGGGGATGAGTTTGCCAACTGGCGAGCTGTGATCCAGAAAATCCACAATCACCCTGGAGTCATACAGGGTTCTGCCATCGTCCAGCAGAAGAATCGGCACTTTACCCAGCGGATTCAGTGCGCTGACACTGCTTTCAGCTACCCATGGATTATCTTCAATCAACTGACATTCAATGCGTTTTTCGGCAAGAACGATGCGTACTTTGCGGCCAAAAGGGCTGGTATACGAGGTAATCAGCTTCATGCCATCTGCATTGGTTAGGTTTGGGATTTCATCTTAGCCGTTTGTCAGGGGGGAAACCAGATTTGTGGCTTGAAAACAACGCAGATTGTGGAATAGGGAAGGAGGCGGGTTTCACCCCAGCCCTCTCAACTTAAGCAAAACATAAGGGCATTATGATTTTGTTGCCGTGGCTTGAATCGCGAAAGCGCTACTTTAAAACCTTCGCGGTTAAGGCCGCCTCTGCAGTGCTGATGATTAAATTGAAAGGATTGGGTGTTACCCGTCCTTCCGGATCACCGCATCTTAGGGAGTAAATAAGCGTTAGCGCATTAGGCCATTTTAAAATGGCCTAATGCGCTCTGTTTATTTACGCCTTACACCGCCAGCATCACGGCCTCTACTTCCTCAGCTGTGCGGGCAATATGGGGCCCCAGAATGCGGCTGCCAGTGGCAGTGATCAGCACATTGTCTTCGATACGGATGCCGCCAAAGTCTTTGTACTCGTTAAATTTGGCGTAATTAATTATCCCGCTATGACGGCCTTCTGCTTGCCAGGCGTCGATCAGGGCAGGAATAAAGTAGATGCCAGGCTCTACGGTAATGACCATGCCGGCTTTCAGTGGTTTGCCTAGGCGTAAATAGCCCATGCCAAACAGCGTGCTGCGCTCAATTCCTTCACCATAGCCGACTAGGTTTTCACCCAGGCTTTCCATATCGTGCACATCCAGACCAATCTGGTGGCCAAGTCCGTGCGGGAAGGCGATGGCGTAAGCGCCGGACTCAACAATTTCATCCGCATCGCCTTTAAAGAAGCCCAGCTTGCTCATGGCTTTGACCATCACTTTGGCTGCTAATTTATGCGCTGTCAGATAAGGTAGGCCGGGTTTGAGTGCTGCAATCGCCTCGGTCTGCATGGCCAGCACCGCATCATATAATTCGCGCTGGCGCGGGCTGAATGTGCCACCTACCGGAATCGTGCGTGTGATATCGCTGGCGTAGCCGCCGGATGAGGTGGCACCGGTATCGTTCAGAACCAAATCGCCGGTTTGCAGCACTTGATGGTGATGATGGTTATGCAGCACTTCACCGTTTCTGGAGAAAATGCTCGGGTAGGCCAGCTGCAAATCATGGCTGCGAACAATGCCTTCCATTAATCCCACTACTTGGTGCTCAAGCACGGTTGCGTGCGAAGCGCGCATGGCGGCATGGTGCACATCGCGGGTAATCGCCAGCACTTTTTCCATTTCGGCGATTTCTTCATCGCCTTTGATTTCGCGCTGAGCAATGACGGCGTGGGTTAAAGCGCTAGAAAAACCGGCTTTTACTTTTGAGCTGTCACAGCTTAATAACTTGGCAAGTTCCAGAATGGTCTCGCCACGATAGGGCGCTAAATATTGCACGGTAATGCCAGCAGCCTGAGCGGCGGCCAGTGCTTCGCCAAGCTTTGCGTAAGGCTGGCTTTGAGCAAGACCTGCTGTGGCTGCACGCTCGCTTAAGCTGGGTTGCGGGCCGGTCCAAACGATGTCCGCTACTTCGGGCTCATTCCCAAATAGCGTGATCACGTCATTGGCCGTATCAATCAGGCCGGCAAGGCCTGGCTCGTTCAGGCCAAAGTAGTAGCGAAAACTGCTGTCCTGAATAAACGGGAAAATATTATCCGAGTAATTCATGGGCGAATCGACGTTGCCTAGCAGCAAAATCAGACTATCCGGCAAGCTGGCAGAAAGAGTGGCACGGCGTTGACGATAGATTTCGGGCTGAAACATGGCGTTTTTCCATTGAATGTGTGGGGCGTATCTTTGTTGAAAGAGCGCCATTTGTAAATGGGTGGAAGTGGCATTTAATCGTGCTTATGCCCCTTGAATGGCAGATCTGTTTCTTTAAATGAATAAACTTGGTGCTTTGCTGCATTGTTTGTGTGTTTTTAGAGTGCAGGCTGATTTGCTGCGATGTGATGGTGTTGGCGCTACTGCGGAAGTCCTAAAAGCAGCTGAGGTTTTAGTTTTGGTTTGTAATAAAGCTTACAAAGTATTGTTAAATTTTACATGTAGCTTATGTGGTGATAGTGTTGCTGCAAAATAATTGATTGGCATATTCGGGGGTTGTATTGCTGCAATTTTTAAAGCGTTTATGTCTTACAGGGCTGGCGGGCTTATCACTTATTTATGCAGGAAATACTTTTGCGGCCACAGGGCCTGCGATTGAGGATTTCTTTCGTAAGCCCGGCATGATTCAACCCTTGATGTCGCCTTCGGGTAAGTACATTGCGTCCTTAAATGATGGCAGTTATTGTTGCTGATGCACTTCCTGCAGCGCCTGATTAAATTGCATTAAGAATTCACGGGCTTTGGGGTGATTGATGGGGGTAATCAGGTGCAGGGTGATTGTTTCTATGATGCCGCCAACAGGTACTGGGATTTGGGGTAATTTTTTAGCCAGATTTGCGATGCTTTCTTTGCCTTGTTTTTGATCGGTAATAATAAAGTCGGCTTTGTCCTCGGCCAGTAAGCGTATGCAAGCGCTCATATCGTAGGGGCGGATCGGGTGGAGTAATCCTTTTTTAATCATTATTTCGATTTGCTTTAAGTAGGCCCAGCCCAAGGGGTGACAGTAGCGCTTGCCGGCTAAGGTTTCGAGCTTCGTGCCATCCAGATGGCTGCCTTCTAGGGCAAATACACGTATTTCAAGCACAAATAATGGATCAGAATAATTAAATAATTTACGACGCTCAGGTGTACTCATATAGGGAAATGTGCCGGTATACGCGCCTTTTAGCGTAGAGCTATAGCCATTCGACCATGGGCGCCATTCCAGCTCATAGGGTAAGCGGGCTTGTTTCATTACTTTTTTAACTAAGGCAGCAGCCAGCCCGCCTTCTGGTAAGGAAGGATCTGTATAGGGAGCGTAATCAGGCCCTGTCACTAGCTTCACGGGCTCGGCCAGTGTAAGAGCGCTCCAGATGAAAAGCATGATTGCTAACTTGGGCATTGAATCTGTTCTCTTGGCTGTTCAGGTATTTTAGACACAGATCGCCATGATGTGATTCAAGTTAATGATTTGCTGCAGACAGCCTGCCTCAAAGAGCAGGCTGCTGCGTATAGCTGCCTAAGTGATTGGCAAAAAAGTGCGGCATGGCTTCACAGGTGTTAAAGCGGTGATGATGAAAACCAAGGCTTTTATTTTGTTTAACGATATATTCCACGCCGATGCTGCCGTTTTTAAAACGCATCGATAATCTGATCTGAATCGGCGATATTGAGCCGCGGAACACCAGCGTCTTGATTTTATCTCCCCCGCAGGGCGATCATTAATCAAAGCCTTTAATGTGCTCACCACGTAAAACAGGTAATTGCCAGCGTAAACGCATTGCTAATAATCTGAAACTAAATCCCGCAACTAAGGCAATCATTGATGCAAGGCCGGTTTCTATTTTTAGATAATTCAGCAAAATATATAAAGCACCAGTAGCTAGGGAGACGCTGGCGTAAATCTCGCGGCTCAGTACCATCGGTTGTTGATTACACAACACATCACGCAGTAAGCCACCAAATACGCCGGTTACAACGCCCGCCATGATGGCAATACCAGGATGAACGCCCGCTTCCATGCCGATATTGCAGCCAATAATGGTGAAAGCCACCAAACCCAGCGCATCAACAATCAAAAATAAGCGACGCAGATGATGCAAATGACTGGCGATTAAAGCGGTTAAGGCAGCAGCCCCAATGGTAAACAGCAGATATTGCGGATGCGCAACCCAGCCCAGCGGATAGTGGCCCAGCAGCATATCGCGTGCAGTACCACCACCCAGTGCGGTGACCGTGCCTATAAAACAAATACCAAATAAATCCATATTGCGGCGCATGCCCATCAGCGCCCCAGACATGGCTTCGGCAGTGATGGCGATTAAATAAATAGTGTAAAGCAGCATTTCAAGATCTTTTTAGAGGGAGTTGGAGCCGTTGGACTTGGATTTATATACGAAATAATTAATTGAATGGCATTATCCCAAGATGTTTAGATATATTGAACTAAATTTAATATTAATAAGGTATGCTTAAAAATTCTTAATATGTGAAAGATACGCTGGTGAATTTAGACCCCAGACAAACCGAAGCGCTGCGAGCAGTGATTGAAACTGGCAGCTTTGAGCAGGCCGCAGTGCGCCTGCATCTCACTGCTTCAGCTGTTTCTCAGCGGGTACGTGCGCTGGAAAGTAATCTGGGCAATCCCTTGGTGGTACGCAGCCGCCCAGCCCGTGCCACACCGGTTGGCCAGCGGCTTTTGCAATATTTACATCGTGTGATGCAGCTGGAGGCTGATCTGGCTTCAGATTTAGCTGTGGAGCGTTATTCGCCCCTGCTTCTGACAATTGCACTCAATGCCGATACGCTGGGCACATGGTTTTTTCCTGCGTTGGCGCAGGCTCTGGTGAATGAAGAAGTGCTGATTGATTTAATCGTTGAAGATCAGGATCACACCTATACCCTGCTCGAATCTGGGATGGCTATAGGTTGCATTGGCAGCGAAGAAAAGCCCATGAAAGGCTGCTTTGCCGATGCCTTAGGCGTGATGCGCTATCGTTTGGTGGCGAGCAAAAGCTTTTGCCAACGCTGGTTTCCTCAGGGCATGAATCGTAACGACGCCCGCCGTGCGCCTGTGGTGGCGTATTCGCACAAAGATACGCTGCAGGCGGGCTTTCTGGAAAACCATTTTGGCCTGTTGCCCGATGCCTACCCTTGTCATTATGTACCCGGCACCGAGCCCCATCTGGCGGCTATTTGCCACGGCTTAGGCTATGGCATGGTGCCTGAGTTACTGCTGGGCGAATCTACTGGCGATCTGATTGATCTGGCACCGGATTATCCTTGCGATGTAAAGCTTTACTGGCACTCATGGAAAGTGCAATCGCCGCGCATGGAAGCACTGTCAAAACAGATTGTGGATGCGGCAAGAGTGGTGCTGGGCACGCCTCTTTCAGAGTAGATAAATATGAATACCTGCCGGTAAGTGGCACGTAGCTAACACCTGGTCAGTTTTATATCTTACAAAACAGGATGGCAGTGTATATTTGTTTGATACTAAAGGCGTTCATTCAGGGAATGGAAAATCACTTTGCTTGTGATATAAAATGATAAAAATAATCGTTTAAGTCATGAAGGGAGGTCTATGAAAAAAAATATAATCAGATTCTCCTGCTTTGGGCTGATGCTTTATGCTGCATCTGCAATGAGTGCGCCACTGGAGCTGGTGACACTGCAATACCCCCCTTATCAGTATGAAGAAAATGGCCAGACTAAAGGCTTTGTGGTGGAGATCGTAAAAGAAGTGTTTCGCCGGATGCAGCAGCCCGTAAATATCACTTTAATGCCCTGGACCCGGTCAATTAAAATGATTGAAGATGGCACGGCTGATGCTATTTTTACTGCATATAAAACGGCAGAAAGAGAAGTGTTTGCAGATTATTCAAAAGAAGTGCTGATGCCACAGGCCGTTTCATTATTTGTTTTAAAAGAATCAAATATTAAGTTTGATGGTGACTTGCTAAAGTTGGCTAATTATAGTTTTGGTGCGGTAAATAAAGTTAGTTATGGGGATGTTTTTGATAATGCAGTTAAGAATAAACTGATTAAAGCCCCTGATGTGACATATACCGGCGAACAGAATGTGGAAAAATTATTAGCAAAACGTTTTGATATAATGGTCAGTAATAAGTATGGCGCATTAGATATTTTAAGGCACAAAGGTGTTGAACATAAAGTCAAAGAGCTTGCTCCCGAAGTTCAGGCTATTCCCAGTTATATGGCTTTTTCTAAAAAAAGAAACCTAAGGGCGATACGGGATAAATTTGATGAAATTTTATCTGCAATGAAAAAAGACGGTAGCTACCAGAAAATAGTGGCCAGCCAGAGTCCTGTTGAATTAAAAATTAAATAATTATTGCATGGATAATTTAAAAAACGGGAAGCCTAGGCTTCCCGTTTTTTATTTTAAACGATTAATACCTGCAAGCCATCAATACCGGTAATGCGCCGGTTTATACGGCCCTTGTTTGGGTACGTCGATATAGGCAGCTTGCTCGTCTGTTAGCTCGGTGAGCGTTGCGCCGATTTTCTTTAGGTGTAATCGGGCCACCATTTCATCAAGGTGCTTAGGCAGTACGTAGACGCCAACTGGATATTGCTCGGTTTTGGTAAACAGCTCGATTTGCGCCAGCACCTGATTGGTGAAGGAGTTAGACATCACAAAGCTGGGGTGGCCAGTGGCGCAGCCCAGATTCACCAGGCGCCCTTCGGCAAGCAGGATGATGCGTTTGCCATCTGGGAAAATAATGTGATCGACTTGCGGCTTCACGTTTTCCCATTCGTATTGGCGTAAGGATGCAACCTGAATTTCGCTATCAAAGTGGCCGATATTGCAGACGATGGCGTTATTGCGCATCTTAAGCATATGCTCGTGGGTAATTACGCCTACATTGCCGGTGGTGGTGACAAAGATATCGCCCTGATCGCAAATGCTGTCCATCGTTACGACACGAAAGCCTTCCATGGCGGCTTGCAGCGCGCAAATCGGGTCGATTTCGGTGACGTAAACGGTGGCACCCAAGCCGCGCAGGCTTTGGGCGCAGCCCTTACCCACATCGCCATAGCCAAGGATCACCGCGGCTTTACCTGCGATCATCACATCGGTGGCGCGTTTAATACCATCTACCAGTGATTCACGGCAGCCGTAAAGGTTGTCGAATTTAGATTTGGTAACGGCGTCGTTGACATTAATCGCAGGGAAGGAGAGACGGCCTTCACTGTGCATTTTATACAGGCGGTGTACACCGGTAGTGGTTTCTTCGGTGACGCCTTTAATATAAGAAAGTCGGGTGGAATACCACTTAGGATCTTTGGCCAGCGTGGCTTTAATCGAGGCAAACAACACGATTTCTTCTTCGTTGCCAGGGGCAGAAATGACTGAGGGATCGGTTTCAGCTCGTGCGCCAAGGTGCAGCAAAATGGTGGCATCGCCGCCATCGTCCAGAATCATATTGGCGTACTGGCCGTTGGGGAAATCAAAAATGCGGTGGGTAAAATCCCAGTATTCTTCGAGTGTTTCGCCCTTGTGGGCAAATACCGATGTACCTGCTGCGGCAATCGCTGCAGCTGCGTGGTCCTGGGTAGAGAAAATATTGCAGGACACCCAGCGCACTTCGGCCCCTAGGGCTTGCAGAGCTTCAATCAGCACTGCAGTCTGGATGGTCATATGGATGGAGCCTGCGATACGGGCTCCTTTAAGTGGCTGTGCTTTGGCGTACTCCGTCCGCACAGACATTAGGCCGGGCATTTCTGTTTCTGCAATGCGAATTTCTTTACGGCCCCAGTCTGCCAAAGATAGATCAGCGACTTTAAAATCAGAATTTGCTAAATCAAGATTTGCCACAGTGGTGATTCCTATCTGTGGCCGGGATGGCATCTCCAACACGCATGCCGTACCCGGCGCGGGTTTACAGGAGAGCGCAGTTAAGAAATTCGAGCCTGGCCCCTAGCAGTTTGTCGGACTTAGGCGGTCGTAGCGAAAAATCGCATGGTCTAGACCAGATTTTTCCGGATTTGCAGTGCCAATAAGGCGTTATTGGTCAAAAATTCGGTGAAATATGGGCCGATCAGGTGATTCTGTAGCCGACTGATGCTAAGTTCGACAGGCTATTTAGGGTTGCAGCGCCCCTCGAATGTGCTTTCATTATAGCGTTAAGAATCTGATGATTGTCTTGTTTACAATGCAGTATTTGCTTACATTAAGTAGCATTCGCACAAAGTGATGGCAGGGCTGGCTCTGCAGTTGGTAGCAAACCAAAACAATGCGTTGCATTTAAGTCTTAATTTTTAAAGTAAATTAGTCAGTCGGCATAATGAATCATCGTGCCGCTATCAACCAAGGCTGTGGAATGAAATTAAAACGATGCGCCAGCTTGATCTTAGTCCTTGCTTTAAGTGCCTGCGGATCAATGCGCCAGTATCAGGCCGAATCGCAGGGAGCGATTGATTTTGTCCGCGCAGGCAAGCCCGATAGCGCACTGGCTGTATTGGAATCGAATAATAGTGATAAAGACCTTTTGTATTATCTGGAAAAAGGTCAGCTATTACAGCTAAAAAGTGACTGGCCTAGTAGCACCGGCGCTTGGCTGAAGGCGGATGCAAAAATCCAGGATTGGGAAGATGCCGCTAAAAACTCGCCAGATAAATTAATGGGTGAGGTGGGTAGCTTTTTAATTAACGATAAAACCCGCCGCTACGATGGCTACGATTACGAAAAAGTATTGCTCTCTACTCTGCTGGCCATGAATCATGCCGCCGCGGGGGATTGGGGCAATGCACGGGTTGAAGTCAAAAAAACGCATGAACGTGAAGCGATCATTGCGGAGTATCGCTCGCGTGCTTATGAAAAAGACGAAGCTGAGGCTAAAAGCAGAGGCGTAAAAACCACGTTTAAAGACTTAAAAGGTTATCCAACCGAAACGCTGGATGATCCTGAAGTTTTAGCTTTAAAAAACAGCTATCAGAATGCGTTTAGTCATTATCTGGCGGCTTTTGTTTATGAGTCGCTGGGTGAAAAAAGCCTAGCAGCGCCGGGCTATCGCAAGGCGATTGAGCTGCAGCCCAATACCAAGATTTTAGAAGATGGCTTGTCTCAGCTCGATAGCAAAACCAGCAAGCGCGGAATGAGCGAGGTGTTGTTTGTGGTGAGCTCGGGCCTTGCCCCAGCACGTAAATCGGTGACCGTACCCCTGCCCATTTATCGGGTCGGATTAACGGCGATGTCTTTTCCTGTTATTCGCTCCGGCAACGATTTTGCGCCGTCACAGCTTAAATTAGACGGGCGTTTTTTGCCGGTTAGCACTATCACCAGTATCGATGCCATGAGCCGCCGCGCATTGCGGGACGATATGCCGGGCATTATTTTGCGCTCCACCATCCGTGCTGTGACAAAAGGCGTGGCGCAAAAGCAGCTGAATGACCGGGACAATAATGCCAGTGCAATTGCCAGCTTAGTGCTTGGGCTGGTCAGTGTGATGACCGAGCAAGCCGATGAGCGCACTTGGAGCACCCTGCCCGCACAGATTGCCATTGTCCGGGCGACCTTGCCACAGGGCATGCATAAAGTATTAGTGCCTACGTTGCAGGGGCAGGAGGCGTTTGATTTTAAAGTAAGCAGCCCTTACCAGATTGTGCCGATCAGGGTGATGGGCAATCAGGTGTATTTAGGAAAGACAGATTTGTCATCTGTGGTATTAGACACAGTGGTGACAGAGAGCACAGACGCTATGATTCAGCCAGCTAAGCCTAAAAAGGTGAAGAAATAATCATCGTGTTTTCTATTTTGAATAAAGGAATAACCATGAAAAAGTATCTTGCCCGTGGCGTTTTACTGGCTGCTGTTTTAGGATTTTCAGCGATTGCCCAAGCCGCTCCGATTGTTTTGTCTGATCGAATCGAGCAGCTGGGTGAAATGAAATATATCAAGCTCACGGGGGGGCGCACCGCTCAGCGTAATGGCCTCCTAGCGGTACAGCTTGAAATGCAGAATCAGGATAAGGGCGATCAGCAGCTTTATTATCGCTTCCGCTGGTTTGATGATGCTGGCTTTGTAGTGGGTGGCGAAGAAGTATGGAAGCCGCTTAAATTTATTGGTTTGCAAAAACAAGTTATCGACACCATTGCCCCCGTGCCATCTGCCGTGGATTTCAAAATGGAAGTCAATAGCCCGGATAACACAGGTGCAGTACCTGCAGCTAAGTAATTTCTAAAGGATCAGATCAATGAAAACGATGAAACAAGCATTAAAGCTGAGCGCGGTCTTGGCCGCAGTATTGCTGGCTACGGGCTGCGCCTCTAGCTCATCACCTACCGTGGGCGGTGGTGATGTGGTTTATGGCGATAGCAAGGCGGTTGAAACGGTAACAAATGAATTTGGCTCTACCGATTTGCAAATGATTTCAGAATCAATGGCGCGCTCTTTAATGCAGCACCCATCCATGGCTGGCCGCCCTTTAATTGTGGTGGCCGAAGTTAAAAATAAAACCACTGAATATATTGATACCCGCAATATCACCAACAGCATGAAAACGCAGCTGATGAAAAGCGGTGCTAAGTTTGTAACCGACAGCAGCACATTAGATGCACAGGTTGAAGAAATCCGCCGTCAGACAGAAAGTGGCTTATATAAAAATAAAGTTAAAGTCGGGCAAATGAAGGGCGCTAAGTATTTATTAACAGGCGAAATTACCTCGATTGTTAAAAAGAACGACAGCACCAAAGACGTTTATTATAAATTCACACTGATCTTAAAGAATATTGAAGAGGGCGTGGATGAATGGCAGGATGAAAAAGAAATTCGTAAAACATCTAAGCGTTAAGATGTAGTATGGGCACTCTGTGCGCCCCTATTGTTTGTTGTAATTGATTCAGGGGTTTAAAAAAATGGGCAAGGTAAAACCTTGCCCATTTTTTAATTACTCATCATCCGTTTTTTTTTGCGGGTTGATTCGGGTGACCAGCAGCTGATCAATACGATAATTATCAATATCGACCACTTCAAATTTGTAATCACCAAAAATCAGCAGCTCGGCTTTTTTAGGGATGCGTTTGAGCATATACATCATAAAGCCGGCAATGGTTTCATAATTCTCTTCATCTTTTAATTCGTCGATATCCAGTGCTTTTTTTACGTCTTCGATCGGCGTTACACCATCAACCAGCCATGAGCTTTCATCCCGCTGCACAATCTGATCTGCACCGGGGTCTACCATACTGCCCATCAGCTGAATGGTGACATCGTTCAGCGTAATAATGCCAACCACTAAGGCGTATTCATTCAGAATAACGGCAAAGTCTTCGCGTGCTTCTTTAAATTGCTCCAGTACTTCAGATAAAGAAAGCGTATCTGGAATCGTCAGCAATTTGCGATTACCGCATTGCTTTAAGCCTTCCAGTAAATTAATTTCGCCACCCTTAAGTACCAATTGCAAAATATCTTTGGCATCAATATAGGCAAATACGCTGTCGATGCTGTTTTCGCAAAGCAAAAATTTTGAATGGGGCTCGGCCAGCATTCTGGCTCTGATGGTTTCTTCTGCTTCATTCAGTGAAAAGAAAATCACACTTTCACGTGCGGTCATCACGGATGTTACGGTACGTGTTTCTAATTCAAACACGTTTTCAATCAGATTGTGCTCTTTGCGGCGTACCGTACCTGCCATTGCACCCGCATCTGCCATGGCCACAATATCATCAGTCGTGATTTCATCCCGGCGTACTGCAGGTAAATTAAATGCATTAAAAATTAAATTGGCAATACCATCAAAAATAAAAACCAGAGGGCGCAGCAGGAAAATACAAAATAAAATGGGTGAAACAACATTCACAGCGGTGGCTTCAGGTACCGCCATGCCAATACGTTTGGGAATTAAATCGGCAAACTGAATAAACAGCCCGGTCACTAGGGTGAATGACATCAGAAAGCCTAGCGTTTCGGCAGTATCGGCATGCACGCCAAGCTGGATAAGCAGCGCTTTAAAAACGGGGGAAAAAGTAGGCTCTCCCAATATACCGCCTAGAATTGCAACGGCATTTACACCAACTTGCACCACGGTAAAAAAGTCTCCCGGCCGCTCTTGCAGGGCCAGTACCAGATCAGCACGTTTATCGCCGTCTTCACTCATTTGTTGCAGCTTGTGTTTACGTGCTGCGGCTAGCGCAATTTCTGAAACAGAGAAAAATGCACTAATTAAAATAAGAATAAAAATAATAAGTAAGCCATTCATCATAATATTAAATCTCCTGCCGCTAGCTTAGCAGCTCGCCAGCTTGCTATGAAGCTTCTTATGCAGGCAAAGCGGGTGGAAAGGTTTGTTTAAGATTAACAATCTGTGGCGCTAGCCCCCGGCATCGCTCGCATTTAAGCTTTATCAGGATGAGCATGGAGCACGGCCTGTGTCTGTTTGTGAAGATTTATTCTATTACGCTTGCATGATATGTATATTTTATTAAGAAATAGTGTAAGTGTTTTCCCGTGAATGATAGACAAATGGGCGTTTAAAAGCTGACAATGTAGCTTGGAATATTATTCCAAAGTCGTACGTCTTCAGGGCGGGGTGAAACTCCCCACCGGCGGTAAGTGTATTGTTTTCTCAAGAAATGATCACACAAGCCCGCGAGCGCCTGCGCTGTATTTAAGCTTAGGGTCAGCAGATCTGGTTAAATTCCAGAGCCGACGGTGATAGTCCGGATGAAAGAAGATGCGTCGTATTGAATTTGCCATGGCTTGCCCATGGCGGTTTGCCTGCGGCTGTCCCACCCCCTGAACCGTTTTTCGCCTACCTATTTTGCGAGAGCGTTTCTCTATGTTTACTGAAGTTTTGAATCCTGTACTTGCCCCTTTTTCTGTTCGCTTTAAACAAGCGCTGGCTGATATGCGCCAGGGACGCCCGGTTTTATTAATGGATGATTTCGATCGCGAAAACGAAGCCGATTTAATTGTGGCCGCAGAAAAAATCACCGACCGAAGCATGGCGCAAATGATTCGTGATGGCAGCGGTATTGTCTGCCTTTGCCTCACTGACGAAGCCCTGCAGCATCTGCAGCTGCCGCCTATGGTGACAGACAATCAAAGCCGTTTCAGCACGGCTTTTACCGTATCGATTGAAGCGCGGCATGGGGTAACAACCGGTGTATCTGCTGCTGATCGGGTCACTACAATTAAGGCTGCGATTGCTCGCGGTGCACAAGCAGGTGATCTGGCCAGCCCCGGTCATGTTTTTCCGCTGCGTGCCACAGCAGGCGGCGTTCTGGCCCGGCGCGGGCACACAGAAGGCTCGGTTGATCTGGCGGTGCTAGCGGGGCTGCAGCCCGCGGCAGTGTTGTGCGAATTGATGAATCCTGATGGCACAATGGCGCGTGGCGAAGAAATCAGTGAATATGCCTTAGAGCATGGTTTGCAAGTATTAAGCATTGCCGAGCTGGTGGAATACAGGCTGCAGCAGGCAGGCTAATCCGTTTTTATCCCGTTTATTAATTGACCCGTTTTTATTGATAAAGAGCGAGTATTCAGATGAATAAAACTAAATTAGCCCTTGCGCTTGCTGTTTTAGCTGGTGCAGGTTTTGCAGGTGCAACCTGGTATACAGGAAGCACTTTAGATCATAAAGTCAGCGAGGCTGGCGATGCGCTGAAAGACTACAAAATTGTAAAAGTGATGAAGCGTGATTTTAAAAAAGGGTTCTGGACCTCAACAGAAGAAGTGACTTACCAGCTGGGTTGTGAAGATGAGGGCGAAGCATCTCCATTACATGGCGCAACAGGGCAAATCACTTTAATTAATACAATTCAGCATAATCCCTTTGGTTTGGAAATTAACACCAAAGTGGTTTATAGCGATAAAACCAAGGAAGAGCTGGCTAAAATATTTAAAGGCAAAGAGCCTTTGGAAATCAACACTAAAGTCAGTTTATCCGGTGATTTACAAACCCGTGTTTCTAGCCCTGCATTTACCGTTGACGATGAAAAAGGCAATGTAAACTGGAAGGGATTTAACACGCTGATTAAGTACGATAAAAATGCAAGTTATATCGATTTTGATTTTGCAATTAATGGTGCAGAGGGTAAGGAAAACAATAATGTGACCCAATTTAAGCTGGGTGCAATTGCGTATAAGGGAAGCTATAAAAATGCGGTAGATGGTGTTTATGCCGGTGCAGAATCTTTGACGATTGAAGGCTTTGATGTTTCAAGCAAAAAACAAGAGAAAGATATCCAGGTTTCCATGGGGCAGTTGCTGTTAAATAGTGAATCTAAGTTTAATAATGGCCTGCTTGATTTCTCTAGCAAGGGCACGGCGGATAAACTTAAATTCAATTCAAAAGATATTGGTAAATTTGAAATGAATTTAGCAGTCAGCCAAATTGATCCTAAGGCGCTTAAAGGGATTAATGAGTTAAGCTGGAAAAAAGGGATTTTACAGTGTAATTTTGATGGCAAATCACAAGCGAAAGCAATGCAAGCCTTGCTGATGGATATCCTGAAGAAAAACCCTTCTGTGAAACAAAATATCAAGCTGCATACGCCTGAAGGCGAAAGCATGATTGCGCTGGATTTAAGCAGCAAAGATATTAAGCAGGAAGATTTAGAAAACCCAGGCCAGCTGATGAATAAAGTAAACGCCATGCTTGCCTTGCAATTGCCTAATGCTTTTGCAGAAAGAATGATTCGTGAGTCGATTGAAGAAGAAGCAATTGAACCCACACTGGAAATGTTTCAATCCTCGGTTCAGCTTGGGGTTGAAGATGGAAAGCTGGAAAGCGATGGTAAATTACTTAAAACTAAAATTCAGTTAAAAGACGGAAAAATCGTACTGAACGGAAAAATGGTTGAATTACCAGCATTACTGGGCATGCATTAATCTGCATTAAACTACGGATGAGCCTAAGGCTCATCCGTAGTTTTTAGCTTGAGGTTATTACTTAATCATCTTTGCAACTTTCGCTTCAAATTCATCAAAGCGTTGTTTCAGAGCCTGCATTTCAGAGGCTTTTTCTGCTTTGCCCAGGAATGAATAACGAATGCTGTTCATTGCTGTATTTTTTAGCTCGTCGTAGGATGGTTTATAGCGGCTGGCGTAGAGCAGGTATTCGCCGCTGAGATTATTGCGTGATACACCCGGATCATCGCTGGATATCACAAAGGGCACACCGTGGCGGCGGTAAACCTGAATAGGGTGTGCTTCGTTTTTTACCCCAAGAATAAACTCATTGCTGCTAAGGTTAACCTCTAGCGCAATATCTTTTTCTTTCAGTGTTTTTAAAAGTACATCGGCATTTTTTTCGTGGGTAATATCAATGCCGTGGCCAATACGATTTGCGCCTGCAATTTGTACCGCATCATTAATATGATTTTTTAACCCTTCCGGCGGAACCATACCAAGCGCTAATTCACCTGCGTGCAGGGCGAGCTTGCTATTTGGGTAGCGTTTTTTAAAGAATTTAAACATTTGCATATGCAAATCATAATCACGCATCGCAACGTGTTCATTTTCTGGCCCTACAATATTTACGGCCACAATTAAATCGCTGGCTTTATCTGCTGCAAAGGCGGAATACATGGCGCTAAAGACGAGGGAAGGTGATAGATTGCGTAATACATAGGCCTGAACACGTAATTTAAAATCGTTGCTGTCTATGCCTTTGGCTGCATCTTCCATTGTTTTGATATAGGCGTTGATTTGCTGCTGGCTGGTGGCATCTTGCGCCATAAAATCAGCATAGCGGGCAAAAATGGCTTCGGCATCTTTTGGGTTTTGTACCAGCTGATTTATTTCTGGGTCTAATTCTTTATTACTGATGCTGGGCGCCAGATCGACCATGGTTTCAAGGTATTGCACGTTTTCTGCTAGAGCGCGCTCTTTTAAAGATTGAAAGCCCTCATGCATGGCGTAGCTGGCAACCGGCATAAAATAAAAGAAAGTATTAAAGAAATTCTGATCAGGCGCTGGTTGATCATGGCTGTGATTACTGAAATCTTTATCAGACCATTTTTGCAGTAATTCACGGTAGAAAGCATTGTTTTGCCGCGTTGCATCGGCGCTCAGGCAGATTTTACTGCTGGCTTCACTTGGGCTGGTATTGATATGAAATTTCTGTGCATTCAGTGCGGCGTTATCTTCGCTATAAATGCAAAATTTTTGCTTGCCCACCCATTCCAGATAAGTTTCAGCATAAATAGCGCCGGAATAATGGTGATGTAAATCTGCGCCTTTAGGCAGCATATTCATCAACAGGCCCAGCTCTGCGGTATTAGGTGAGGGGGCGCTGATTAATTGCGAATAGTACTGCTTAGTTTGTGTGTAGTTATTATTAATATCTTTTGCGTGGCCAGTCCCGATGGCAAGCAGGCAGAGTGCTAGTAGTTTGGTTTTCATCTTTATCATCTTTTATGAGTGGAATGCCAAATTATAGGCTGCAATAAAAGAATAGATGAATAAGGTGTTAGAACGCTTGCATTTTTTCAAATTGGGGCGTTGACATACGGTATATATAAAATTGGCAGGGATATATAAATGCTGTAAAAATGGCAATTATCTATTTAATGCGTAAATTGTTTTTTGATCTTTGCGAATAAGCAATAAAAGAAGAATACGTTTGATTAAGCAGGGGGAGTAAGGGTGTGCAGCGGCGTGCACACCCTTTTAAAACGGGGTCTTTATAAAAGAGCGCCCCTTATTTCAACCTGTCGTAGCCTGGCAAAGTCAGGAATTCGACAAACTCCTCGCTGGTGGTCAGCTCATCAAACATCAGCGCGGCCTCATCCAGCGTGCTGCTAAAGCGGCCGCTGGTGTGAATCTTGGCTACTTCCTCTGGCAGCCACTGACGGAACAGCTCTTTACTGACTTTGCGGCCATCGTCCAGCACGCCCTTGGGGGACCTGATCCATTGCCAGATTTGCGAGCGGCTGATTTCGGCAGTGGCCGCGTCTTCCATCAGATTATGAATCGGCACGCAGCCAAGGCCGGAAATCCATGCTGCTAGATACTGCACGCCCACGCTGATATTGCCGCGCAAACCCGCTTCGGTGATGGGCGCTTCAGGCTGGAAGTTCAGTAAATCGCGGCCTGCCACGCTGACATCCGGGCGTTGCTTGCTGATTTGATTGGGTTTTTCGCCCAGCACTGCATCCCAAGCGGCCTGTGCAATGGCCACGAGGCCAGGGTGAGCCACCCAGCCGCCATCGTAGCCATCGTTGGCATCCCGTTCTTTATCCGCGCGAACTTGCTGCATGGCTTTTTCATTGGCCACTTCGTCGTTCTTGATGGGAATCACCGCGCTCATGCCGCCCATTGCCGGAGCATTGCGGTGATGGCAGGTTTTAATCAGCAGCAAGGAATAAGCGCGCATAAACGGCACGGTCATGGTGATTAAGCTGCGATTGGCGAGGCAAAAATCGGTGTTGGTGCGAAACTTCTTGATGCAGCTAAAGATATAATCCCAGCGCCCGGCATTGAGGCCTGCGGAGTGTTCGCGAAGCTCGTAAAGGATTTCGTCCATTTCAAAAGCGGCAAGAATGGTTTCGATCAGCACCGTGCCCTTGATGCAACCGTGCGGTGCGGCAAGCTCAGCTTCGGCCCAGGTAAAG
The DNA here is from genome assembly GCF_900451195.1 of Iodobacter fluviatilis. NCBI lineage: Bacteria > Pseudomonadati > Pseudomonadota > Betaproteobacteria > Neisseriales > Chitinibacteraceae > Iodobacter > Iodobacter fluviatilis. The sequence goes on from NZ_UGHR01000004.1 coordinate 304,864, forward strand.
ACATCGTTCCAGAGGCGAGCTTCTAAATGCGATTCCATTTTGGGCAGATAGAAATAACACGATGTGCTCTGGCTGAGGCGGTATTTCAGGTTGTGAAAGACGGCTAGGCCAAAATCAAACAGCGAGCCCGCGATGATTTCACCGTCCACTTCAACATGCTTTTCCATCAGATGCCAGCCACGCGGGCGCAGAATCAGCGTGGCAATTTCACTATTTAATGTGTACTGCTTGCCTTCTGGCGAGCTAAAAGACAGCTCTTTACGATAGGCGTCTTTTACATTGATCTGGCCTTCGATCTGGTTTTCCCATGTTGGCGTATTGGAGTCTTCAAAATCGGCCATAAACGATTTAGCGCCGGAATTGAGCGCATTAATCATCATCTTGCGCTCTACCGGGCCAGTGATTTCGGTGCGGCGGTCTAGTAAATCGGCGGGCAGGGCAGAGATGCTCCAGTTGCCATCGCGGATATGTTGGGTATCGGGCAGAAAATCAGGCACTTCACCGGCATCCAGCCGTGCCTGGCGCTCAATGCGGGCCGCCATCAGCTCACGGCGGCGTGGCTCGAAGCTACGATGCAGCTCGGCTAAAAAAGCCAGTGCATCGGGAGTAAGAATAGGGGCAAAAGCGGGGCTGATATGGCCGAGAACCCGAATACCTGCAAGCGTGGTTGTCATGGTTTATCCCTTAGCATTAGGGGGAAACCCAAACCTTGAAACACAGAGGGCACGGAGCACTCAGAGTTTCACGGAGAAAACCAAGGTTGGATGTTTTCCTCCGTGGTTCTCCGTGTTCTCCTTACCTCCGTGTTTAAAGACTTGGGTTTTGAGTCTTAGTGGAACTGTTCTTCTTCGGTCGAGCCTTTCAGCGCGGTGGTGGAAGATTGGCCTTGCTGGATTACTTGCGTAACCGAGTCAAAGTAGCCTGTGCCCACTTCTCGCTGATGTTTCACCGCAGTAAAGCCACGGTCTGCCGCTGCAAATTCGGCTTCCTGCAGCTCAACAAAGGCACTCATGCCACGGCGGGCGTAGCCGTGGGCAAGGTTAAACATGCCATAGTTCAGCGCGTGGAAACCAGCCAGGGTAATAAACTGGAATTTGTAACCCATCTTGCCAAGCTCTGCTTGGAAGGTCGCGATGGTGGCGTCATCCAGGTTTTTCTTCCAGTTAAACGATGGCGAGCAGTTATAAGCCAGTAATTTGCCTGGGAACTGAGCGTGAATGGCCGAGGCAAATTTACGTGCGTATTCTAGATCCGGCTTGCCAGTTTCACACCATACCAAATCAGCATACGGCGCATAGGCAAGGCCACGGCTAATCGCTTGCTCAAGTCCCGGCGTGGTTTTGTAGAAGCCTTCTGGTGTGCGCTCGCCAGTGCAGAATGGTTTGTCGTTGGCATCCACATCGGAAGTCAGCAAATCAGCGGCTTCGGCATCGGTGCGCGCAACGATTAAGGTAGGCACGCCCATAATGTCGGCCGCAAAACGCGCGGCTACCAGTTTTTCTACCGCTTCACGTGTTGGCACCAATACTTTGCCGCCCATGTGGCCACATTTTTTGACTGAGGCCAGTTGGTCTTCAAAGTGAACACCGGCAGCACCGGCTTCGATCATGGATTTCATCAGCTCATGTGCATTCAGTACGCCGCCAAAGCCTGCTTCTGCATCGGCTACGATGGGTGCAAAGAAATCGATGCTGTCGTCGCCTTCGGCGTGATTGATCTGGTCTGCGCGGGTCAGCGCGTTATTGATGCGGCGCACCACCAGTGGCACCGAGTTCGCTGGGTAAAGCGATTGGTCCGGGTACATTTCACCGGCGATGTTTGCATCGGCGGCAACTTGCCAGCCTGAAAGGTAGATGGCTTTCAGGCCTGCTTTAATTTGCTGCATAGCTTGGTTGCCGGTCAGGGCGCCCAGCGCATGCACATAAGGGGTTTCGTTCACCAAAGACCATAGTTTTTCTGCGCCACGGCGGGCCAGTGTGTGCTCAACCTGCACATTGCCACGCAGGCGTTCAACATCTGCGGCTGTATAAGGGCGGGTGATGCCTTTCCAGCGTGGATTGGTGTCCCAGTCTTGCTGGATGGCGGCGATCTTTTGTTCCTTTGTACTCATAACAATACTCCCTGAAGGGTGATGGGCTGCATGTTTAAGTAAAGCATTTTATGGCCGTGTTGCAGAGTTATTTTGCAGTGCACCATTCGATTGTAGTCAGTAATAATTGACTACATATTGGGGCTTTCATGTACTTTTTTTTTAGTAAGGATTTAGTCAACTGAAGGTAATTAAGTGCTTGAAAATGAAGATAAATGCGTGCTGCGCTTTTATTGCTTTAAACAACTGTTTTAATGGCATAAAGTATCATTTCGATCAAAAAATGTAGTTTTTTATAAAATTCTTTCTGTCAGCTACATTGCCGCTTATGTGGCTTGCTTTAAGTAAAAATCTATAAAAAAAATTGTATTTATTGATACATCTGCTAAGAGCAGACGCTTAAATGTGGATTAAGTTGCTTCGTTTTTAACTAAAAAAATAGCTGGCACTGGCTTGGGCCGGGTTTAGTCTGCAGAAGTTTGGTTCCGGCTTGTTGCGATGCACTTGAAATGCACGGCGATAACCCCATCTGCCCTTGCATGTTTGAAATAAGTTTTGACTGGAGTTCCTGATGAGTAACGAAAACGTACAAGAGCAGACCAATTTAGATGCCGCAGCCGAGGCTGCTGAAGCTGTTGTCGAAAGCACTGAAAATTCGCTGGAAGCGCAATTGGCCGCTGCAACTGCAGATATTGAAAAAGCCCGTCAAGACGTGCTCTATGCCAAGGCCGAAGCAGAAAATAATCGCCGCCGCTCTCTTGAAGAAGTCGACAAAGCCCGCAAATTTGCGGTTGAGAAATTTGCGATTGAGCTGTTGGCTGTAAAAGATTCACTGGAAATGGCGCTGGCTGATCAGACAGGTGAAGTTGAAGCACTGAAAAACGGTGTTGAGCTCACTTTAAGGCAGCTGACTGCGGCATTTGAAAAATCGCAGCTCACAGAAATCAACCCGATGGGCGATAAGCTGGATCCGCATAAGCACCAAGCTATTTCAATGGTACCAAGCGATGCAGAAGCCAATACCGTGGTGCAAGTGATGCAAAAAGGCTACGAGCTGGCTGGCCGTGTGATTCGCCCGGCAATGGTGATGGTTGCAGCAGCAAAGTAAAAAATACGTTTTGTAGTGGGGGGGGATTTAAAAAAAGTCCTCTTGAAAATGCCCAGCGCATCCCCACTTTGTGAACATGGTTGTTAATTTACCGCTGCCTAAGGGCAAGCGAAGACAAGGAAAAACTAAAAATGGCAAAGATGATTGGTATTGACTTAGGTACAACAAATTCTTGCGTGGCCGTATTTGAAAACGGTCAGCCTAAGGTGATCGAAAACGCAGAAGGTACACGTACAACGCCTTCCATTATTGCTTACCAAGAAGATGGTGAGATTCTGGTTGGTGCGCCAGCTAAGCGTCAGGCTGTAACAAACCCAAAAAATACGCTGTACGCGGTAAAGCGTTTGATCGGCCGCAAGTTTGAAGATAAAGAAGTACAAAAAGACATCGACCTGATGCCTTTCTCCATCGTTAAAGCCGATAACGGCGACGCATGGATCTCGGTTCGCGACAAAAAAATGGCGCCACCGCAAATCTCCGCAGAAGTACTGCGCAAAATGAAAAAAACCGCTGAAGACTACCTCGGCGAAGAAGTAACCGAAGCGGTTGTGACTGTTCCGGCTTACTTTAATGACGCACAACGTCAGGCAACTAAAGATGCTGGCCGTATTGCTGGGTTGGACGTAAAACGCATTATCAATGAGCCAACTGCAGCTGCGCTGGCCTTTGGTATGGATAAGAAAGAAAAAGGCGACAGCAAGATCGTTGTATACGACTTGGGTGGCGGTACATTCGACGTTTCTATCATTGAAATTGCCGATGTAGATGGCGATAAGCAATTTGAAGTACTGGCAACCAACGGTGATACATTCCTCGGTGGTGAAGACTTCGACCAACGCATCATCGATTACATTATCGACGAATTCAAGAAAGACACAGGTATCAACCTGAAGCAAGATGTGATGGCCCTGCAACGCCTGAAAGAAGCGGCAGAAAAAGCGAAGATTGAATTGTCTTCCACCACACAAACTGAAATTAACCTGCCATACGTGACCATGGATGCAACGGGTCCTAAGCACTTAACGCAAAAAATTACCCGCGCTAAGTACGAAAGCTTGGTAGAAGACTTAGTTGCTCGCACGATTGAGCCTTGCCGTATTGCCCTGCAAGACGCTGGCCTGAAAATTACTGATATCGATGACATCATCTTGGTTGGCGGTCAGACCCGTATGCCAATGGTGCAAGATAAAGTTAAAGATTTCTTCGGTAAAGAAGCTCGCCGTGATGTGAACCCGGATGAAGCAGTGGCGGTTGGTGCTGCACTGCAAGGCTCGGTATTGTCGGGTGATCGAACTGACGTATTGCTGCTGGACGTAACTCCATTGTCCCTGGGTATTGAAACCATGGGCGGTATTCTGACTAAGCTGATCAAGAAAAACACCACGATTCCTACTAAGGCATCGCAAGTATTCTCGACAGCAGAAGACAACCAGACCGCCGTAACCATCCACGTGCTGCAAGGTGAGCGTGAACGCGCTTCGGCAAATAAGAGCCTGGGCCAGTTTAACCTGGGTGATATTCCTGCGGCTCCGCGTGGTGTGCCACAAGTTGAAGTCACATTTGATATCGATGCCAACGGTATCTTGCACGTAGGTGCTAAAGACAAGGCCAGCGGTAAAGAGGCTCGTATCACGATTCAAGCTTCTAGCGGTTTGTCTGAAGCAGAAATCGAAGCCATGGTTCGCGATGCAGAAATGAATGCTGAAGAAGACAAAAAATTGTCTGAACTGGTAGGCGCACGCAACCAAGCTGACGGCATGGTTCACTCTGTGAAAAAATCATTGGCTGAATTTGGCGACAAGATTGGCGCAGACGAAAAAGCCAAGATCGAAGCTGCAATGGCCGAAGTTGAGCTGGTGCTGAAAGACCACGCAGACGATAAAGAAAAAATCGAAGCGGCTACTGCAACACTGACTGAAGCATCGCATAAATTAGCCGAGCAAATGTACGCTCAGCAACCTGAAGGTGCAGCAGCTGGCGCGGCGGCGGGTGCAGGCCCAGAAGCAGATGCTAAGAAAGATGACGGCAATGTAGTTGATGCTGAATTCACAGAAGTAAAAGATAAATAAGCCACGCTTATTTAAATAAAACAGGCCCGCTGATGCGGGCCTGTTTTATTTGTGGCGGTGAATAAAAAAATTCTGCACACACAAAGCTCAATGAGGGTACGCGGAGCACACAGAGAAAATATAAATCACGCTTTCAGATTTTCTTTGTGGCCCGAAGATCATTTATTGCCACCGGGATTTAAGTCAGTTTAAACCTGCTGATGGATTGTTTCAGGCCGTTGGCTACCTTAACTAAGTTATTCGAGGAATTGGCAACTTCTTCTACTGCGGCACGGTTTTCTTCGGCCATCTGTGCAATCCGTTCCACATTCTGTGCCAGCTCGGTGCTAACAGAGCGTTGTTGTGAAAGCGCAGAAGCAATATCTTTGATGGATGTTTGCACTTTAAAAGAGCCCGCTTTGATCTGCTCCATCACCTGATTAGTGCGCTCTGAAGCTGTAGAAACCTGGCTGACGCTTTCTTGGCTCGATTGCATGCCGCTGACTGCGGCTCGTGTGCCTTGCTGGATGGTCTGGATCATGCCGGTGATTTCTTGTGCCGAGCTGGTGGTGCGCTCTGCCAGTTTACGTACTTCATCGGCTACCACAGCAAAGCCACGGCCTTGTTCCCCAGCTCGGGCCGCTTCAATGGCGGCGTTCAGCGCCAGCAAATTAGTCTGATCCGCTACGTCTTTAATGACGGTGGCGATATTGCCAATATGGGTAGAGCTTTGCTCCAGGCTGGCAATCTGTGTGCCGGTGCTGTTGACGTTTTCTAAAACATTATCAATCAGTGTATTGGATTTTTTGACCTCTTCACCGCCGGAATTTGCAAGATTCCCGGCTTCGTTGGCTTGCAGATTGGCTTCGCTGGCACTGGCCGAAACGCTGTCTATGCTGACTGTCAGCTCTTCAACACCTGCAGCCGACGAGGATGCAGATTCTGATTGAGTTTGCGAGCTGATGGCCACTTGCTGCGAGGCACTGGCCAGCAGATCAGACATACTGACCAGCTCGGTACAGTTGTTATTAATGCTTTGAATGGTGGCTTTCAGATCGGCTTGCATTTTTAACAGATCGGTCTGCATGGCCGCCAGCTCGTCTTTGCCTTCTACCTCTATATGCTCGCTTAAATTGCCTTCACGGATTCTTTCTAAAGATAGGCGTACATGGCTGATGGGAGTGGTGATACTCCTTGTCAGGATAATACCCAAAGCGATCGCCAGTACAACGGCAATCAGAGTAAGAAGTGTGGATTTGGTTTTGGTTGCCGCCAGCTCCTGATGGCTGATAGCCATGGATTCATCTGATATTTTTTTATTCAGATCGACCAGCGCGCTGAGTGCATCGTCATAGGGTTGAAATGCGGCTGCCACTGAGGTGGACATCAGCTCTGCGCCAAGCTTGAAATCATTGGCTTTTCCTGCTGCCATTGCGGGCTTGGTGGCTTCTAAATAGCGGGGCCACAGATCGTCTACTTTTTTGAGTAGCTCAGTTTCTGGCGGGGTTAAAGCGGTGGCTCTGTATTTATCCAGCATTTCTTTTATTTTGCTTTCATGGGCATTCATACCTTCTGCAATTTTGGCCATTTTATTATCATCAGGCTCTCCTACAAAAGCATACAAGCTCCGGTGATGATAAATCGCCTGCATATTGGCATTGGCTAAATCCATAACGGGTACAAGCTGATTGTCATGCATATCCGTGGTAAGTGCTTGCATGGATGCTGCACTATGATAGCCAAGCACACCCAGAATTAAGGTAATAAGCGCACAGGATAAGAAACCAGCAAGTAATCTGGCGCCTATAGAAAATTGATTCAGGATATTCATGACATGCCTTTTCAAAGCAAGTGTAAGGGAACTGACTTATTCATAGAGCGATAAGCGTATCTGTACAAGTGAAATCTCATAAAGAAGGATGGGGGGCTTGTAGATTGAATACTTCGCCCCAATGTGCAATCCGTTGATGAATTCAGGGCGCAGCCTGCTGTGCAGGATTAAAGAGATGGCTAAAAAAGACTTTTACGACACGCTGGGTGTGAACCGCGATGCGGGTGATGACGAAATTAAAAAAGCGTATCGCAAACTGGCAATGAAATATCATCCGGACCGTAATCCGGATAGCAAAGATGCGGAAGAAAAATTCAAGGAAGGCAAAGAAGCCTACGAAGTCTTATCTGATGCGCAAAAACGCGCTGCTTATGATCAATATGGCCATGCAGGCCTTGATCAGCAATCAGGTATGGGCGGTGGCGGCGGTGCTGGCTTTGGTGATGCCTTTTCTGACATCTTTGGTGATATCTTTGGCGCGGCGGGTGGCGGTGGTCGTGGCGGGCGTTCCAACGTCTACCGTGGTGCTGATTTGCGTTACAACCTGGAAATCAGCCTTGAAGAAGCAGCGCGCGGTGTAGAGCGCCAGATCAAGATTCCATCGCACGAAGAATGCAGCAGCTGCCACGGCAGCGGAGCCAAAGCAGGCACGCAAGCTAAGACTTGCCACACCTGCGGCGGCCACGGCCAGGTTCGCGTTTCACAAGGCTTCTTTAGCCTGCAACAAACTTGCCCAACCTGCCACGGCAGCGGTAAATATATCCCTGATCCATGCCGCCCTTGTAATGGCACAGGCCGGGTGAACACGCATAAAACGCTGGCAGTGAAGATTCCTTCTGGCGTGGACGAGGGCGATCGTATCCGCTTAAGTGGCGAAGGCGAAGCCGGCGTGAATGGCGGCCCTTCGGGTGATCTATATGTGGTGATTCATGTTAAAGCGCACTCAGTATTCCAGCGCGATGGCAATGATCTGCACTGCGAAATGCCAATCAGCTTTACTGTAGCTGCACTGGGCGGCGAGATTGAAATCCCGACTCTGGATGGCAAAGCACGTATTACTATTCCGCCAGAAACGCAAAGCGGCCAGCAATTCCGCCTGCGTAGCAAGGGGATTAAAGGCGTACGCAGCGCGATCACCGGTGATTTAATGTGCCATGTGATTCTGGAAACGCCAGTTAAGCTGACATCGCGTCAGAAAGAGCTGCTGAAAGAGTTTGAAGAAATCAGCCAAGGCGATTCAGACAAGCACAACCCACGTGCTAAATCGTTTATGGATAAAGTAAAAGACTTTTTTGCTTCTTAAGCGCAACTGCGCCCAAGGCGCTGCTTTCCCCCTCTCTATCAGGGAGAGGGCGCGGTGAGAGGGGCGCTATTGTACTTGCATGAAAGCGTAAAAAAATAGCGATGGCTCAGCCATCGCTATTTTTTTATCTGATGCATTGCTATCCACAAAAAGCAAAAAAGATAGGAGCAAACAAGCGATTATTTCTCTTGGTTTTCTCCGTGTAACTCTGCGTACTCAGTGCTCTCTGTGGTTCAAGGTTTGGGTTTTTTACTTAATCAAACGAATCGCAAAGGGCAGGCGGTAGGTGTCACCCCTGCTGGCACTGACGGCCGCAATAATGCAAAACACCAGATTAGCGATACCCAAAGCAAAAGCGGTCAGAAAGCCAACCAGAATCAGCATCAACACCCATGAAATGGCATAGCCAATCATTACGGTAATCGACCAGTTGAGCGCTTCTTTGGCGTGATCCTGCACATAAGGGTCTTCTTTTTTAATCAGATAAACGATCAGTGCGGGGATAAAGCCAAAGAAAATGGTGCCAATCCAAGTGAGGATCGCAATGGTGTTGGAATCCGAATTGCTGGTTTTTACAGGGAATTGGCTTTCATCCATCTTGGTTCTCTCACATAAAGGGGATGCCCATTCTAGGTGGCTTTATAAGATAAGAGCAAGAATCTGGTATGACATTGTCGTTAAGGCGTAATTTTTACATGCGCTTTGTGAGCATAGGTCCAAAATTAACCAGTAATACCCCTGCTGCAATCAGGACCGCACCTAAAATCCGCAGATTGCCAATCTCTCGTACTGGCAAGCCCAGAATGCCAAAGCGATCGAATAAGAGCGAAGCAATAATTTGGCCGCTGATAATTAAAGACACCATCGCCGCTACACCAATTTTGGGTGCAAGCAAGGTGGTACCAAAAACAAACAGCGCTCCCATCAGCCCGCCCGTCAGCATCCACCACGATGCATTCCCCAAATTAGCCAGCCCCGCCCATTTCTGCCCGCTGAGTAGGGCAATCAAAGCCAGAGTCAGTGTGCCAATAGAAAAAGACAATAAAGCCGCCAGCAGCGTGCTGCCACCAATCACGCCCTTGAGCTGATTATTAACGGCAGACTGCAGTGGCACGATCAGGCCAATGATGAGGGCGAGGAGGAAGTAAGGAAGCTGCATGGGAGTTGTGAGTAAGGAGTAAGGTGGGTGAGACTAGCATATTTTTTGAGTAAGGGCGGGCGTAAAGAGTGAGGGTTTGGGGAGCGCGGTTGGTTTGATTTTCCGGCTCCCTTACTCCCCACTCCCCTTGTGAATTTAATTAAGCCTTGTGATAAACCTCGGCTCCCTTTTTAATAAATTCAATCGATTTAGTTTGCATGCCGATCTGATTGGCCTCGGATTCGGCCACGCCTTGCTGGGCGGCAAACTCGCGCACATCCTGGGTGATTTTCATCGAGCAAAAGTGCGGGCCGCACATGGAGCAGAAGTGCGCCACTTTGCCGCTGTCTTTTGGCATGGTTTCATCGTGGAAAGAGCGGGCGCGATCCGGGTCTAGACCCAGATTAAACTGGTCTTCCCAGCGGAATTCAAAGCGGGCTTTAGATAGCGCGTTATCACGAATCTGCGCGCCGGGGTGGCCTTTGGCCAAGTCCGCAGCGTGGGCCGCCAGCTTATAAGTAATGATGCCTTCTTTTACATCGTCTTTATTGGGCAGGCCTAAGTGCTCTTTCGGGGTGACATAGCAAAGCATGGCGGTGCCGTACCAGCCAATTTGCGCTGCGCCAATAGCCGAGGTGATGTGATCGTAGCCGGGGGCGATATCGGTGGTCAGTGGCCCGAGGGTATAGAACGGCGCTTCGTGGCACCACTCCAGCTCCTTATCCATATTTTCTTTGATCAATTGCATGGGCACATGGCCTGGGCCTTCGATCATGACTTGCACATCGTGCTGCCAAGCGATCTGTGTCAGCTCACCGAGGGTTTTCAGCTCGCCCAGTTGCGCTTCATCATTGGCATCCCAGATTGAGCCAGGGCGCAGGCCATCGCCTAGGCTGAAGGCCACATCGTAGGCTTTCATGATTTCGCAGATGTCGGCAAAGTGGGTGTAGAGGAAGTTTTCTTTATGATGCGCCAGACACCATTTGGCCATAATCGAGCCACCACGGCTGACAATGCCGGTCATCCGCCCTGCCGTCATCGGCACATAGCGCAGCAATACGCCAGCATGGATGGTGAAGTAGTCAACGCCTTGCTCGGCTTGTTCGATCAGCGTGTCTTTGAAGATTTCCCATGTTAAATCTTCAGCCTTGCCGTTTACTTTTTCTAAGGCCTGATAGATAGGTACGGTGCCGATTGGCACAGGGCTGTTGCGTAAGATCCACTCACGGGTTTCATGGATATTCTTGCCGGTGGACAGATCCATAATCGTGTCTGCACCCCAGCGAATGCCCCAAGTCATTTTTTCTACTTCTTCGCTAATGCTGGAGCTAACGGCAGAGTTACCGATATTGCCGTTAATCTTCACCAAGAAATTACGGCCAATAATCATCGGCTCGGATTCTGGGTGGTTAATGTTGTTCGGAATAATGGCGCGGCCACAGGCGATTTCGCTGCGTACAAATTCCGGGGTGATCTCATCCGGCATCACGGCACCGTAGTTCTGGCCTTTATGCTGGCGATTCATCATGGCCAGCATTTTTTCACCGGTTGGGCTGCTGTCACGCAGGCTTTGCAAATAAGCCGCCCGGTTCATGTTTTCGCGAATCGCCACGTATTCCATTTCTGGCGTGATGATGCCTTTACGGGCGTAATGCATCTGGCTGACATTGGCACCCAGTTTGGCTTTGCGTGGCTGACGTTTTAGCTCGAAACGTAATTCATCCAGCTTGGCATCGGCTTCGCGCATACGGCCATATTCGCTGGTGAGCTGGCTAAGTAGCTCGGTGTCATTCCGCTCGTTAATCCATGTGCTGCGAATCGCTTCAAGGCCTTTACGCACATCAATTTTTGCCCGTGGATCGGAGTAAGGGCCGGAGCAGTCGTAAACAAAGATAGGTGGGTTTTTTTCTGTTGCGCCGCTGATACTCATTTGTAGCGGGGTATCGGCCTGGCTGATTTCACGCATCGGCACACGGATATCTGCGCGCGAGCCTTGCACATAAATTTTGCGTGAATTGGGGAGTGGCTGGATGGCTGCGTCGTCAACGACGGCGGTGGATGCTAAAAATTGGGCTTTTGCGTTCATGCTCTACTCCACAAAGGCGCGGGTGAGCTAAACGAAGTATCTAGCTCGCTTCCCTACGCCGGTATTAACCGAATCAGGTTCAGAGGGTATCTCTCATCCGCGCGACCTGCGCAGAACCCCTAGCGATAAAAAATCAGCCTAGACGGTATCGAAAAATGGCGAAAACAGCAAATTTAAGATGATAGCGGGCTGATTTGTATCAAGGTTGCTGGTCCGCGGGGTGTGCTGGCGGGGAGACAGGTTACCTTCGCCTCATTCCAACGTAAGCACGCGGTAATGGCGCTGTTCTTTACGCTATAACCACACTGGGCTTGGTCTGTGGGATAATTGCCAAAATTTTCAAACGCTGGGCTTACTCCCGGCTCGCTTTGAGGTCATAAAAATGGATTGGGAAAACGCGCGTTATTTATTAGTAGAACAGCAAATCCGCCCATGGGATGTGCTGGATCAAAAGGTGCTTAACCGTGTATTGGCGGTCAAGCGCGAAGAATTTGTACCGCTAGACAAAAAAGAGCTGGCCTTTGTGGATATCGAGCTGCCGCTGGCTAATGGCGCACAAATGCTGGCGCCAAAAATGGAAGCCAAGCTGCTGCAGGATATTGATCCTCAACCGAGCGATAAAGTGCTGGTCGTAGGTGCAGGCACAGGCTACCTGATGGCTTTGGCCGCGGGTCTGGTATCGCATGTTTATGGTGTGGAAATTGATGCTGCGCTGGCGCAGACTGCCCGCGCAAATCTGGCGGCGGCCGGTATTAAAAACGTAACGGTGACGCATGGTGACGCACTTGCTGCTGCTCAAGCGCAAGGCCCGTTTAATGCCATTATTGTGACCGGCTCTTTGGCTGAAGTGCCAGCCAGCCTGAAAGATCAGCTGGCTGTGGGCGGACGTTTGATTGCGGTGGTGGGCGAGCTGCCGATTATGTCGGCTACGTTGGTAAGCTGTGTGGACAAGGGCAGCTTTGGAAGCACAAAATTGTTTGAATACAATTTACCGCGTTTAAAAAACGCCGTTGAAAAAACTACGTTTGCATTTTAAAAACGCCATAACGGCCATAAGCCCTGCCTGTTTTTGCTCCCCGGACTGAGGGCGTTAAAAAACCTTTGCTTACAAAATAAAAGCACAGAGAAAAGTATTGATTTAATGCTTTTCTCTGTGATTTAAGCTGGGCTGCGGGTCTGTGTGCTTGGGATAATGATATTGTTATTTTGCTACCAAGGCTTCTAATGCAACAGATTAATCCGATTGAATTATCACAATGGCTGAACGACGCAGAGCGTGAGAGCCCCATTTTGCTTGATGTGCGGGAAACGGGTGAGTATGAGATTTGCAATATTGCAAATAGCCAGCTTATTCCCATGAATACGATTCCCCACCGCTTTGCGGAATTAGATGAAGACGCAACGATTGTGGTGATTTGCCATCATGGCATGCGCAGCTATCAGGTGGCTTCTTTCCTGGAGCGCCAAGGCTTTGCGAATGTCATTAATTTAAATGGCGGAATTGCGCGCTGGGCAGAGGACGTTGATTTAGCAATGGCAAAATATTAATAAGCGTTACCTGAAACAGAATGGGAATAAAGGCGTAAAAACAATTTGATATATGTCATATGAATTGTTTTTAAGTCTCAATGGCTTCCATAGAGTACGTTGAGTTGTTATAGTCTCCCCGCTTGTTTGCCCGCACCCCTTGCCTTTCATAAGACATTACTGACCATGAAATTATCCAGAAGCTCCGCTGTTATTTCACTTTCGCTGCTTTTAGCCGGCCCTGCGTGGTCTGCTGCCTGTTTATCTGGTTCTGGTGATTGCCAAACAATGCCGGATGATCCGTCTGCATTAATGAATCAAAGTGCATTGCCAAGCCAAGGCACTACCCTAGGCTACCCTCAGCAGGGTATGCCGCAGAATCAGCAGGGGCAGCAAAACCAACAGAGCAGAAACTTCACTCCACAAATGCCAATGGCGCCGGTGAGCTGTGATGATGTGAGTGGCAAGCTCACTTTGGATAAAAATAGTAAATATAAAACACCCGCACTGCCTTTGAATGATTTCCAGAAATACCTCTGCAGCAGTGCCAATCTGCCGCTGCCGATTTTTGGCCAGCAAATGTTCCAAATGCAGCAGGCTGCTTATTCGCCTTTTGAAGCCGCACCGGTGTCTGCGGATTACCTGATTGGCGTGGGTGATAATTTCTCTGTACGCCTTTGGGGGCAGCTGGATGCGGATTTACAGCTCAAAGTAGATCGCTCTGGTGCGGTGTTTATCCCCCGTGTGGGCAATGTCAGCGTGGTGGGCATTCCTTTTGGTGCGCTTAAGCAGCATTTAAGCCGCGAAGTGGGCAAGGTTTACCGTAATTTTGATCTGGCCGTTACGATGGGCCAGCTGAAAAGCGTGCAGGTTTTTGTAGTGGGTTTTGCACAAAATCCTGGTAGCTATAGCTTGGGTTCACTATCAACCGTTGTGAATGCTTTGTTTGCCGCGGGCGGCCCTTCTGCTAACGGGTCTTTACGTAAGATTCAAGTGAAGCGTGCTGGTAAAGTGGTCAATGAATTCGATTTATACGATTTGCTGCTGAAAGGCGATAAAAGCCACGATCTGATGTTGCAAGGCGGCGATGTGGTGTATGTGCCTCCCGTGGGCGGGCAGGCGGCTATTTCGGGCAGCGTAAAAGTACCGGCCATCTATGAAGTGAAGCCGGGCGAAAACCTGCAAGACTTAATTAACTGGGCCGGTGGCGCAGGTAATTTTGCGCAAGATGGTAAGGTATCCGTTGAGCGTGTGGTTGCACAAAAATCCCGCAAGGTGGAATCAGTAGAGCTGGCCAAGGCGGCTGGGTTTGCTGTGCGCGGCGGCGATGTGGTGCAGCTCTATGGCCTTAGCCAAAAAATTGACAATATGGTTTCTCTGCGCGGCAATGTAGCGCAGTCGGTGCGTATGCCGTGGTTTGAAGGTATGAAGGTGAGTGATTTAATCACCAGCAAAGAGATGCTGATCGCACCGCGCTTTTGGGAAAACAAATATCAGGATAAAACCGCAAGCAGCAAGGATTTGCAGGAAGAGGAAGATCAGCAGTTCTTGCTTAGCCAGCAAAGCCAGGTGAATCAGCTAAGACCCCAGCGTAAGGTTGATCGCACCCTCTTGGGGGCTTTACATAGTAATCAGCAGGAAATTAACTGGAATTACGCCGCTATCGAGCGCACCAATGAGCTGGATAGCACAACAACGCTTGTACCGTTTAATTTGGGCGCAGTCATTTTAAAACGTGATGCATCGCAGGATAAGCTGCTAGCCAAGGGCGATGTGATTCATGTGTTCTCCAAAACTGATATTCGTGTGTCTACCCAGCAAAAATCACGCTTTGTGCATATCGAGGGAGAGGTGGCTACCCCTGGTATTTATCAGGTAAGTGAAGGTGAAACGCTGACTACCCTGATTGATCGTATTGGTGGTTTAACCTCCAGTGCCTATCTGTATGGTGCAGAATTCTCACGCGATGAAGTACGCAAAAAGCAGCAGGACGAATTAGAGCGCCTAGCAGACTATGTAGAGCGCAACGCTCAGACCTCAGCAGGACAGCAGGCGCAAAATGCTTTGAGTGGCCAGGGCGTGCAGGCTGCAAATATTCAGGCCGAGCAGCAAAAACTGCTGGCGCAGAAAATTCGCACGACCAAGGCAGATGGCCGAGTAGTGCTGGGATTAAGCCCGGAAAGCAGTAAGGTAGCAGATATTCCTGAAGTGGCGCTGGAAGATGGTGATCGCGTCTTTATCCCTGCCCGCTCTGCTACCGTTGCGGTGATGGGCTCGGTATTCAGCCGTAATAATGCGTTTATATTCAGCAAAAACCGCAGCGTGGGCGATTACCTTGCGCTGGCAGGCGGGCCTACAGAAAGCGCAGACAGCGATAGTATTTTTGTAGTGCGTGCGGATGGCTCGGTTGTCAGTGCCAAGCAGTTTGGCTGGATCTCCCGCTCATTTAACAGCGTGGCGTCTTTGCCTGGCGATGTGATTGTTGTGCCTGAGAAGTTTGATCGCACTGGTTTTGTGAAGAATGCGCTGGATTGGACGCAAATCTTGGCTAACTTTGGCACTGGTTTAGCTGGGATTAAAGTACTGGGTAATTAATTAAAAAAGCTCATAAGGCTGGTGGCCCTATGAGCTTTTAATCTTGATTAAATAAACACGACCTTAACAATTAGAAGCCCATGGAAAACAAAGCAATTACTCAGGAAAATGATCAGGATGATGAAATCAGCCTGATCGATTTACTTATTGTGCTGGCTAAGCATAAGAAACTGATTTTTGGTCTGCCTCTTGTATTTGGTATTTTGGCTTTAGTGTATGGCTTAGTCGCTACGCCCATCTTTGAAGCAAAAACCACTATTTTGCCGCCGCAGCAACAGCAGTCTTCTGCATCTGCCATGCTGGCATCATTGGGTGGCTTGGCGGGGGGCGCTGGTGCGGCTTTGGGTATGAAAAGTCCAAATGATATCTATATCGCCATGATGCAAAGCCGCCGTCTGGAAGAAAAGCTGATAGAGCGTTTTAAGTTGCAATCGGTGTATGAGGCCAAAACCAAGGGGGATGCTCTGCTTACTTTGGAAAACAGCAGCAAGATTGCTACGGGTAAAGATGGCTTGATCTCGATTGCCGTAGAAGATAAAGACCCAAAACTCGCTGCTGCCCTTGCCAATGCTTATGTAGAAGAGTTGCGTTTGTTAAGCAAGGTTTTGGCCGTAACAGAAGCTGCTCAGCGCCGTCAGTTTTTTGAAGGTCAGATTGTAACGGCTAAAAAAGAGCTGGCTGAAGCCGAAGTCGCTTTAAGACAGTTGCAAGAAAAAACCGGCGTGCTGCAGCTGAATGAGCAAGGCAAGGTGGCGATTGAGGCCTTGGCTGGCTTACGCGCCAAAGTATCCGCCAAACAGGTGCAAATCAACGCCATGCGTAACTTTGCGACCGAAAATAATCCGGAATTACAAAGAGCCAAGGCAGAGCTGGATAGTTTGCAAACCCAGCTGGCGGATATGAGTAAGGGCGGGGAAGAAAACGAAGATGTACTCATTGCCAAGAGCAAAGCGCCGGGAATTGGTCTCGATTACATCCGCAAAATGCGCGACGTAAAATACCAAGAAACGCTCTTTGAACTGATGTCTAAGCAATATGAAATTGCTAAATTAGACGAAGCTAAAGATGGTGCAAATATTCAGGTATTAGACAGCGCTATTGCGCCGGAAAGAAAAGCTAAGCCTAAGCGCGCCATCTTGATTATATTGGCCTTATTTGCAGGATTCTTCCTAGCTTTTCTGGCGAGCTTTATTTTAGAAGCATTTAATAAAATGGGTACAAATCCGGAGCAAAAACAACGTCTGGATTTATTAAAGAATACATGGAAGGGCGTAGCATGATTTTAGTTACGGGTGGTGCAGGCTTTATTGGCGGTAATTTTGTATTGGATTGGCTGGCCCAGTCGGATGAGCCCGTGATTAATGTGGATAAGCTGACCTATGCAGGTAATTTGGATACGCTGGCATCACTAAAAGACGATGCAAGGCATATTTTTGTGCGTGCAGATATTGGCGATAAAGCACTTATCAATGAATTACTGGCTAAATATCAGCCGCGCGCCGTGATTAACTTTGCGGCTGAGTCGCATGTGGATCGCTCAATCAGTGGGCCAGGTGAATTTATCCAGACCAATGTGGTGGGCACGTTTAATTTGCTTGAAAGCGTGCGCGGCTATTGGACTGATTTAGCAGTAGAAGCTAAAGTGGCATTTCGCTTTTTGCATGTATCGACAGATGAAGTCTATGGTTCTTTAGCCAGCGATGATCCTGCCTTTACCGAGACCAAGACTTACGAGCCTAACAGCCCGTATTCCGCATCGAAAGCCGCATCTGATCATCTGGTTCGAGCATGGCACCATACCTATGGCCTGCCGGTATTAACTACTAATTGTTCAAATAATTACGGCCCATATCATTTTCCGGAAAAACTGATACCGCTGGTGATTTTGAATGCACTCGCTGGCAAAGCCCTGCCTATTTATGGCGATGGCCAGCAAATCCGTGACTGGCTGTATGTAAAAGACCATTGCAGCGCCATCCGCCGCGTATTGGAAGCCGGTGTGGTTGGTGAAACTTATAATGTGGGCGGCTGGAATGAAAAGCCGAATCTGGATGTAGTGCACACTATTTGCCAGATGCTGGACGATCGTCAGCCACGCAGCGATGGCAAGGCTTATGCTGAGCAAATCACCTATGTAACAGACCGCCCTGGCCATGATAAGCGTTACGCTATTGATGCGGGTAAGCTGGAGCGAGAGCTTGGCTGGAAGCCTGCAGAGACTTTTGAAACCGGTATTGCTAAAACGGTTGATTGGTATCTGACTCATCAGGATTGGGTGCAGAATGTAACATCCGGCGCGTATCAAAACTGGATTGAACAGCAGTATTCTTAAGTTGGAGGGGCACGTATCGGGCCTAGGCATGAGGGCCTGATCCGCGCTCCCAATATTCCAGCATTATGCAAGCAGTAGCGCCAAAATATGACAAAAACTTATTCTTTACCCTTGCCATTGCGTATTCTCGTCACCGGCAAAAACGGCCAGCTGGGGTTCGAGCTGCAGCGTAGTCTTGCAGTGCTTGGCTCTGTGATAGCGGTTGATCGTGAAGACTGTGATTTAAGCGATCCGGATGCGATCTGTGCGCTGGTTGCCAGAATACAGCCGCATGTGATTGTGAACCCAGCAGCGCATACCGCGGTCGATAAGGCTGAAAGCGAGCCTGAGCTGGCGCAAGCCATCAATACTATCGCTCCGCAAGTGTTGGCAGAGGAAGCTGCCAAAATTGGCGCGCTACTGGTGCATTACTCTACTGATTATGTATTTGATGGAACAAAAGACGGTTGGTATAGCGAAACTGATACGCCAAACCCGCAGTCGGTCTATGGCAAGACCAAGCTGGCTGGTGAGCTGGCAATAGCGGCAGCAAATCCACGGCATCTGATCTTCAGAACCAGCTGGGTGTTTGGCGCGCATGGCGGTAATTTTTTAAAAACCATCCTGCGCCTCGCAGGCGAGCGTGAAGAGCTAAAAATTATCGCCGACCAACATGGCGCACCAACAGCGGCAAGCTTATTAGCCGATGTGACTGGGCATGCGATTCGCCAGGTTTTACAGACCGAATCAGTTGCCGAATCAAAATCCTGTGATTTATATGGCACCTATCATCTGGTCGCAGGAGGAAGCACCACGTGGCATGGTTATGCGCAGAGCGTAGTTGAGCTGGCAAAATCTGCTGGTGTACCGATTAAAGCCGCACAAATCCTGCCTATCCCGACTAGCGCCTACCCCCTGCCCGCAGCAAGGCCTGCAAATTCGCAGCTAAGTACAGAAAAGCTACAAGCCGCATTTGGGCTTTATATGCCGCATTGGCAGAAGGGCGTTACGCAGGTCATGACTCTGCTGAGCAATAAATAATACAGCTATTACGCCTGCAAAACGCAGGCCGCTAAAGTGTGAAATAACAGATTGTTTAGCGGTACAAGCCGCCAAATATAGACAAGCGAGATCAATATGACTGCTGCTAATCCCTCCGCATCAAACCGTAAAGGCATTA
Source organism: Iodobacter fluviatilis (assembly GCF_900451195.1). NCBI lineage: Bacteria > Pseudomonadati > Pseudomonadota > Betaproteobacteria > Neisseriales > Chitinibacteraceae > Iodobacter > Iodobacter fluviatilis. The sequence continues at coordinate 324,080 of NZ_UGHR01000004.1, forward strand.
TCTTGGCAGGTGGCAGCGGCACACGCCTCTACCCCGCCACACTGGCCGTTAGTAAGCAGTTGCTGCCTATCTACGATAAGCCAATGATCTACTATCCACTCTGTACTCTGCTACTGGCGGGGATAAAAGAGATTTTGATTATATCCACCCCGCAAGACACCCCGCGCTTTGAACAATTGCTGGGCGACGGCAGCCAGTGGGGCATTAATTTACAATATGCCGTGCAAGCCAGCCCAGATGGCCTTGCCCAAGCCTTTATCATTGGCGAAGAATTTATTGGCAAAGACAATTGCGCCCTAGTGCTGGGTGACAATATCTATTACGGCCACGATTTTGCTGGCTTATTGCAAGATGCATCGGCTAAAACCAGTGGTGCCAGTGTCTTTGCCTATCGTGTTACTGATCCTGAGCGCTACGGTGTAGTAGAGTTTGATGAGCAGGGCAAAGCCGTCAGCCTAGAAGAAAAACCAGTAAAACCCAAATCAAATTATGCCGTAACAGGCCTTTATTTCTACGACAACCGTGTGGTAGAAATTGCCAAGGCGATTAAGCCATCCCCTCGCGGTGAACTAGAGATTACCGATGTAAACGCCGCCTACCTCGCTATGGGCGAGCTGGACGTACAAACCATGGGCCGTGGCTACGCCTGGCTGGATACAGGTACCCATGAATCCCTGCTGGAAGCCAGTCAGTTTATCCAGACCATTGAATCGCGCCAGGGCTTAAAAGTATGCTGCCCGGAAGAAATCGCCTACCGCTCTGGCTGGATAGATGCCGTACAGATAGAGAAACTAGCTCAACCCTTAAAGAAAAACGCTTATGGCCAGTACTTATTGAACATGCTAAAAGACAAAACATTCTGATGATTTTTTGTAGCAAGCGTGCTTTACTAGCCAGCCGTTTGTACTGATCGCTTTTTTATCGATAAAGAAAATCATTCTTATATAGGAATAAAAGCCGAAGAGGTGATACGCCCATCTTTGGCTTAAAAAGTGCAATATGAAAATCATAGATACCGAAATCGCCGATGTGAAAATAATTGAGCCGCAAGTTTTCGGAGACGAGCGCGGTTTCTTTTATGAAAGCTTTAACCACACCAAATTTGAAGCTGCAATTGGCCGTAAAGTTGAATTTGTGCAGGACAATCATTCCCGCTCAGTAAAAGGCGTATTACGTGGTTTGCATTACCAAGTTCAGCACCCACAGGGCAAGCTGGTACGCTGCACCATGGGGGAGGTCTACGATGTAGCCGTAGATATCCGTAAATCCTCGCCTACTTTTGGTAAATGGGTGGGCGTTACACTGAGTGCGGAGAACAAACGCCAGTTATGGATACCAGAAGGCTTTGCTCATGGCTTTGTGGTGGTATCGGATATGGCAGAGTTTTTATATAAAACAACAGATTATTGGTTTCAGGAGTTTGAGCGATCAATGTTATGGAATGATCCGGAACTAAATATTGATTGGCCATGTTCAGATCAAGTGCAATTATCGACCAAGGATAAGCTTGGTAAGTTATTTAGTGACGCTGAGTTTTAATCACAGTTTTTATCTTTTGAGTGTTAAATGGAAAATCCAATTTTAGTGATTTTGGCTGCAGGGAGTTTGAAAAATAAATTACCGCATTTAAAAGCGAAATTTAAATCCCCTGCTTTATTGCCTGTTGGATTGCATTCAGCAGCGTCGCAAATTATAAATTTTTATAAAGGTAAAGTTTCTAGAATTGTTTTGGTTGTAAATGAATCGGATATTGACGATGTGCGTCATGAATTGATTGGATTTAGTAATGACTTAGAATTGTTAGGTGTTAATAGTAAATCTGTGGTTGAGACATTAAGAATTGCTCATAAATACGTGGGTGTAGAGTGTTATGATATTATTGTAAATATTTCAACAACAATACCAGTTGTATTTCCTGCTGCCCACCAGGTTATTCTAGATCATACTAAGCGATCATCGAATAGCTGGTCTTCGGTTCTTGTTGAGGAAGCTAATGTTAAATTTATATACAAAGAGTCTGCCTCAATAAACTCCTCTCCATTCACAGGTGTCTTTCGTTGCAATGGTAATGTTTTAAAACTCGTTTTTGACCAAGAACTAAGCAATGATTTACTTAGCGTTGTTGAAGAGTTACACAGATTGTGCCCCTTGGAGTATGTCCATGACTCATGGATTGATGTTGGCCATGAAATAAACTATGCAGATGCTAAGACTAAGTTGATTTCTAGTCGAAGTTTTAATCAGGTGCATATTGAACCCTTTTCAGGGATATTAAAGAAGGGATCAACAAATATTGAGAAGTTTAATCAGGAAATTAATTATATAAACATGCTTCCTGAAGAGGTATCTATTTTTTTTCCTCGGTTATTAAGCAAAGTAGTAGAAAAGGAAGGCGTTGCATATGCGTCAATGGAATATTATGCATACCCAACATTGGCAGAGTTGATGTTGTTTTGGGATTTAAGTAGCGAACAATGGAATAAGTGTTTCACTGCTATCTCATATGTTTTTCGCAAATTTGGAGAGCACAAGTATCAGCTTGGTGAGTCTGCTTCTTTTGATTTTTATTATGGGAAACTTAACTCAAGAATTAAACTTCTCGAGCAGTCCAAATCCAAATATGCACATCTTTTTATGGCAGATAATATTTCTGTAAATGGTGTTGATGTATATGGCTATAATTTGATAAAAAACAAATTGGAAGATGAACTAAGGAAGGTCTATAAGCTGTCTGATTTTTGTATTATGCATGGAGATCTTTGTTTTAATAACATGCTATATGACCCATACTCGGGAATTATTCGACTAATTGATGCTAGAGGTTCCTTTGGAGAGGCTTGTATAGGTATTTATGGGGATAGGAAGTACGATTTAGCTAAATTAGCTCATTCGACGGTCGGACAGTATGATTATCTTATTTCTAATTTATTCACTTTTGACGTAATTGGCTTAGATGTTGAGTTAAACATCCCACCTCGAGATAATTATAATACCCTTGTTAAGCAAACAGAAAAAATAGCAAGAGAAATGGGGGTGGACTGGCATGATGTACTATTAATTATGGGGACTTTGTTTTTATCAATGCCGCCATTACATGCAGATGATATCAAAAGGCAGGCCGCACTGTATGTTCATGGTCTATATATTGTAAATTTATGTTTAAGGGGGGAGTATGAGAATTTGTTTTGATTTAGATGGTGTAATTTGCGAGATTAAGAAAAAAGGGCAAAGTTATTCTGATGTAATGCCTATTGATGGGGCCACAGAGAAAATACGAGAGTTAAAAGAAGCTGGTCACTATATTATTATTAATACGGCACGCCATATGAAAACGTGTAGCGGAAATACTGGCTTAGTTATTGCTAAGATTGGTCAAATAACCATGGACTGGTTAACTAGATATGACATTCCATATGATGAGTTACACTTTGGAAAACCATGGGCTCAAGTGTATATAGATGATAACGCATTCAGGTTCTCATCTTGGTCAGAAATTGACGGCTCAGGAAGTAATTTACCAACTTATAATGAGGCAATAAAGGGGGAGCTATGAACTTTGTAATTCCTATGGCTGGTATGGGCTCTAGATTTAGGAGTGCAGGGTATTTGCAACCCAAGTGGAAAATTGAAACAAAAGGCAAGTCGTTGCTTGAGTGGTCTATAGATTCTTTGCCATTAGATTTATGTACAAATCTAATATTTATTGCTTTAAAAGAGCACGATGAAAATTTAGGCGTTGTTAAATTTATTAATTCTAAATATAAGCATCTACAATTTGATATCCAGTATATTTTATTAGAAGAGGTTACAAGAGGGCAAGCTGAAACTGTTTTAAAAGCATCGGATTTTATTATTAAAGAAGAGGAACTTCTTATCTTTAATATTGATACAAAATTTGAATCAACTAGCTTAAAGAATAAGTTGCTTGATAAAGGTCATGATGGCGTCATTGGTTCATTTTTCTCAACTGAGCAAAGATTTAGTTTTGCGAAAGAAATTGATGGATTCGTCACTGAGACGGCAGAAAAAGTTGTGATTTCAAATAATGCACTAACCGGTTTATATCATTTTAAGAGACCAATGGACTTTCTGGATGCTGCGCAATATCGCCTAGATAATAATATTACAGATAGCAATGAGCTGTACATCGCTCCCATGTATAATGATTTAATATCACGAGGGAGAAAATTTGTTTTGGATTGTGTAGAAAATATTGATATTCTTGGAACTCCAGAAGAATTACTAGCTTTTGAGAGTTTCTGATGCTGAGATATATTCTCAATATGCTGATCACTTTGTTATCAGCAGTGTCAGCTGTCATAGCAAGTATTTATTTGTCTAGATTTGCGGTTAAATATTTAAATACAAGTGATCTTGAGATTTGGTTTTTAATGGTTGCTTCAATACCATTCATAAATTTATTAGACTTAGGAGCATCTGTCATTTGTCCTAGGCAGATTGCTCTTGCTAGAGTAGCTTCTATAAAGAATAAATTGAATGTCGTAATCAAAACTTACTTGGTTAGTGTTGTTGTCATTTTATTTTTGTTTTTTGTTTTCGTTAGTATTGGCTTAACAGTTAGTAGTCATTACTTTTGGAGAGACAGCAGTTTATATTGGGTACTGATTTTTTTCATTGCGGCATCATT